>JANLPP010000194.1:0-17345 GCA_031367295.1 Hyphomicrobiales bacterium | reverse complement strand
CCAGCGACTGCGTTTTTCTTCTGCTCTCGGGCCGCTGCCGCGCCTACCGCGACGGGCGTCCCGTCGGCGCGATCCATTCCGGCGAGCCGGTCGGCGAAGTCGGTTATTTTTCCAAAATGCCGCGCTCGGCCACCATTATCGCCGAGCGCGACTGCTGGCTGCTGCGTTTTGGCATTGACGATCTTGAAGCCCTGCTGACGCGCCATCCGCCCTTCGCCAGCGCCATCGCACAGGCGCTGGCCCTGCGGCTGGGCGATTCGAGCGAACACCGCGCCAAAGGCCGCAACCGCAGCACGGCGTTTATTTTCGGCGATGATGTGGATGCAGGCATGCAGGCGCAGGTGCTCGCCCTGCTGGAACAGGCTTGCCGCCGTCATGGCACGGCGCAAAGTCTGGGTTCGCGGGCAGATGTGCGTGCGGCGACTGGCGCAAGTGACATGCAGGGCGAGCGTGCCCACGCCATGCTGCTGTCCGATCTTGAGCGCCGCAACGATCACCTGATTTATCACGCGCGTTTCAATAGCGGGCCAAACTGGATCAACACCTGCCTGCACCAGGCGGACCGCTGCTTTATCGTGCACCGCCACGCCGGCGCGCCACAGCCGGGCGAGACCGAGGCGCGCCTCGCCAGAACGCGGCACGGCCGCCACACCGGCCTCGTGCTGCTGCATGAAAAGCGCCCGCCGACCCCGCAGAATACGGCACGCTGGCGGCAGGGACGCGACGTCGCGCAGCTGCTGCACGCCGGGCTGGACCAGCCGGGCGACTGGCGGCGGCTGGCGCGCATCATGTTTGACCGCGCCATCGGCCTTGTGCTGTGCGGCGGCGGCGCGCTCTATTCGATGCATGTCGGGGCCATCAAGGCGATGGTTGAAATGGGCTTTGCCTTTGATTGCGTCGGCGGCTCGTCAGCGGGCGGCTGCGCCGGTCTTGCCTATGCTTTCGGCATAACGGCGGAAGAATTTGGCGAGCGGGCGCGCCAGCTGTTTGAGGACCGGCGCGCCATGCGCCGCTACACTGCGCCGGTGTTTGGCCTCGTCAACCCCGCCACTTTCGACGACGGCCTGCGCCGCGCCAGCGAGGGGCGCGATGTTGAAGACCTGCCGGTGCCCTATTTCACCACCGCCATCAACCTTTCGCGCAACCGTTACGAGATCATTGATCGCGGCCCAGTGTGGGAGGCGATGCGCGCCACCGCCTCCATTCCCGGCCTGCTGCCGCCCTTCGTGCGCGGCGGTGACCTGCTGGCCGACGGGGCGGGCTATGACTCGCTGCCGGTCTTCGCCATGCGCGAGAAAATCGCCGGCCATGTCATCGCGGTCAATTTTGCCGAGCCTGAAGATCCGCAGGGCAGCCACGACTATGCCCGCCGCCCGCACTGGTTGCGCTGGCTGTTTGGCGCGCGTCGCACCGGCCCGCCGCACTTCCCCCTGCTCAAGGACAGTCTCGTGCAGGCCTTCCGCTTCAGCGGCAATTCCCGCCTGCCCGAATCGATGCTGGCCTGCGACCTGCTGCTGACGCCGCAGCCGCCGCCCGGTGCGGGCTTTCTCAACTGGAACATGCATCGCCCATTGCTGGAGGCAGGCTACACCCACGCCATGGAGCGTGTTGCCGCGCTTGAGGCGGCAGGCGATGAGGGGCTGCGCAAAATACGTGTAGCGCTGGTATGATTGTTCATGTTTTTGGGGGCGGCGCGGGGGCTGCGGCAGAGCGCTGCTCCACCGACGCAATGTGCAACACCAATGTCGGCCACGATCTCGGCACGCGTTTCGACTCCTGGAAAGCGCCTAAAACAGCCATTGGTCCGGCACCAGAATGTCGATTTCGCTGCCCGGCACAATCTGGCCCGGCCGCTCAACGCTTGCAACTATGCCGCGTCTGCGGGTGGCTGGCTTGACGAAATCCAGTTTGCTGCCCTTTCCGGCCGCGCTGGCCACGGCACTACCGGAAATTGAACAGGGGGCGTTATAACCCTCGCAGACCAGCACAGCACCGCCGCCAAAAAACAGGCGGCTGCCCATCGGCAGGAAAGACAGGCGCGCCATCCCCTCCACCACGATGTTGGCACCCAGCCATTCAGGCCGGATTTCGGGCAGGCCCATTAATCCTGCAATTTCAGCGAGTTCCTCCACCGATACCAAGGATGCCTGGCGGGTGTTGCGCAACTGCGAGCCGCGTGGATACCAGGGCACGCGGGCGTCAGCGGGGCGAACGAAACCGTGGTGGCGTTCGCCCGGAATGCCGCCAAAGCTCACATCGAGACTGGAAAGCGCTTCAGAAACAAAGCCTTGGGCGTCCTTGTTGCGGGCCTCACCGGCCATCAGAACCTTGTGGACGCGCGCCTTGAGGCGGCGGGCAGGGGTAATCACGGGCAAATCCATGCGCAAAACTCCGGCAAACACTTCAAAACACAAGCGTTAACCCTGACCTGTCAACACAACATTAACCTTAACAATCCCTAATGGCGCGGTGAGTGGCGGAATCGGTTTTCGCCGCGCGGTTCCTGTTGACGCCCATAAAAGCCCATGCTATCCCAAATCATCCCGTACCGAGTCACTTGGGCAGAATCGCCCAAAGCGTGTCAAGCTATTGATGCGCAACGGTATTTTGTGGCCTCTGGCCAGGCGGGACATGCGCGTAAAGGTTGCGTCCGTGGAGCGTTACGTCTCGCATTTCACCCATCGTCTGGATGCCAAGGGCCGCGTGTCGATCCCGGCGTCTTTCCGTGCGGTGCTGGCGCGCGACGGGTTCGAGGGGCTGTACGTGCATCCTTCGCTGGATGTGGCGGCGCTGGACTGTGGCGGCCACAGGTTGCTGGCGGAGATACACGCGCTGATTGCGGGTTTTCCGCCCTATTCGGAGGAGCGCGACGCGTTCGCGCTGGCTCTGGAGGGCACCAGCGAGGTGCTGAAGGCGGATACGGAAGGGCGGATCATCCTGACCGACACGCTGAAGTTGAGTGCGGGCATCACCGCCGAGGTCACGTTTGTCGGCCTTGGCGAGAAATTCCAGATCTGGGAGCCGGGCCGTTTCCATGCGCATCTCGAGGAGGCCAAATCTCGGGTGCGCGACTTCCGGAAACAGCTAAGCGCCAGGCATGCGGCAGAAATGCCGCTGCGGCAGGGAGCACGGGAATGACGCCGGACCGCGGTGAGGGTAACGCCCCAGCCGCTGGCGGACCGGCCCGGCACATTCCCGTGCTTCGCCCCGAAGCCATCGCCGCGCTGGCGTTGCGGGCGGGCGGGCTGTACCTCGACGGCACCTTTGGTGCCGGTGGCTATACTGTTGAAATATTGAAGGTTCCCGGCACGCGTGTGCTGGCGCTTGACCGCGATCCCGATGCCATTCGCGACGGCCGGGCGATGATTGCGGCCAGTGCGGGGCGGCTGGTTCTGGCGCAGGCGCGTTTTGGCGATCTTGATACCATTGCAGCGCGCGAAGATTTTGCCCCGCTTGACGGCATCGTGCTGGATATTGGCGTGTCATCGATGCAGATCGACGCGGCGGCGCGCGGCTTCTCCTTCCGGTTTGACGGGCCGCTCGACATGCGGATGCAGCAGGACGGTCTGAGCGCTGCGGAAATCATTCATGAATACAGCGAGGAAGGCCTCGCCGATATTTTCTACCACTATGGCGAGGAGCGCGCTTCACGCCGCATCGCCCGCGCCATAGTGCACGACCGGCGGACCGCGCCCTTCACCACAACCGGGGCGCTGGCGGGGCTCATCGCCCGCATCATGCCGGGCAAGCCCGGCGATATTCATCCCGCGACACGGGTGTTCCAGGCTTTGCGCATCGCGGTCAATGATGAGCTGGGCGAGCTTTTGCGCTCACTTTATGCCGCTGAGCGTGTGCTGAAACCCGGTGGGCGGCTGGCAGTTGTGTGTTTTCATTCGCTCGAAGACCGCATCGTGAAACAGTTTTTCGCTGCCCGCTCCGGACGAGGCGCATCAGTTTCGCGGCATATGCCCGGCGCAGTGACGCAAAACACCGCAAGTTTCACGCTTCTGGGCAGGCAACCCGTGACGGCAGGGGCGGCGGAACTCGCCGCCAATCCGCGCGCCCGCTCGGCCAAGCTGCGGACCGGCGAACGTACGCAGGCAGCGGCTGGCGGGCCAGATGCCAGGCTCGCCGCGCTGGCCGCGCTGCCAACATTGGCCGGGAGGCGCTGAATGTTCCGTTTTCTCAATGTTGTGTCGATTGCAGCGCTGATCAGCTCGGCAATCTACGCCTATTCGATCAAGTACGAAACAATCTGGTATGTCGAGCAGATTGCCAAAATACAGCATAAAATCAATGCGGAGAAGGCAGAGATCAGCCTGCTGCGGGCCGAATGGGCGCAGCTTACGCGGCCTGAGCGGATTCAGGCGCTGGCAATGAGGTTTCTCGACTTGCAGGCGCTGGAGCTGAACCAGATCGTGCCGTTGAGCGAGCTGCCGGACCGTGTGCCGCGTGTTGACTCGATTGGCCGCAAACTGGACGCGCTTGGCATCGGCGATGCCGCCAGCACGCCACGTAACGCAACTGCGGGCGCGACTACGCCTGCCATCAACCAGCGCTAGCGGGAGGCCATGAAGGCAATGACAGCGCAGGGACAAGAGACGACTCAGGCTAACGTCGCGAGCATGGCAACTGCGCGGCACCTGAGTTCTTTTGCACGCTTTCGGGCCAGGGTGCCGCGCGTCAGCCTGTCCGGCATCACAAAAAACCTTTTTCGCATGCGCTACGAAAAGAGCGGCGGGCGTGTGCGTTTCACGGCGCTGGTGTTCGGCGCGCTCTATTGCGTCATCGCAGGCCGGCTGGTTTTTCTGGGAATGAAGCCGGATATTCAGCAAAACGCCAGAAATTCCGGCCAGATTACCGTTTCAACCCCGCGCCCCGATATTATTGACCGCAATGGCGAAGTGCTGGCGACGGACGTGCGCACTGTTTCGGTGTTTGCCGAGCCGCGGCGGCTGATCGACAAGGACGAGGCAGTCGAGCTGCTGACGGCCGTGCTGCCCGACCTCGACGCCAAGGAACTGCGCGCGCAGATCGGCGCGCGCAAGAATTTCGTCTGGGTCAAGCGCGCCATTTCTCCCAAGCAGCAGCAGGAAGTCTACCGGCTTGGTTTGCCAGGTGTCGGCTTTCTGCCTGATATAAAACGCATATATCCCAATGGCCCGATCGGCGCGCACGTGCTCGGCTTTGCCAACCGCGACAACGTCGGCATTGCGGGAATTGAAAAATTCATCGATGGCGAAGGAATTGGTGAACTGCATGGCGCTGGTTTGCAGGTCGATTCGGCTGACCTGAAGCCGGTCCAGTTGTCACTCGACATGCGCGCCACGCACGCCATGCGCGATGAGCTGGTGATGGGCATGCAGCGGTTCAGGGCCAAGGCGGCGGCAGGCGCGATGCTGGACGTCAACACCGGCGAGGTGGTCGCCATGGTGTCACTGCCTGACTATGACCCCAATAATCCTGTTGACGCGCAGGAGCCGGATCACATCAACCGCATGACGGTCGGCACATATGAGATGGGATCGACCTTCAAGGCCATCACTATCGCAATGGCGCTGGAATCCGGCAAGGTCACGCTCAGCAGCCATGTCGACGCCCGCGAAAACCTGCGTTACGGGCGCTTCACCATCCATGATTTCCATGCCCAGCGCCGCGTTTTGAGCGTGCCCGAGGTATTCACGCATTCATCCAACATCGGCACTGCGCGCATGGCGATGAAAGTGGGGGTCGAGGGCCACAAGGCATTTTTGACCAAAATGGGCCAGCTGACCCGGCTTGTCACCGAATTGCCGGAGAATGCCGCACCGATTCTGCCCAAGCGCTGGGGCGAGCTGAACACCATCACTATTGCCTTCGGCCAGGGCCTCAATGTCGCGCCGCTGCAATCGCTGATGGCGGTGGGCGCGCTGACCAACGGCGGCTATCTCATCAAGCCGACCTTCCTCAAGCGCAATGAGGCCGAGGCGAGACTGGACGCGCCGCGCGTGGTACGCCCCGAGGTCAGCGAATCCTTGCGCTATCTGCTGCGCCTTAACGCTGTGGAAGGCTCGGCGAGGCTCGCCAATATTCCCGGCTACTATGTCGGCGGCAAAACCGGCACGGCTGATAAAATTATCCATGGCCATTACTCCAAGGACAAGGTTTTCACGACTTTTATGGCGGTGATCCCGGCCGACAAGCCGAAGTACGTCATTTTGACACTGTATGACGAGCCGCAGGCAACGGAGGAATCCAAGGGTTTTCACACGTCCGCCTGGAATGCCGGCATTACCGCGGGCAAACTGATCGAGCGCATCGGTCCGCTCATTGGGATGGCGCCCCGGATTGATCTGCCGGTGCAGCCCTTCCCGATGCTGGCGCGGCTTGGCATAGCCATGCCGCAGGCGGGAGCTTCGGCGCATTGATGACACTGGCGGAGCTTTTTCCGGGGCTTGCTGGCAAGCCCGATTTCGCTGGGCGCGCCATTGCCGGGCTGGCGCAGGACAGCCGCGCCGTGCGCCCCGGTTATGTGTTTTTTGCGGTGCCAGGAACCAAAGCGGATGGCCTGTCCTATGTGCCGCAAGCCATTGCGGCGGGCGCGCAAGCAGTTGTGGCGGCGGCGCGACCCCCGGGCCTGCCCGCCTCCATTGCCTTTATTGAAGCTGCGGACGTGCGGCAGGCGCTGACAGCGGCGGCAGCGCGGTTTTTCCCGCAGCAGCCTGCAACCATAGCGGCAGTGACCGGCACCAGTGGCAAAACCTCAGTTGCCGCGTTTTTGCGCCAGTTGTGGTTGCAATGCGGGTTCGAAGCCGCCTCGCTCGGCACCATCGGCGTCGTCGCGCCCGGCGGCGCGGTCTATGGCTCGCTGACAACGCCCGACCCGCTGACCCTGCATGAAACGCTGGACAGGCTCGCTGCCGAAGGTGTGAGTCACCTTGCCTTTGAAGCCTCCTCGCATGGTCTCGACCAGCGCCGCCTCGACAGCGTGCGTCTGTCGGCTGGCGCTTTCACCAACCTGTCGCGCGACCATCTCGATTATCACCGCGATTTTGAGGACTATCTTGCCGCCAAGCTGCGCCTGTTCGAGGTTTTGCTGCAACCTGGACAACCTGCGGTGATTGATGCCGACGGTGATGTTTCGGATCAGGTAATCGCGGCCTGCAAGGTGCGCGGCCTCAATGTGCTGACAACCGGCGCAAAGGGTAACTTTATCCGGCTTGAGCGGGCGACCCGCGATGGTTTCGACACAATCCTTCGACTGGCCCATGCGGGCAAGTCCTATGAGGTCAAACTGCCGCTGCCCGGCACATTTCAGGCATCAAACGCTCTGGTAGCTGCGGGTCTGTGCATCGCCACCGGCGGCGATCCGCTCCGCACCTTGGCGGGGCTCGCCACCTTGCAGGGCGCGCCGGGGCGTCTGGAGCGAGCCGGATCGTTCCGGGGCGCCCCGATCCTGGTGGACTATGCCCATAAACCCGACGCTCTGGAAAAAGTGCTCGCAGCACTTCGGCCCTTCGCCTCCGGCAGGCTGATTGTCGTGTTTGGCTGCGGCGGTGACCGCGACACTGGAAAGCGCCCGGTGATGGGCGAAATCGCCAGCCGCCTCGCCGATGTTGTGATCGTGACTGATGACAATCCGCGCACTGAGGCACCAGCGCTGATCCGCGCCGCCATCCTTGCCGCCGCGCCCGGCGCCCGTGAAATCGCTGACCGCCGCCAGGCGATAGCTGCGGCGATCGGCATGCTGCAAAGCGGGGATGTGCTGGTTATTGCGGGCAAAGGCCATGAGACCGGGCAGATTGTCGGCAGCGATGTTCTGCCTTTTTCCGATCATGCTGCTGTGCTTGGCACACTTAAACATCTGGTGGCCTATGAGTGAGCCAAACCCCATGTCTGTGCACGGACAGTCAAACGGCCCGCTGTGGTCCGGCCTTGGCCTGATCGCGCCCTTGCAGGCCTGGCTGCTTGGCGCCATGCCGCGCGGCGTCACTGGCATTTCCATTGACACACGCACGTTGCAGCCCGGAGACCTGTTTTTCGCCATCAAGGGTGATGCGCAGGACGGCCATGCCCATGTGGCCTCGGCTTTCGCCAAAGGTGCGGCAGCTGCGGTTGTGGATGAGGCGCATGCCTCTGGCCTGCGCAGTGCGGGTCCGCTGTTTGTGGTGCGTGACGTGCTGGCCAGCATGGTCAGCCTCGGCCTGGCGGCGCGCCAGCGCTCTGCCGCCTGGATCATTGCGGTCACCGGCTCGGCGGGCAAGACCAGCACCAAGGAGGCGCTGCGCCTGGTGCTGTCAGACTTTGGCCAGACGCATGCTTCAGCTGCCTCCTACAACAATCACTGGGGTGTGCCTCTGACATTGGCGCGCCTGCCGCGCGCCGCGCGCTATGGCGTCTTCGAAATCGGCATGAATCATGGAGGCGAGATCACCCCGCTCGTGGCGCAGGTGCGCCCGCATGTCGCCATTGTCACAACGGTTGCGCCGGTGCATCTGGAGCATTTCGCCTCGCTTGACGCCATTGCCGCCGCCAAAGCGGAGATTTTCTCCGGTCTGGAGAAAGGCGGAACGGCCATCATCAACCGCGACATCGGGCAATATGATCTGCTGAACGCAGCAGCGCAGGCCTCGGCGGCCAGCCGTGTGCTGAGTTTTGGCGAGCATCCGGAGGCGGACGCGCGCCTCGACGAATTTGCGCCCGCAGCCGACGGCTCGTTCATCCGTGCGAGCGTGCTGGGGCAGGAATTGTCGTGTCGGCTTGGCGCGCCGGGCAAGCATATGGCGCTGAATGCGCTCGCTGTCCTGCTGGCAGTCCAGGAAGTCGGCGGGGATCTGGAAGCAGCTGCAAGCCGGCTCACCGATTTCATGGCGGCGGCCGGGCGCGGCGCGCGCCATCAGCTTGCGGTGGACAACGCGACAGCCCTGCTGATTGACGAGAGCTACAACGCCAATCCGGCGTCCATGCGGGCGGCTCTGGCCTTGCTTGGCGCCGCACCCAAAACCGCCAACGGACGCCGCATTGCCGTGATTGGCGACATGCTTGAGCTTGGTCCGGAGGGTGCCGCCATGCATGCGGCGCTGGAAGCCGATATTATTGCGCAGAATGTCGACCTTGTTTTCGCCGCGGGCCCGCTGTCCAGCCACCTCTACAATGCCCTGCCCGAGGTGCGGCGCGGCTTGTGGGTAGCGCAGGCGGCAGGTCTGGAAATGCCGCTGCGGCAGGCACTCCAGGCTGGCGACGTCATCATGATCAAAGGCTCGAACGGCAGCCGGATGGGACCGCTCGTTGCCGCGCTCAAACAGCATTTTGCCGGGGCCTGACTGTGCCCGCTGAAGGATAGTTGCATGCTCACGCTGCTTGCCGATTACTCGCATATTTTCTTCCCGCTCAACCTGTTCAGATATTTGACAGTGCGGGCGGGTGGCGCGTTTTTCACCTCATTTGTCATCGTGCTGTTTTTTGGCCCGCGCATCATCGCCGCGCTGCGCATCAAGCAGGGCAAGGGACAGCCGATCCGCGTGGATGGTCCGCAGTCGCATCTGGCCAAGCGCGGCACGCCCACGATGGGCGGACTGATGATCCTGTCCGGCCTCATTGTCTCGACCCTGCTCTGGGCCAATCCTGTCAGCCGCTATCCCTATGTCTGGATCGCGCTGCTGGTCATGCTGGGTTTCGGCCTGATCGGCTTTTATGACGACTATCTCAAAGTCACAAAACAATCGCACAAGGGTTTCTCCGGCAAGGCGCGCCTCGCCTGCGAAGCGCTCATCGCCGGCTTTGCCTGCTGGGCCATGTCCCGCTTTGGCGAGCAGAATGTCTCGACATCACTGGCCTTTCCTTTCATCAGCGGGTTTATTGTCGATCTTGGCCTGTTTTTCATTCCGTTCGGCGCGATTGTCATCATTGGGGCGGGCAATGCAGTCAATCTGACCGACGGTCTTGACGGCCTTGCCATTGTGCCCGTGATGATTGCGGCCGGCGCATTCGCGTTGATCGCCTACCTGTCCGGCAATGCGATTTTTGCGACCTATCTCGGTATTAATTTCGTCAACGGCACCGGTGAGCTCGCTGTGGTCTGTGCCGCCGTCATTGGCGCGGGCGCCGGCTTCCTGTGGTTCAACGCGCCACCGGCGCAAATCTTCATGGGCGACACAGGATCGCTCGCCATGGGCGGCCTGCTCGGCACAATCGCGGTCGCCACCAAACACGAGATCGTGCTGGGCATTGTCGGCGGCCTGTTTGTGCTGGAGGCTATGTCGGTCATTATTCAGGTTGCCTCGTTCAAGCTGACCGGCAGGCGCGTCTTCCGCATGGCGCCGATCCATCATCATTTTGAGCAGCTGGGCTGGTCCGAGCCACAGGTGGTCATGCGCTTCTGGATCATTGCCTTTGTGCTGGCGCTGATCGGCCTTGCCACACTCAAGGTGCGCTGACGATGATCCCGGTCACAACATTCAGGGACAAATCCGTCGCGCTGTTCGGCCTCGGCGGCTCAGGCCTTGCGACCGCGCTGGCGCTGGCCGCTGGCGGCGCGCATGTCGCCGCGTGGGACGACAGCGAGGCGGTGCGGGCGGGCGCGCAGGCGAGAGGGATCGGCATCGTTGATCTGGCCTCGGCGGACTGGAACGACTATGCCGCGCTGGTGCTTGCGCCCGGCGTGCCGCTGACACATCCCGAGCCGCACTGGGCCGTGCTGAAGGCGCAGGGCGCGGGCCTTGAGGTTATAGGCGACATCGAGCTGTATTGCCGCGAGCGGGCGCTGTTGCCTGCCCCCTCGCCCTTCTACGCCATAACCGGCACCAACGGGAAATCCACGACGACGGCGCTGCTGGCGCACCTGCTCAGGACTTTCGGTTACCGCGTCGAGATGGGCGGCAACATCGGCATCCCAATCCTTGAGCTGTCGCCGCCTGGCCCTGGCGTTTGCCACGTCATCGAATGCTCATCGTTCCAGATTGATCTTGCGCCCTCGCTCAATCCTTACGTTGGCGTGCTGCTCAACATCACGCCCGACCATCTTGACCGCCATGACACCATGGAGAATTACGCGGCGATCAAGGCGCGGCTGGTGGCGGGTGCGGACGTCGCCGTGATCGGCCTTGATGATCCCCATTGCGTCGCCATCGCCGAGCGGCTGCGCAAGGCGGGCCGGCCTGGCGCGTCGTTTTCGGTCACGCGCACCAATCTGAGCGACGGCATTGTGCTGGAAGGAACACGGCTGCTGCGCATGGTGGGCGGGCGCGCTGTACCGGTCGCCGACCTTGCGGGCATAAACGCGCTGCGTGGCCGCCACAACGGACAGAATGCCGCCGCCTGCGTTGCGGCGCTGGGCGCGCATGCCTTCAACGCGGACCTGCTGCAAAAAGGCTTGCGCAGCTTTCCCGGCCTTGCGCACCGCATGGAGGAGGTGGCGCGTCATGGCGCTGTCCTGTTCATCAATGATTCCAAGGCCACAAATGCGGACGCCGCCGAGAAAGCGCTGCTGTCCTTCGACAACATCCACTGGATTCTCGGCGGCAGGCCCAAAGACGGCGGCATTGAGCCGCTGCGCCGCCATTTTGGCCGCGTTGCCAAAGCCTATCTGATTGGCGAGGCGAGCGACGCATTTGCCGCAACGCTTGAAGGAGCGGTGGCCTATGCGCGCTGCGGCACGCTTGACAAGGCGGTTGCCGCCGCGGCGAAAGACGCGGAAGTATCCGGCCGGAGGGACCCTGTGGTCCTGCTGTCGCCCGCCTGCGCGTCCTACGACCAGTATAGAAATTTCGAAATTCGCGGTGATGCGTTTCGCAGCGCCGTGCAGACGCTGACCGCGTCCTGACCAAACCGGAGAACGGCCATGATCTCACGCGCGGAACGCTCGTATATCGGCGACTGGTGGTGGACGATCGACCGTCTGCTGCTTGGCGCTTTTGGTCTGCTGATGGTGCTTGGCATGGTGTTGACCATGGCTGGCTCGCCGCCGGTTGCCGAGCGCCTCGGCCTGCAAACATTTCATTTTGTGCACCGGCAGTTTCTCTATCTCATCCCGGCGGCGGTTCTGGCGCTGGTCACCTCTTTCCTGTCGCCGCGCCACGTCCGCCGCGCCGCGCTGCTGGTGTTTCTGGCCAGCATGGCGCTGATCATCGCCGCCCTGCTGTTCGGCCACGAGGTGAAGGGATCGCGGCGCTGGATTTTTGGCTTTCAGCCGTCTGAGTTCGTCAAGCCTGCCTTTGTTGTCATGGCGGCCTGGGCTTTTTCCGAAGGCGCCAAACGCAAGGACCTGCCGGGCACTATCGTCGCGATGGCGATCCTGCCGCTGACCATCGTGCCGCTGGTTCTGCAGCCGGACTTCGGCCAGACCATGCTGATCTGCCTGATCTGGGGCGCGCTGTTCTTCATGGCGGGCCTGCACAATTTCTGGCTTATCGGGCTTGGCGGCGCAGCTGTGAGCGGCGCGGCGCTCGCCTATAAATTTGCGCCGCACGTGCGCGCCCGCGTGCTGAAATTCCTTGAGCCGACCACTGGCGCGGCAGGGGACGCGTTTCAGGTCAACACCGCGCTTGAAAGTTTTGTCTCAGGCGGCTGGCTTGGCAAGGGGCCGGGCGAAGGCACCGTCAAGCGCATACTGCCCGACAGTCATACTGATTTCATTTTCGCGGTCACCGGGGAAGAGTTTGGCGTCGTCGCCTGTCTCGTGCTGGCGGGCATCTTCTGCTTTATCGTGGTGCGCGGCCTCAACGCCGCCGCGCGCAACCAGGATCCGTTCTGCCGCTTTGCAGCGGCCGGCCTTGTCATGCTGTTTGGCATCCAGAGCCTCATCAACATGGCGGTCAACTTGCAGCTGATGCCCGCCAAGGGCATGACGCTGCCGTTTATTTCCTATGGCGGCTCGTCATTGATTTCGCTGGCGCTGGGCATGGGCTTTCTCATTGCGGTCACGCGCAAAAGGCCGCTGTCCGGGCTGGAGCAGATGCGTGATGACAGCCCGCCGCAGGACATGGGCGAAGGCGTGCCCGCGTGAGTGCGCAGCGTCCCGTATTGCTGGCGGCCGGCGGCACTGGCGGTCATCTGTTTCCGGCGGAATCACTGGCGCTGGCGCTCGCCGCGCGCGGTTGTGTGGTCGAGCTGGCGACCGACACGCGCGCGCTGAAATACGGCTCCGCGTTTCCGGCGCGTGCCGTGCACGCGGTGCCTGCGGCAACGCCGACGGGCGGCTCGCTGCTGTCCAGGGGGCTTGCCGCGCTGACTCTGGCGCGCGGAACGTTGGCTGCACGCGGGCTGATCAAACGCATCCGCCCGCTTGTGGTGGTTGGCTTTGGCGGCTACCCGACTGTGCCGCCCTTGCTCGCCGCGACGCAATTGGGCGTGCCGACCGTGCTGCATGAGCAGAACGCGGTGATGGGCCGCGCCAACCGCTTTCTGGCGGCGCGTGTGGCCGCCATCGGCACGGGTTTTCCCAATCTTGGCGGGGTGAGCGAGGCCATCAAGGCCAAGGCGCATTTTACCGGCAACCCGGTGCGGCCCGCAGTGCTGCTGGCAGCCGCCGTGCCCTATCCCGCGCGAACCGATGGCAAGCTTCGGCTGCTCGTCACCGGCGGCTCGCAGGGTGCGCGGGTGATGTCGGAGATTGTGCCGCCCGCCATTGCGCTTCTTGATGCCGGACAGCGCGCGCGCGTCTGCATCGTGCAGCAGGCGCGGGCGGAGGATGCGGAAGAGGTCGCGGCGGCCTACAGGCGCATGGGGGTCACAGCCGATATCAAGCCGTTCTTCAGCGATCTGCCGCAGCAGATTGGCGAGGCGCATCTTGTCATCGCCCGCGCCGGCGCATCGACAGTTTCAGAACTCGCGGTCATCGGCAGGCCTGCGATTCTCGTCCCCTTTCCGCATGCGCTGGATCAGGACCAGGCGGCAAACGCGGCGGTTTTGGCACAATCCGGCGCGGTGACAGTGGTCAGGCAGAGCGATTTCACGCCGCAATGGCTGGCGGCCGCGCTGGTGCAGGCCCTCGCCGACCCGGCTGGCCTGACAGCGCGCGCGCTTGCAGCAAAGCAGGCAGGCGTGCGAGACGCTGCCGAAAGGCTCGCCGACCTGGTGCAGCGCGTGGCTGGCACCGCAAAATAACATTCTGGAGATAACCCGCATGAATCTGCCGCATGACCTCGGCCCCATTCACTTCATCGGCATTGGCGGCATCGGCATGTCCGGCATCGCCGAGGTGCTGGTCAACCGCGGCTACAGGGTGCAGGGGTCGGACGCATCCGACAGCGCCAACGTCAAGCGCCTGCGCGACAAGGGCGTCACCGTCCATGTCGGGCACGCCGCCAGCAATGTCGGCGAGGCGGCGGTTGTCGTTGTGTCAACCGCCATCCGCCGTGACAACCCCGAGCTGACGGCGGCGCGTGAACGCCGTGTGCCGGTGGTGCGGCGCGCGGAGATGCTGGCCGAACTGATGCGGTCAAAGCAATGCGTCGCCATTGCCGGCACGCATGGCAAGACCACGACGACGTCGCTGGTGGCGACCTTGCTCGACGCCGGCGGCTTTGACCCGACGGTTGTGAATGGCGGCATCATCAACGCCTATGGCACCAACGCGCGGCTGGGCGCCGGCGACTGGATGGTTGTGGAGGCCGATGAGAGCGACGGCACGTTTTTGAAGCTGCCCGCAGATGCTATTATTATTACCAATATCGACCCTGAGCATCTCGATCATTTCAAAACCTTCGACGCGATCAAGGCGGCCTTTATGACGCTGGTCGAGAACCTGCCATTTTACGGCTTTGCGGTGATGTGCATCGATCATCCCACTGTGCAGGAGCTTGTTGGCAAAATTGAGGACCGCCGCGTCGTCACCTATGGCGAGAATATGCAGGCCGACGTGCGCATCCTTGATGTTGACCTCTCCGGCGGCGTGTCAAAATTCAGTGTCGACATCCGCAGCCGCAAGGACCGGCGCGCAACGCGCATCGACAATCTGATGCTGCCGATGCCCGGGCACCACAATGCGCTCAACGCCACTGCGGCCGTGGCAGTGGCGCATGAGCTGGGCATGGGCGATGACGCCATCCGCAAAGCGCTCGCTGGATTTGGCGGCGTCAAGCGCCGCTTCACTAAAACCGGCGAATGGCAGGGTGTGACGATTTTTGACGACTATGGCCATCATCCGGTTGAGATCGCAGCGGTGCTGAAAGCGGCGCGCGCCTCCACCACGGGCCGGGTTATCGCCATCGTGCAGCCGCACCGTTTTACGCGGCTGCAATCGCTGTTTGAGCAGTTCGCCACCTGCATGAATGACGCTGATATTGTGTTTGTCGCCGATGTTTACTCCGCCGGTGAAGCGCCCATTGCGGGCATCGACAAAGATACGCTGACGGCGGCGATCAAGGCGCATGGCCACCGCCACGCCATGGCGCTGGAGGGGCCGGACCGGCTGGAGGGCCATATCCGCATGCGCGCCAAAGTCGGCGACTATGTGGTGTTTCTGGGCGCCGGCAACATCTCGCAATGGGCTTACGCGCTGCCGGGCGATCTGGCGGCGGGCGACAAGACGTGAGCTTTGCCGACATCACGCCAGAGCTTGCTGGCCTGATGCCAAAACTGCGCGGGCGCATGAGCGCCAATGCGCGGCTGGCCGACATCACGTGGTTCCGCGCCGGCGGCCCGGCGCAGGTGCTGGTCTCGCCCGCCGACGAGGATGACCTCGCCTATTTCCTGTCGCGCCTGCCGCCGGAAGTGCCGCTGTACCCGCTGGGGCTGGGGTCAAACATGCTGATCCGTGACGGCGGCATGCCGGGCGTTGTGCTGCGGCTTGGCGGCAAGGCGTTTGGCGAGGTTGTGGTTGAGAAAGGCGCGCGCCTGCGGGCCGGCGCGGCGGTGCCGGACATGCGGCTGGCCAAGGCGGCGGGCGAGGCGGGTATTGCGGGGCTGGCGTTTTTTCGCGGCATTCCCGGCGCCATCGGCGGGGCGCTGCGCATGAACGCGGGCGCGCACCAGGGCGAGACGACGGATGTGCTGGTCGAGGCGCGGGCGTTTGACCGCGCGGGAAATCTGCAGGTGCTGAGCCACAAGGAGATGGGTTTCACGTATCGGCACAGCGCCGCGCCGGCCGATCTGGTTTTTACGGGCGCGCTGTTTCAGGGCCGGGAGGGCGACCCCGCCGCGATTGCCGCCGAGATGGACGAAATTACCGCCAGGCGCGAAGCCTCGCAGCCGATCCGGGAAAAAACCGGCGGCTCGACTTTCAAGAACCCGCCGGGCCTCAGCGCCTGGAAGGTGATTGATGCGGCGGGGTGCCGGGGGCTGGTTGCGGGCGACGCGCAGGTGTCGCCAATGCACTGCAATTTCCTGATCAACCGGGGCGCGGCGACCGCCGCCGATCTCGAGGCGCTGGGCGAAGAGGTGCGGCGGCGGGTGCGCGGGCATTCCGGGGTGGAGCTGGAGTGGGAGATACGGCGGGTGGGGGTTGGGGTTGCAAAAGCCCCAGGTAATTGCAAGTAAGCCGGTAAGATGGTAAGTCGGTAAGATACCAAGTCACCCAATCATGTTCCCGGAGGCAGCTATGGGCGCGATCAAAGTCAAGACAGCGCGGGGCAAGCTGTCTGTGAAAAGCCAGACAGTCATTCCGCGCGAAGTGCGCGAACGGTTGAATGTTGGTCCAGGCGACAGCTTGCTTTATGTCATCGACAGCAAGGGGGTGAGGCTTGAAAAATGTGTCACGCACGAGGAGGACGACCCGTTCGCCACCTTTACGGAGTGGTCCAGCGCGGCAGATGAAGAGGCCTATGCCGATCTTTGATCCGCCATCATTTGAAACCGGCGAGATCGTAATCGTCCCGTTCCCTTATTCGGACAAATTTGCGGAAAAGCGACGGCCTGCGGTGGTGGTTTCCAATGCGCGGCTGGCCAAAGAGGGGTTTTTATGGATTGTTATGGTGACAAGCTCGATCAATCGCGGAAAAACCTTTGACCGGCAAATCGCTGACCTCGCACTGTCCGGTCTCTCCGCGCCTTCAATCGTCCGCCCGACAAAAATTGCGAATGTGGAGCCATCGCGTGTGATTCGGCGGGCAGGCCGGCTTGGCGCGGCGGAAGTAGCGGACGTGCTCAAGTCCGTGCGGTCATTTATAAACTCGCGGCGGATCGCGGGCGCGGCAAAACAAAAGTGAGCGAAACGGGCGGAAAGGCGCATGATCAAGGCTAGCACAGGCAACACGCTATACTACGGCGATAATCTCACGATTCTGCGGGAGGAAATCGGCGACGAGAGCGTGGACCTGATTTATCTCGACCCGCCGTTCAACTCGAACGCCAGCTACAATGTGCTGTTCCGCGCGCCGGAAGGGCACCAGAGCAAGGCGCAGATCGAGGCGTTTGACGACACCTGGCAC
>JANLPP010000193.1:0-1596 GCA_031367295.1 Hyphomicrobiales bacterium | reverse complement strand
GGAAATCATGGGCGAGGTGTTTTCCGGCTTTGCCACCGCCATGGGCGCAGGGCTGATGATGGTGTTTGGCGTGCTGGTGCTGCTGTTTGCCAGCGTGCTGCAGCCGATCACCATCCTGTTCTCGATTCCCCTGTCGGTCGGCGGCGTCATTTTCGCGCTGTTCATCACCAACAAGGCGATCTCCATGCCGGTGGTTATCGGCATATTGATGCTGATTGGCATTGTGACGAAAAACGCCATCATGCTCGTGGATTTCGCCATCGAGAAAATGGCGGAGGGTGTGCCGCGCACCGAGGCTATCGTCGATGCGGGACGCAAGCGGGCGCGCCCGATCATCATGACCACCATCGCCATGGCGGCGGGCATGATACCGGCGGCCTATGGGCATGGCGATGGCGGCGAGTTCCGCGCCCCCATGGCGATTGGCGTCATCGGCGGCCTGCTGGTGTCAACTGTGCTGTCGCTGGTGTTCGTGCCGGCCGTGTTCTCGATCATGGACACGCTGGGCAATGGCATCTGGTGGGTGTTTGGCCGCTTTGTCGGCAAGCGCGACGATCCGCTGGACGAAGCAGCGCAGCCCGCGCATGCGGACCAACCGGCGCACGCTATGCCAAAACTGCAACCGGTGTTTGCGACCATGCCCTTGCCCATCGCGGCTGAATAGGCCAAGCCGTGCGGCAAGTCTGCCGCAAGGAAACCGCCCGTGACCCCATACGCCCATACAGACGCGACCCTCGCCATCATGCGCCTCGCGCCTGTCATTCCGGTGCTGACCGTGCGCGACGCGGCGGACGGCGTGGCGCAGGCGCGGGCGCTGGTGGCGGGCGGCCTGCCGGCCATTGAGGTGACACTGCGCACGCCAGGCGCGCTCGCCGCCATTGCTGCCATCAGGCGAGACGTGCCAGGCGCGGTTGTGGGCGCAGGCACTGTCGTTGATCTGGCGTCGTTCAAGGCGGCGCTGGACGCGGGCGCGGCCTTTATCGTCAGCCCCGGCACGCCGCCGCGCCTTGCCGCAGCGCTGGCCGCATCCCCTGTGCCGGTGCTGCCCGGCTGCGCCACCGCCAGCGAGGCGATGGCGCTGATTGAGCACGGTTTTCGCGCGCTAAAATTTTTCCCGGCAGAGGCAGCGGGCGGCGTGGCTTATCTGTCATCGCTGGGCGGTCCGCTGGCGGACCTGCGCTTCTGCCCGACCGGCGGCATCACCTTGGAGAAGGCGCGGAGCTATCTGGCGCTGGGAAATGTGGTGTGCGTCGGCGGCTCGTGGATGCTGCCCAGGGCGGCGCTGGCGGCGGGCGACTATGCGACTGTCGAAACGCTGGCGCGCGAAGCGGCGGCGCTGAAGGCGTGAGACGCATGTTGGACCGCCGGCCTCCGGCCGGCTGTTGCCCCAACTGAAACGCTGCCAACTTCAATCACGCGGCATCGGCACGAGCCGGACGGAGGCCGGCGGTCCAGCTAAATCTGCAAAAACACCCGCCCGCCCTCGACCTTGACCGGATGCGTCGCGAGATTGACGCAGACCGGCGCGCCCTTGGCCACGCCGGTGCGCAGGTCAAAGCGGCCATTATGCTTGGGGCACTCGATGATGTGGCCCAT
>JANLPP010000190.1:0-2121 GCA_031367295.1 Hyphomicrobiales bacterium | reverse complement strand
CATTGACGACAATCGTGTCGCCTGGCTGAAACGCCGGGACCGCTTTGCCGGCCGACAGCTTCGCCATCTGCTCGGCGTTGATCTGCTCGATGATATTCATGACCATACTCCATGCCGTTGTCGCCTTAAGGCCGGACATCCGGCCCACGGCAACGCGTTTCGGCGCGCTGTTCTCAGTTGAGCGCGGGGCTATAGAGGAAGGTGCGGCGGTTGTCGAGACGTATGGAAGGCGGCAATTCATGAAGGCAGAGGGTTACCCACCACCGCCGCTCGATGTCGGTTTGGCGTTGATCGGCACGTAGTTTATTCGCAGGACGCCAATCTTCTCCCATTTTTTGCTGTCAAAGCTCCAGTCAAAACTATAGTCGCCAGCTTCTCCCAGCGCCAGCGGCATTGGACCAAGAACAAACGATGCTGGGCTAATTGCAGAAATTGTCACATTCATTTTACCTTTGACTATAACTATTTTATTTGGACTGCGCACGCGGAAATCGATTTCCGTAGTCCCAGTTTGTGAAGGTATTGCAGAGAACCAAAGTGCAATAGAAATATTTGCTGGCATTTGCGCGACGTTTAAGATTGGCGCGGAGACACCAATTAGGACGTGCTTCCCGCTAGCCTCCAGCCGGGCATCCTCGCAAAACGCAAAGTTCTCAACTTTCAGTCGGATCATGACGCCGGTTCCAGCTGCATCGTCGCAACAGCGGAAGTCACCGGCGCGGTTTTCTCTAGCGAAGATTCAATACCGCGCATTCGGAATTCGTTCCGGGGTTGCGAGGCTACCGCTTGCTGCCGGTGCAATGGCGACGTCGCCCAATCAGGCCGATTGAAATTGCGCGGAGCCCGGTTAAGCAAGGACGTGGATGCCATGTCGAGTTCCTCTGCCGCAATGCCAAGCAGCAGGTCGCTGACAGTCTCCAGCCGCCAGTTGCCGGGCGAGCATAGCAGGCGGGTGATACTCTCTGGTCTGCGGCCGATCCGCCGGGCAAGCTCCGCCTTGGTCAGGCCTTCGGCTTTGGCCTTTTCCTGAAATTTCGTGACGACAAAATCATAGAGACGGTGCTGCAGCCGCGCCTGAAAATAGGCGCGCTTTGATTTTGGAATCGGCAGGCCGGATTCAATTTCCGACAACATCGAATTTTTCTGAGATATAGTCACTGGCCTGCCCTCCCGAGACTGGCTGATAGGTATAAAACAGCTTTCGCCATTCCGTTTTGCATCCGTTTATCGCGTCGCTGAATTGTCTGGAATCCCTCGCAAGCAGGGGTGGCCGGTCGATCCAGCTGATCGCGACTGAACGGGGCCAACAGGTAAGAGCTACAAAAACATCCCGCTCGGAAAACCGTCCAAAAACGCGCAGCCCTGGTTTGCGCATTGCGCGAAAATCCCAAACTTCGTCTGCGGGGCGGTATAGCCTGCCCATTTCGGCCTTCCCGGCCTTGAAGGGTATCAGGCAAATGCCGATCTGGTCACCGCGCACAAAAGCTTCAAGTTCCGCGCGCAACTGGAAGCCTCGCACTTCTGCGGCCAGAGACCGCCATGGTCCTCCTATAAGGCTCTGGATCTCCAGAGAAACAAACATATGTCGGCGAACGGCGTCCCCCATCATTGAAGGGGTCAGACCAAACAGCCGACCTTCGGCAACTCTCGCGTTAATCTCATCGTGTATTGACATATAAGTCAATGATCCAGTTTTGCAACATCCCCCAGCATAGTGAACAAATCCCTAATTTGAAATCACATCGCGCCGCCTTACATCTGCGTCGGCCGGTTACCAGCCGCCGCCTCCTTGCGGTCCGGGTCTTGCATCAATATAGGGACGGGAGGCGCTGTGCCCGTTGGGGAATCAGCGGTATTCCGCTCATTTTTGAGCGATAAAGATGGCTGAGAGGCACGAATCGATGCGGGCGGCGCTTGGCGGACCACGCTTGCTGCTGCGCCGGCTGCGCGAGGTTATGGCGGAGCCGGTGGGCGCACAGCTGCGCCTCGACAAGATCGTCACCCAGATCGCCTTCAACATGGTGGCCGAGGTCTGCTCGGTCTATGTGCTGCGCTCGGATGGCGCGCTGGAACTGTTCGCCACCGAGGGCCTGAAGCGCGAGGCGGTGCATCTGACCACCA
>JANLPP010000174.1:0-12820 GCA_031367295.1 Hyphomicrobiales bacterium | reverse complement strand
TCATGCGTCACCAGCAGCGCTGTCACCGGGCGGCGGGCGCACAGGGCCGCGAGTTCGGCGCGCAGGCGGCTGGCGGTGGCATTGTCGAGCGAGACAAACGGCTCGTCGAGCAGCAGCAGGTCGGGCGAAATGACGAAGGCGCGGGCAATCGCCACGCGGCGGGCGAGGCCCAGCGACAGTTCGCCGGGGTAATGGCGGCGGTGCTCGCCCAGGCCCAGCACGGCAAACAGCGCGTCAAGGTCGGGTGGTGGCATGGCAGGGTCGAGCACAAGGCGGATATTGTCTTCAACCGAGCGCCAGGGCAACAGCCGCGGCTCCTGAAACACCACGCCGAGCCGCCCGGCCCCCGGCAGCGTCAGTTTGCCGTCAAACTGGGTGATCAGCCCCGCCACAATGCGCAGAATGGTGGTCTTGCCACAGCCTGACGGCCCGATCAGCGCGCCAAAACGCCCCGCCGGGAGCCGCAGCTCAAAACCGCGCACCACCTCAACCGGCGCGCCGCGCGGGCTGCGATAGACCTTGCTGGCAATCGTGATCTCAAGCTGCGCGGGGGCGCCAGCGGTTGGCATGTCGTTCAAGCGGCTGCACCAGAAAATTTTCAATGACGAGCATAACCGCCACGAAGGACAAGGCATAGGCGAGGATGCGCGTAACATCAAACAGCTGGAAATACGTGTTGAGCGCAAAGCCCACCCCGTTGGGGCGGCCAAGCAGTTCCACCACCAGAACAATCTTCCAGACAATCGACAGGCCGGAGCGCGCCGAGGCGGCAAAATAAGGCGCAAGCTGCGGCACGACAATATGGCGCAGCGCCTTTGCCCGGGTGAAGCGGAATACACGGCCCATCTCGTCCAGAGCCGGATCGAGCGCCCGCGCGCCCTCGCGCACCGTCACCACCACATTCGGCAGCTTGTTGAGCGCGACCGCAGCAATGGCGGCGACCTCTGTCAGGCCGATCCAGACATAGGCGAGAATGATGACAACCAGCGCAGGCAGGTTGAGCAGGAGAATCAGCAGCGGATCGCCCGCTTTGTCGATGGTGCGCGAGCGGCCCATAGCGTAACCGAGCGCCACACCCAGCGCCATGGCGAGGGAGAAGGCGGCGGCGACGCGCAGCAGCGTCGCGGTGAAATGCAGCAGCAGGTCGCCATGGCGCAACTCGTCGAGGAAGGCAAAGAACACCGGCAGCGGGCCGGGCACAAGACGCGGCGCGCTAAAACTGGCGGCAAGCGCCCAGAGCGCGACAAGCGCGGCGAGGGAGGCGAGTTTGATCATGCGGCGTCGGTGCGAGCGCAGCGTGCAAGTATCGCGCTTGGTTCATAGCTACGCGCCGACCGGGCCGGAATACGTTCGATCAGCGTCAAATTGAGCCCGTATGATTCAGCGCAAACAATTGTCGTGTGCGTCCCCCTCCCCCTTGCGGGGAGCGGACAGGGGTGGGGGAGCGAGCGACAGCGAGCGCGCAGCCGCCGCATTGCCGGGCCGTTTCGCGCTGCATCACTTCGGCTGACGCCGAATCCCCCACCCCTGTCCAGTCGGCTGACGCCTCTACCCCACAAGGGAGAGGGGAACCATAACGACGGCCATTTCCAACGCGGACAACCAACGAGATGAGCGCTTATGGGGCTTGTCCCGGCCAGGACGGAGCGGCAGTGCTTGATGCTGCTCACCGCCCGGCACCCTTGTAATAGGTGCCCGCGTCCAGCGCTTCCGCCGGGCCGGTCAGCTCCGGGCCGCCCGCCGCGCGCAGCAGCTTGTAGAGTTTTGCGGCGTCCGCTTCTTCTTCGGCGATGGCGCGCTTGGGAATACCCTCGCGGTAGCGGGCGCGGGTGGCGAGGAAGCTCGCGTCGTCCTCCATTTTCATCAGCGGGCGGATGCGGTCCCACTCGGCGTCTGACGCCGCCAGCAGCTCTTTAGCGGCGCGGGCTGCGGCCAGGAATCTCTCCAGTGCCTGCGGGCTGGCCTTCATAAAACTCTCGTCGAACACATAACCCAGCAGCGCGTTGGGCGCGGCGACGCCCAGCTTGATCTGTGCCTCCTCGACGCTCATCAGACGGCGGAAGCCCTTGGCCTCCATGCGGGCGCAGAGGTTCCAGAAATTCAGGTTGGCGTCCATTTCGCCTTGCAGCGTCTTTTCCATCAAGAGCGGCGGCGCGCCGAACGACAGCACCGCGTCCTTCTTCAGGTCAATGCCCTCCAGCCTGGCGGCGGCCTGGATCAGCAGCCAGCCCTTGTCTATCGCGCCGCCCGCCACCGCCAGCTTTTTGCCCTTAAGATCGGCCAGGGTTCTGGCGGGCGAGGCGTTGGGCACCATGACCGCGCCGACAGATGTGGAGTAGGGCGAAAATTTGAGCGTGCCGCCGAGCGCCCGTTCGCGCGACACGAACAGCCAGTCGCTGACGATAATGTCCGCCGCGCCACCCTTCAGCGCAATTTTGCCTGCCTCCGGCCCGCCCTGCTCGATAACCTTGAGGTCGAAACCGGCGTCGAGCTTGTGCTGGCGCATCACGTCAATTTCCCATGCCAGCGTGCCAGTGGTCTGCACGGCCAGCCGGATGGTGTCGGCGCCGAGCGCGGGGGCGGCGAGGGTGAGGGCGAAGGTGAGCGCGAGGGAAAGGCGGTGAAACATGGGTTTCCTTTTGCGGACTGTTTTTGCGGTAGTCAACAAAGCGCGGCAGCATTTCACCCTTTCACCAGCGCCCGCCGGTGCGTCACAAGCCCCGCCGTTGACGCGTCCAGCCCGTCCGTCGCGGCTTTGCGGTCAATGGCGATGGGCGCGAGGCGGGAGGCGAGTTCCTTGCCCAGCTCGACGCCCCACTGGTCAAAGGCGTTGATGCCCCAGATGGCCGCCTGCACGAACACTTTGTGCTCGTAAAGCGCGATCAGAAACCCGAGGCGGCGCGGGTCCAGCTGCTTGTACAAAAATGTGCAGCTTGGCCGGTTGCCGGGAAACACCTTGTGGGCTGCGAGCTTGGCGATGTCCGCCGCGCTCATGCCCGCCGCTTTCAGCTGCGCCTTCACCTCCGCCAGCGATTTGCCGCGCATCAGCGCCTCGCTCTGCGCGAGACAGTTGGCAACGAGCAGCGCGTGGTGATGGCTGTCCGCCGCCACCGGCCCGGCGGCGAGCAGAAAGTCCACCGGCACCGGCGTTGTGCCCTGGTGCAGCAATTGGAAAAACGCGTGCTGGCCATTGGTGCCCGGCTCGCCCCAGATCACCGGGCCGCTGTCGCGCTTCAGCGGCTTGCCGTCCAGCCCGACGCCCTTGCCGTTGCTCTCCATGTCGAGCTGCTGGAGATAGGCGGGAAAGCGCGCGAGGCGCTGATCGTAAGGAATGACCGCGTGGGCCGCGTAGCCGCAGATGTTGCGGTGCCAGACACCCAGCAGCGCCATCACCATGGGGATGTTGCTCTCAACCGGCGCTTCGCAGAAATGCCGGTCCGCATCATGCGCGCCGCGCAGGAATTCCTTGAAATTGGCGGGGCCGATGGCGATCATCAGCGACAGGCCGACGCTGGACCACAGCGAATAGCGCCCGCCGACCCAGTCCCAGAAGCCGAAGATGCGCTCGCGGCCGATGCCGAATTTTTCCACAAGCTCCAGGCGCGTCGATACCGCGGCGAAATGCTGCGCCACAGCGGCCTCGCCCAGCGCCTTGACCAGCCAGGCGCGGGCGGACGCGGCGTTGGCCATCGTTTCCTGAGTCGTGAAGGTCTTTGACACGACAATGAAGAGCGTTGTTGCCGGATCAAGCCCCGCCAGAGTGTCAGCAATATCCGCGCCATCCACGTTGGCGACGAAATGCGCGCGCAGGCCGGGCTTGACGAAAGGCGACAGCGCCCGCGCCGCCATGGCCGGGCCAAGGTCGGAGCCGCCAATACCGATGTTGACAATGTCGGTGAACGCCTTGCCGCTCGCGCCTCGCAGCGCGCCATCGCGCACGCCGCGCGCGAAATCGGCGCAGCGCTCGCGCTCGGCGAGGATCGCGGGCATGACGTCCACGCCTTGCGTCGTGACAGGCTTGCCGGAGAGGTTGCGCAGCGCGGTGTGCAGCACGGCGCGTTTTTCCGTGGTGTTGATGATGGCACCGCCAAACATCGCGTCGCGCTTTTTTTCGACGCTGCTGGCGCGGGCAAGCGCGGCGAGATCGTTCAATATCGCCGCGTCCACACCGGTTTTGGAATAGTCGAAAACGAGATCGCCTTGGGCAATGTGCATCTTGCCGAAGCGCTTCGGATCTTTGGCGAAGGCTTTGGCAAGGCTGATCTTGCGTGCCCGGGGCAGGGCTGCCTTGAGCTTTGTGAAAATGGCGACGGCGGTTGGAGATTTCGGCATAGGAGGGCTCCCGATCAATTGAGCCGGGCGCCACCCGCTCCCATGGGGAGAGGGTCGGCCCGCAGGGCCGGGGTGAAGGGTTACAATGCCGGGAGGTTTCGCGCGGTGCAACCAGCGCGAGACTCCGAAAATTGTATCTCCTCACCCCGCCGCTTCGCGTCGACCCTCTCCCACAGGCAGAGGGTGAGCGCGCACCCTTCAATTGCCCGTTTGACGCCCCGCCCGCAAGCCCTGTATGCGTGCGGCCCGCTTGCCCCCAACACTCAAGAGCCGATGCCTCCGCCGCTTCTCCACCTGCAAAATATCCGGCTGACCTTCAGCGGCAAACCCCTGCTTGAAAGCGCTGAAATCGCGGTCTCCCAGGGCGACCGGCTGTGCCTTGTCGGGCGCAACGGCTCGGGCAAATCGACATTGCTCAAGATTGCAGCGGGCGAGATTGAGCCGGACGGCGGCAAGCGTTTCATGCAGCCCAACGCCACCGTGCGCTACCTGCCGCAGGAACCCGATTTTGCCGGCTACACAACGGCGCTGGATTATGTCGAGGCCGGTCTCGGCCCGGGCGATGACGAGTACCGCGCCCGCTATCTGCTGGAACAGCTTGGCCTCACCGGTCTTGAAGACCCCGCCAACCTCTCCGGTGGCGAGGCGCGGCGTATCGCGCTTGCCCGTGTGCTGGCGCCGCAGCCCGATATTCTGCTGCTGGACGAGCCAACCAACCATCTTGACCTGCCCACCATTGAATGGCTGGAGGGCGAGCTGGCCAGCCTGCGCTCGGCGATGGTGCTGATCAGCCACGACCGCCGCTTTCTCGAAAACCTGTCGCGCGGCATTGTCTGGCTGGACCGGGGCCAGACCAAGCGGCTCGACCGCGGCTTTGGCGAGTTCGAGGCCTGGCGCGACACCGTGCTGGAAGAGGAAGAGCGCGAGCGCCACAAACTGGACCGCAAGATTGTCAATGAGGAGCATTGGGTGCGCTATGGCGTCACCGCACGGCGCAAGCGCAACCAGAAGCGCATGGCCAATCTCGCTGAACTGCGCCAGAGCGTGCGCGAGGCGCGGCGTGTGACCGGCAACGTCAAGATTTCAGTGGCCGAAGGCAAGACCTCCGGCGCGCTGATCGTCGAGGCAAAGCGAATCGGCAAGACCTATGGCGAACGCGTTATTGTCGATGATTTCTCCATCCGCATCGCGCGCGGCGACCGCGTCGGCGTCGCCGGGCCGAACGGCTCGGGCAAGACGACGCTGATCAAAATGCTGACCGGCGCGCTTGCGCCCGACAGCGGCACGATCCGGCTTGGCGCAAATCTTGAGATGGCCTCGCTCGATCAGAAGCGCATGACGCTCGACCCCGCCACAACTCTGGCCGACGCGCTGACTGGCGGCGGATCCGACACGCTGATCATCAACGGCGAGCGCAAGCATGTCATCGGCTATATGAAGGAATTTCTGTTCTCCCCGGAGCAGGCGCGTACGCCGGTCGGCAAGCTGTCCGGCGGCGAGCGCGGGCGGCTGACTCTGGCGCGAGCGCTGGCGCTGCCGTCAAACCTGCTGGTGCTCGACGAGCCGACCAATGACCTTGACCTTGAGACGCTCGACCTGCTGCAGGAGATGGTTGGAGATTACCCCGGCACTGTCATAGTCGTCAGCCATGACCGCGATTTTCTCGACCGCGTCTCGACATCGCTGGTCGCGCCGGAGGGCGAGGGGCTATGGCAGGAATACGCCGGCGGCTATTCCGACATGGTGGCGCAGCGCGGCGTTGCGGTGAGTTCGGCGGATGTCAAGCTGCTGAAGACGCCCGGGGCGGTGGGCAAGGCGGCAGTTGCGAAGGCACTGCCAGCGGCTTCACGGCGCAGGCTCACTTTCAAGGACAAGCACGCGCTGGAGACGTTTCCAAAGCGCATGGAAGACCTGCTCAGCACCAGGCAGACGCTGTCAGAGCGGCTCGCGGACACAAGGCTGTTCACGCGTGATCCGGCGGGTTTCCAGAAAACCTCCATCGCGCTGGCCAAGGCTGACGCCGATCTGGCAAAGGCGGAAGAAGAGTGGTTGACGCTTGAGCTGTTAAGGGAAGAGATTGAGGGGTAAAGGCCTTGTGCGAGCGCGTGGCGGCTGTTCATGCTGTCATCCCGGGGCCGCGAAGCGGAACCCGGGAACCAGAGCCGCTTGCAGAAATCTCAGGTGCGGCCACTGGGTTCCGGGTCGGCTGCGCCGCCCGGAATGACAGCGGTCACAGTACCGGCGCATCTTGAATTCGGAGTACGCACGCATGCTGCAAGCCTGGCGCTGGTTCGGCCCCAACGATCCCGTGAGCCTCGACGATATAAGGCAGGCGGGCGCTACAGATATTGTCAGCGCGCTGCACCAGCTTGCGCCCGGCGAGGTGTGGACCCGCGCGGCGGTGGCGGAGCGCAAGGCGATAATCGAAACGACACCCGCTGGCCGCACGCCACTGCGCTGGAGCGTTGTCGAAAGCATTCCGGTCGCCGATGACATCAAGCGGCTGGGCGCGGGCGCCAAACACTACATCGGCGGGTGGATTGCCAGCATGGAGGCAGTGGCGGCGGAGGGCATCAAAACGATCTGCTACAATTTCATGCCCATTGTTGACTGGACGCGCACCGACCTGCGTTTTGAAATGCCGGACGGCGCGCGCGCCCTGCGTTTTGATTTTGACCGCTTTGCAGCCTTCGACCTGTTCATTCTCAAGCGTCCCGGCGCGGAGGCGGGCTACGACACGGCGCGGCGCGCGCGGGCGCGGCAGGTGTTTGACGCCATGAGCGAGGACGAGTGCGCCGCGCTCGCCAAGACCATCTGCGCGGGCCTGCCTGGCGCGACATCCGACGCGCTGGACCTGCCCGCTTTCGCCGCGCGCATCGCTTCCTACATGGGCATTGACCCGGCGCGGCTGCGGCAAAATCTCATCGCGTTTTTGCAAGCCGTGACGCCCGCCGCCGAGGCGCTGGGCGTGCATCTGACGCTGCATCCCGATGATCCGCCGCGCCCGCTGTTTGGATTACCGCGCATTGCCTCTTCGGCTGAGGATTACCAAGCGCTGTTTGACGCCGTGCCCTCGCCTGCCAATGGCGTGTGCTACTGCACCGGATCGCTCGGGGCGTCACCCGCCAACGATCTTGTGCAGATCGCGAAGGACTTTGCGCCGCGCATTCACTTTGCGCATTTGCGCTCGGTGAAGCGCGAGGCTGACCCGGACACGTTCCACGAAGCCGATCATCTCGAAGGCGATTTTGACATGATCGCCGTGCTGCGGGCGCTGCTGGCGGAAGATGGCAAGCGCGGCGCGGCAGGCAAGATTCCGTTCCGCCCCGATCATGGGCATCTGATGCTGGATGATCTGGCGAAGCGCACGAACCCGGGGTACTCGGCGATTGGCCGCCTGCGCGGGCTGGCGGAATTGCGCGGGGCAATCCGGGCGCTGGAGAGCGGAGCGTAACGTTGGACCGCCGGCCTCCAGCCGGCTTTGCTTGCGCAAGAGACGGCCGGAGGCGGGCGGTCCAACGCTTTGCCTCCATTGCGGACAATTCTCCTGTTGCGCGCCCCGCCGCGCCCCGCTTAACATGTGACATGCCAGCGCCCATGCAACGCGGCGCGGACAAAACATCGGGAGTGAACGCACATGGCGGCCAACGTCAAAGGTCCGGCGATTTTTCTGGCGCAGTTCGCGGGCGACGCCGCGCCGTTCAACTCCTGGGAGTCGATCTGCAAATGGGCCGCCTCGCTCGGCTACACGGGCGTGCAGATTCCGTCCTGGGACGGGCGGTTGTTCGACCTCGCCAAGGCGGCGGCGTCAAAAACCTACGCGCAGGAAGTTGCGGGCGTCGCCAAATCGCACGGCCTTGCCATCACCGAGCTGTCAACGCATCTGCAAGGCCAGCTCGTCGCTGTGCATCCGGCCTATGACGAGGCGTTTGACGCTTTTGCCCCCAAAGACGTGCACGGCAAGCCGAAGGAGCGGCAGAAATGGGCGGTGGAGCAGATGCTGCTTGCTGCCAAGGCGTCCAAAAATCTGGGGTTGAAAGCCAGCGTCTCCTTCACCGGCGCACTTGCCTTCCCCTACATCTATCCTTGGCCGCAGCGCCCGGCGGGGCTGATCGAGACGGCCTTTGCGGAGTTGGGCAAGCGCTGGAAGCCGATCCTTGACGCTTACGATCAAGCCGGCTGCGACATCGGCTTCGAAGTCCATCCGGGCGAGGATGTTTTCGACGGCGCGACGTTTGAAATGTTTCTGGAGGCGACGGGCAACCACCCGCGCTGCGCCATCAATTACGATCCCTCGCATTTCCTGTTGCAGCAGCTCGACTATCTGGCCTTCATCGACATCTATCACGAGCGCATCAAGGCGTTTCACGTCAAGGACGCCGAGTTCAATCCGGACGGACGGCAGGGCGTATACTCGGGCTATCAGCCGTGGGTGAACCGCGCCGGGCGCTTCCGCTCGCTCGGCGACGGGCAGGTCGATTTCTCCGGCATTTTTTCGAAAATGGCGCAGTACGGCTACGATTCCTGGGCGGTGCTCGAATGGGAATGTTGCTTAAAACACCCGGAAGACGGGGCGCGCGAAGGCGCCGATTTCATCAAGCATCACATCATCCGCGTGACGGAAAAAGCCTTTGACGATTTTGCCGGCGGCGCGACCGACAAGGGTCAGATAAATCGCATGCTGGGGATAAAGTAAGAACTGTCATCCCGGCCCGCGCAGCGCAGCCGGGACCCAGAGTCACAACTCGCATGTCTGCCAGCGGCTCTGGTTCCCGGGTTCCGCTTCGCGGCCCCGGGATGACACTGCGGTGAGCAGAGAGCCGATCAAACAAGTGCCGTTCAGGGGGGATTTCAATGGTTGAGGGACGCAGCGACAAGGATACCGGCGGGCGCATCCGGCTGGGCATGGTGGGCGGCGGCGAGGGCGCGTTTATTGGCGCGGTGCACCGGCTCGCGGCGCGCATGGATGATCACTATACATTCGTCGCTGGCGCGCTGTCCTCGACACCGGAAAAGGCCAGACGCAGCGGCGAGGCGCTGGGCCTCGATCCCGCCCGCAACTACGCAGATTTCGAGACGATGGCGCGCGAGGAAGCCAAGCGCAAGGACGGCATCGAGGCAGTTGCCATTGTCACTCCGAACCACCTGCACGCCGCGCCCGTGCTGGCGTTTCTGAAGGCTGGCATCCATGTCATCTGCGACAAGCCGCTGACGACGACTCTGGCGGAGGCGAAGAAGCTGCAAAAGGCGGTGGAGAAATCCGGCCGCGTTTTCGTTCTGACGCATAATTACACCGGCTATCCGCTGGTGCGCCAGGCGCGCGAGATGGTCAAAAACGGCGAGCTTGGCGACATCCGCCTTGTGCAGGTGGAATATCCGCAGGAATGGCTGACCGAAAAGCTGGAGGACAGCGGCCAGAAACAGGCGGACTGGCGCGTTGATCCGGCGCGTTCGGGCGCCGGCGGCTGCATCGGCGACATCGGCACGCATGCCTTCAACCTCGCCGATTTCATCACCGGGCTCACGGTCACGGAACTCTCCGCCGAGCTGACGACATTCGTCAAGGGCCGCAAGCTTGACGACAATTGCCAGGTGTCGCTGCGCTACGCCAATGGCGCGCGCGGCACGCTGTGGGCGAGCCAGGTCGCGCCCGGCCACGAAAACGGCCTGCGCATCCGCGTCTATGGCTCGAAGGGCGGGCTTGAATGGGTGCAGGCCAACCCGAATTATCTGGTGCATACGCCGTTTGGCAAAAACATGCAGATCATCACGCGCGGCGGGCCGGGCACCGGCGCGGCGGCCGGGCGCATGACGCGCATTCCGGCGGGCCACCCGGAGGGCTATCTTGAGGGCTTCGCTAATATTTACAGCGAGGCGGCGCAGGCGATACGCGCTGCCCGAGCCGGCAAAAAACCGCCGAAGGACGTGCAGTTTCCCACCATCGCCGACGGCGTCAAGGGGCTGGCGTTTATCGAGGCGGCGGTGAAGAGTTCGGGCAAGGACGGAAAGTGGGTGAAGCTTTAGCGCGCCGCCCCGTTGACCTGACGCGCCTGCGCTGTCCTAGTCTCAGCCGCGAATCACTGTGCCGGGGGCGGCGAAAAAGCGGACGCCGCCGGGGTTGGGGCACATTCTGGAATGACAGGTTCACTTGCATCGATCCTTGGCGCGGCCAGCGCCAGCGATGAGATCAAGGGCTGGACAGGCTCGCTCGCGGGCCTGATGCAAAGCCGGGTGGAGGCTGCCCGCCAGCACAGCCTTGCCTGGATATTGGCGCGGCAGGCACCTGACGCGCCGCGTGGCGTCTTCCGCCTCAGCACGGCGCATGATCCGGCGCTATGGCCCGGCATGCTGCTGCCCGCCAGCGCCAGCGGCGTGTTGTGCCTGAAACTGTTTGGCGAAATCATCCATTTTCGCGGCGACGAGCGCGCCGGGCTGGTCGACTGGTTCGAGCGCGCCCGCCGCGCCGACGGGCTGTTCAGCATCGCGGGCATGACCGACGACACGCTGCAGCAGCGGGGCAATCCCGGCGAGAGCTGGCGCTACATCGGCCTTGCCATCACCGTCCAGGCGCTGGCCGCCATTGAGGCGCTGGACCCGCTGCGCAAGCCGCGCCTTGAATTTGCCGATCCATGGTCGGACGTGATTATCCTGAAGGCCTGGCTGAGCGAGCGCGACATGCGCGACCCGCTGACGGAAGGCGTCAACCTCGCCAACCTTGGCGCATTCCAGCTGCTGCGCCAGCGCCACGGCACGTATGACGAAAAACATGCCGCCAAGGCCGGCCTCGCCGCAATCCTCGACTGGCTGGAGCGCAATCAGGAACCGTCCTCCGGCTTCTGGGGCGTCGGCCAGTCCCTCAGCGCCACCCGCATGGTGCAGGCCATGACCGGCGCGGCCGGCGTGTTCCAGCTGTTCCACGCTACTCGGCGCACCCTGCCGTTCTGCAGCAAGGCGGTGGATTTCGCCCTGTCGCTGTCGCCGCCCAGGGTGCATGGCGCGGCCACCGATCTGGCGCTGGCCGATCTGCTGGCGCATTCCGCCAGCCTTGCCGACTACCGCCGCGCCGCCATCGACCAGTGGTTGGCAAAAATGCTCGACGCGCTGCTGGATTTCCAGAATCAGGACGGCGGTTTCCCCGACACGCGCACCGGCGTCTGGCAGCAGGACGGCTGGCCAAGAGGCTATCAGGAAAAGCAGGGCCTCTCCAACATGTGCGCCAGCTTTATGCGCTGGCAGGCCATCGCGCTTATCTGCGAACGGCTGTGGCCGGGCTGGAGGGCCTGGGGTTTTCGCCGCAGTGCCGGGCCAGGGTTCAGGGCGGAGCCGGGGCGGTAGCGGTCTTGCCGCCGCGCCGCGCACCATCGCATTGACAGGCGCTCACGCCGGTAGCATGTTTGTTCGCGCATTGGGCAAGTCGCCGGAGCCGGGAGGGTTTTTGGCGGGATAGACTCAAGCTCAGGGAGAGACACATGAAACGTATCAATGGCACTGCAGCAGCGGTATGCGCGCTCGCATTCGGATGGTCAGTTGCAGCGACCGCGCAAGAGGTCAAAAGCGCCACGAAATTTGGCGACATGAATACCGTTTCGCAGGACCTGCTCAACCGCGCAGCGGGCGATGGCAACAACTTCCTGCACACCAATGGCGACTATAACCAGCAGCGCTACTATCCCAACAAGCAGATCAATACCGGCAATGTGTCGCATCTGCATCCAGCCTGGATTTTCCAGACGGAAGTCAAAGAGTCGCTGGAGACCTCGCCCATCGTCGTCAATGGCGTGATGTATGTCACCACTTCGTTCAGCCACGTTTACGCTCTCAACGCGAGCACAGGCGAAGAAATCTGGCATTACAAGCCCAAGATGGGCCCGGTCACCACCTATTGCTGCGGCCCCAATAACCGCGGCGTCGCTGTTTCTGGCAACTCCGTTTTTGTCGCCACGCTTGACGCCAAACTTGTCAGCCTGGACGCCAAGACCGGCGCTGTCGCCTGGTCGGTGCAGATTGCTGACCCGGAAGCTGGTTACAGCGAGACAATGGCGCCCACTGTCGTCAACGGCAAGGTGCTGATTGGCACCAACGGCGGCGAATATGGCATCCGCGGTTTTGTGAAGGCCTACGACGCCAAGACCGGCAAGCCTTTGTGGTCCTTCAGCACCATTCCCGACAATTCCGTCGGTGTGTGGGCCGAGAAGGATGCCACCGGCCGCGACATGCATCGCGACATCGCGGCGGAAAAGGCGGCGCTGGCCAAGCTGGGCGATCCGGCCAAGACGCTGGGCGGCGGCGTCTGGCAGAATCCGGCGGTCGATCTGGCGACGAACCGCATCTATTTCGTCGTCGGCAATCCCTCGCCCGATCTCGACGGGTCCATTCGCCCCGGCGACAATCTTTACACCGACTCGCTCGTCTCGATTGATCTGGAAACCGGCAAATACGCCTGCCACTTCCAGTATGTCGCCCATGACGTGTGGGATCTCGACGCGGT
>JANLPP010000100.1:0-10153 GCA_031367295.1 Hyphomicrobiales bacterium | reverse complement strand
CGGGTGCGGGCGCGCAATGCATCGCACTGGGCTGGTGATTTGAACCCGTCGATGAGCAGAAAGCCGTCGCGCTCATAGGCGGCGCGCATAGGGGCTGTGGGCGTGCCGTCGGGCGTGGCGGTGAAGCGGGGCAGGGACATGGGCGGGCCTTTCTGAGACCCGCACTATGCCGGACGCAGCGCTGGCGCGCCAGTGCCGCGTGTCAGACGGTGCACCCGGACAGCCGGGCTTGCCTTGCGATCATTACAGAAAACGGCGCGGGCCGCTGGCATGGCCGGTATGCAGCCCGCGCCCCGGACGACAGGTTACTTGATCAGCCCTTCAGCCCGCAGCGCCTGCTGCACTTTTGGACGCGCTGCGACGCGGCCCTGATAGGCGGTGAGGGCGGGGTAGGGGGCCAGATCGACACCTACCATGCCAGTCCAGTTCAGCACCGTGAACAGGTAGCCGTCGGCGACGCTGAAGTGGTCGCCCGCCAGCCAGGTTTTTCCGTCAAGCTGCTTTGACAGCCAGGCCAGCTTGTTGCCGATATTCTTGTGAACCGCCTCGCGCCAGTCGGGCGACTGCGCCTTGTTGAACAGCGAACCGATCGGCTTGTGCAGTTCGGCGGTGATGAAATTCAGCCATTCCTGCAGCCTGTAGCGCTCCATGCTGCCGGCCTTGGGCGCGAGGCCGGCTTCCGGCTTCAAATCCGCAATATACTGGACGATGGCCGGGCCCTCGGTCAGCACCTGGCCATTGTCGAGCCGCAGCGCTGGCACCGAGCCTTTGCTGTTGACGTCGAGATAATTGCCGCCGCCCTCAATTTCCTTGATGCCAAGGTTGACCTTCTTGAGTTCAACCGGAAATCCCGCTTCCAGCAGGGCGATATGGGGCGACAGCGAACAGGCGCCGGGTGAATAATAAAGTTGCATGGTTTGTGCTTTCGTTGCGATGCAGGGGCGGGTGATGCGCGCAAGCCTTGCCGGGTTGCGGCGCGTGACCTGTAGCTAGCCGCTTGCTTTCCAATTCGCAAGTACCTACCTTGCAGTAAGTAACATTCACCATGGCCAGGACATGATGCTCTCAGAACCACCGGCAGGCAGCAGCGCCTCCAGCGCCTGCGGCGGCGCAAACGTCTTCCGCAAGGATTGTCCCTCGCGCCGGGTGCTGGAAATGCTGGCCGAAAAATGGGCGCTGATGCTGATGCATCTGCTGGCAGAGGGCCCGCGCCGCACCTCGCAGCTGCGCCGGGCGATTGAGGGCGTGTCGGAAAAAATGCTGATCCAGACGCTGCGCCGCCTTGAGCGCGCGGGCTTTGTCGAGCGCCACGCCTTTGCCGAGGTGCCGCCGCGAGTCGAATACCGCCTGACCGAGCTCGGTCTGTCACTCGGAGAAACCATCAAGCCGCTGGACACCTGGATAGAACGCCATCTTGCCGACGTGCAGGCAGCGCAGGCACGGTTTGACGCGAAGTAGAAGAAGTGGAATTCTGTGGATGGACGTTACCAAGTGATTTTGAATTTGGGAGGCGGCATCATGTGGCGGGATTTCGTGAATTCCAATGGGAAACTTGATGTTGGCAAGGTCGCCGGGGCTTTGGGCGCCGTGCTGTTTTTGGCATGCCTCGTCGCGGTTTTTTGTGGACGAAGCGCCGCCATAACAGCGCAAAGCTGTGAGGCGGCTTTGGCAAAAGTGGCCGCGCCCAAAGCCCGGGATGATGAAGGCGCGCTGCGCATAGCTGGATTCTGGCCGCCAAAGATTTCTATTGGCCAGCGTTTCTGTGTTGCGGTTGCCGGTGTCGCCGCTGCGTCCCAAAGCAAGGCGCTTCAGCAGGATATTGACAGGAGCCAGCGTAAATTTGAGGAATCTTCCAGCGTATCCGACGGTGCGGATAAATCCGCGCAAGAGGCGCGCGGCTTCTACAATGCTGCCGAAACGGCTTTGGCAGGCAATCCACAACACGCGGATTTGAAGACCAGGAAGGCAGAAGCCCAGCAGGCGCTCGGCACGGCCGAACAAGCGGCGGCAGACGCGCGGGCGGCGCTGAAGAAAAACGCGGATGAGCACAAGGCCGCCTTGGCCGCCAAAGATCAGGGCCTGACGCCGATTGATATTCAGCTTTACCTCGACAGCCATCCTGCCGATCATCTGAAAATCAGGGCTTTGGCGGTACCGGAAATCCAATATCTGCTGTTTGACCTGGCAGCGGCCTCCGATGCCAATGCGGGCGAAGCCGTTTTCTGGCGCGCGCTGTTTTCTGGCGGCCGCGAATTGCGCGTCACAAAGACGATCAGCGTCGGCGTTTCACGTGGCGCAGTCATCGGCGCGAGCGTGCCGCAAAGGACTGCAGACGGGGAACTCAAATTCAAGATACTGAATCTTTGGGCAGTCGTTCCGGGGGCGCTGGCGCTGCTGCTGCTAACCTTCAGCCTTGCAAGCCTGGCGGCAAATTCGACCATGCTGCGGGACAATGGCAACAGGACCGGGATTGATGCGGCTGACAGGGCCAGCAAAGCAGCAGCGCAAGCGGCGCTGGACGAAGCAAGACTCGCAGTTGAGAACGCTGAGCGGGACAAAGCGCAGGCGGCACTTGCCGCTAAACCTGGCGACCTGGCATTGACGGCGGCGCTGGACAAAGCGGCCCTGGCAGCATTGGCAGCGCAGAAGCAGTTGAATGATACCAGGGCTGTGTTGGTGCATGCGGAGGTGGACAAGGCGGTCAAAGATGATGATGAAAGACCAACAGGCCCCTACAGCCTCGCCCGCGTGGCCATGGCGCTGTGGTTTGTGTTGTCTCTGGCAGGCTTTGTCTTTATCTGGCTGACCACGGGGCAGTTTCGGAATGTCATGACGACGGATGTGCTGGTGCTTCTGGGTATCCAGGGATCGACGACGCTTGCCTCCATCACGCTGATAAATGACCCTGGTGCCAAGTCGTCCAAAACAAAATCATTCTTGACAGACATTCTTTCCGCCGATGGCGGACAAAAGCTGCACCGGATTCAGATGGCCGCCTGGACCGTCATCCTTGCAGTGATTTTCATCTGGAACGTGGTCTGGGGTTTCAGTTTCAGCGCCGCGAAATTTGACGCGAACCTGCTGCTGCTGATGGGCATAACCAATCTGACATATCTTGGGTTCAAAACCCAGGAAGTGAAATAGGCGCGGCCAAGCCATAAAAAATTGAGCAGGACGGCGGTTTGCTGCGAAGCTTGCACTGGCAAGGCTCCTGAGCCGCCGCGCTCATGCTGCAAATCCCTCAAACACGATCTGGTCGGCCCAGCGCTCAGCCAGCACGAGCTGCGCCGCTGTCCGCACCGTCCAGCTCATCACTGGCATGCCCATGCCGGTCCGGCAGAGCAGGGGAACGGCGCTGGGCATATCGTCCACCCAGAAAGACAGAAAGTCCGGGCGGGTTTCGGGGAAATGCAAAAAATTGGCCAAGGCAAACTTGCGCTCGTTGCCTAAAAAATCCCATTCGGGGTCATCATAGCGCCGCTCCGCCACGATGCCGAGCGGCTGACGCGCGCCCAGCTTGCGCAGGTGGGCGAGGACCAGCGGGTCAAAGCTCTTGAATGCGACTGGACCTTCATAGGCCGTTCCAGCCGCCAGCGCCCGCTCCGCCAGCCGCATGTCGCCGTCAAAGCGGCTTTTGATTTCGCAGATCAGCGGTACCCGGCCACCAATCAGGGCAAGGTAGCGGGCAAGCGTTACCACGTGGTCCGGCCCAGCCTTGAACGCCAGTTCTGCAAGCTCCGCCGCAGTCCGGGCCGCCACCAGTCCGCCTGCCTGCATCAGCCGGTCCAGCGTCTCATCGTGAAACACCACGGCCTCGCCATCGGCGGTCAGCTGCACATCGCATTCGATGGCATAGCCGCGTGCGATGGCGGCGCTGGCGGCGGCGGGCGTATTCTCCACAATGCCAGCTGCCAGATTGTGCAGTCCGCGGTGAGCGATGGGCCGGGCAGTCAGCCAGGCTGGAGCGTTGCGAGCGCTCACTTGATCTCAAACAGCGCTTCAACCTCCACGGCGCAGTCGAGTGGCAGCTGCGCCACGCCAATCGTGGTGCGGGCATGGCGGCCCTTGTCGCCAAGCACGGCGACTATCAGGTCCGAAGCGCCATTCATGATGGCGGGCAGCGCATTAAAGTCCGGCTTGCAGTTGATGAACCCGCCAAGCCGCACACAGCGGGTGATGCGGTCCAGATCGCCGAGCGCGGCTTTGGCCTGCGCCAGAATGTTTATCGCGCAGACCCGTGCCGCAGCAATTCCAGCCTCGTGAAACACCTCCGCGCCCAGTTTGCCCTTGTGGGCGGCATCAAGCTTGCCGTCCGGTCCGAAGGCAAGCTGGCCCGAGACAATCAGCAAATGGCCGCTGATCACCGCGCCGACATAGTTGGCCACAGGGGCGGCGGGCGTCGGCAACACGATGCCGAGGTCTTTGAGTGTGGCGCTGGTTTTGCTCATCGGGGCTTTCCTGGCTGGTGCATGCGGAAATTTTGCCCATATTGTTGCTTTATGCAAGGCCGCTCGTGCTACAATGCTGTCATTGCCGTGCAGGATCGTGCACCCTAATTTCGCCATCAGCCGGGGTGACAGGTGCGGCGCGTCGTTTTTCATTGTCCGGAGCATGCCCCATGCGGATTCGCACCTTTCTGATGGCCACTATTGCCGGTTTGGCTTTTTCTGGCGCTGTCGGGGCCGAGCCAATGCCCTTTGCCGCGCATCGGGCTGTCTACGAGCTGTCGCTGCTCAAGGCCACCGGCCGCAAGGCCCCGGAGGCGGTTACCGGGCGCATCATCCTGGAATTCACCGGGTCAGCCTGCGATGGCTATGTCACCAATTTCCGCCAGGTGACCGAATTGCAGCCGGGCGAGGGCGACGCCCATGTGGCCGACATGCGTTCGACAACCTTCGAGGACGCCGACGCAAAAACCTTCAGCTTCAAGATTGAGACAAAAGTTGACCGGATCACCACCGAGACGGTGGATGGCAATGCCAGCCACGCCAGCGACGGCGCAATGAAGATCAATTTGCAGAAGCCGTTTGAGGCCAAGCTGGACCGTGACAGCGGAATATTGTTTCCTACCCAGCATATGCGGCAAATTCTTAAAGCTGCGCGTGAAGGCAGCAGGCTGGTTGAAACGCAAGCCTTTGATGGTTCGGACACGGGCGAGAAGATTTTCAACACGCTCAGCGTGATTGGCGCTGTCATCGACAAACCGGCCGAGGACAAGCCCATGCAGATTGACGCGCTGAAGGGCGTCAGGCGCTGGCCGGTGTCGATCAGTTATTTTGACGCCGCCAAACCCGATACGCCGCCGCAATATGTGCTGTCGTTTGACCTTTACGAGAATGGCATCGCCCGGGCGCTGCGGCTCGACTATGGGGATTTTGTGCTCGGCGGCGACATGACGGAGCTGGCCTATATGGGTGACGGGGCGTGCAGGAAGTAGGACAATCCGGGTTTTCCAGACGTTGCCTCATCCGCCAAAATCAAATGCGTTGCGCAAGTCCGGTGAGGCCGCGTCGCGCGTGCCCAGCGGTTCCAGAGCGTAGCGGACCTCGATGGTTTTGAGAATCGCGGTCGTGTCATAGACAGTATGGTCAACAAAGCCTTTGCGCGCATAGGGCGACAGAATCACTGTGGGGACGCGCAGGCCCGGCCCCCAGCGGTCGCCCTTTGGGGGCGCGACATGGTCCCATGCGCCGCCATTCTCGTCGGCTGTGATGATGACGGCCGTGTCGGCCCAGTTAGGGCTGGCCTCAAGCGTCGCGACGATTTCGGCAATATGTTCGTCGCCCGTCGCCAGATCGGCATAGCCTGGGTGCAGATTGTCCCGGCCAACCGGCTTGTAGAAGGCGACGGCTGGCAGCCTGCCAGCGGCAATATCAGCGCGAAAATCAACAAGGTCTTTCAGGTGTTCGTCACGCGCGGGCAGGCCCGGCGCGAAATTGGCAAAATAATTGAAAGGCTGGTGATGCGGCTGGAAGTTTTCCGGCGGCTCGTAGGATATGATTTTGCCGCTGGCGGCGTCATTCCATCCACCCGCATACCAGGCCCAGGAAATCGACTTTTCGCTGAGCCGGTCACCGATCGTCGCAAACGTCTGTGGCGGCAGGCGCTCTGCGGACTTGGACTGGCGCGAATAGGGCGCAAAATTTGGCTGCACGGTGTTGACGGCAAATCCGTCTGGGGTCACCGCGCCGTCGTGGTGCCAGACTGGCGGGCCATCGAGCGCGCTGGCGGGGGATTTTTCGTCACGGGCCAGCAGGCCTGTTGCCGGGTCAACCTGCGCGACCATTGCGGGGAGCGGGGCGGGAAACACCGGCGTGCAGGCGCACACCAGCCAGAAATGATTGAGGAATGAACTGCCGAAGGCCGCATGGTGAAAGTGGTCGGCGAGCGTGTATTTCTTCGCCACTGACCACAGTTTCTGCTCGCTGCCATCATAAATGCCCATCACAAGGCCGCCAGCATCCGAGATCGCCGCAAAACGGTCATTGCGGCCGCCATTGATCTGCTCCTGTTCCTGATAGAAGCGGTGCACAAGATCGCCGGTCTTGTCGCGCTCGGGCATATAGTCATCCACCAGAAAAGGCGCATTGGGCAGGTCCAGCGGAAAGCGGGCGTCCGGCAGTTTCCTGAGCAGCACAGGCGGCAGGATTTTAAGGACCGAGCCGTCATGGTCAGTTTGCGGGATCAGCGCATTGCCAAGGCGCAGGCCGTCCGCATGCGGAAATCCGGAAAACAGATTATCGAAACTGCGGTTCTCGGTATAAATGACGATGATATGGTTGATTTTGGCAAAGGGATTGGCGTCCCCGGCGCGGACAGCCAGCCCATGGCATGACAGGATCGTCGACGTCAGCGCGACAAGGCGCAGGACATTTGCAGCGCGTGGCATTGCAGGTTCCTTTCAGTCCGGAAAACACCGGGCGTCGATTGCAGATGTTTGTTGCGCGATCATGACATTTTAGTCTCTGCGATGCAGGGCAGCCTGTCAGCTTGCGCCTTTGAACACAATGCCGCGCACCACCGCGTCCTTGCCGAATTTTTCGCGCAGGCGGTCAATTGCGTCCTCGGCGGCTTTCTCCTTGATCACATGCCTGTCTGCAAGATCGGCGTGGTCCGCCTCGGCTGCTGGCAGCAGTGCGTTGGTGCCGATGCCGATCAGCCGAAAGCGCGTTCCCTTCGCCTCCCTGGCCAGCAGGGCGCGCCCGGCCTCAAACAGCCGCCCCGCCAGCTGGGTGGGCGGCAGGCCGGAAACTGCCCGGGTGCGCAGCCGGAAGTCCGCCGTCTTCAGCTTCAAACTGATGGCGGACGTGCAGAATTCCTGTGATTTCAGCCGTCTGTGCAGCTTTTCGCAGAGGCTGAACAAATGCCGTTCAAGCTCGGCGAGATCAGCGATGTCCGTGTTGAAAGTTGTTTCGGCCGAAATGCTTCTTGTTTCATGTTCCGGCGAGACAGGGCGCACATCCATGCCCATGGCCAGCTGGTACAGGCGGCGCCCTTCTGCCCCGTAGCGCCGCATCAAGTCGCTCTCGCCGCGCGCCTGCAAGTCACCGATCAGATTGAGACCATCCTTGGCCAGCCGTTCCTGCGCCGCTTTGCCGACACCCCAGATGAGTGTCACGGGTTTTGGCGCAAGAAAGCTGCGCGCTTCAGCCTTGCCGATAATGGCAAAACCGCGCGGCTTGTCGAGATCGGAGGCAATTTTTGCGAGGAATTTGCAGTAGCTCAGGCCAACCGAAACAGTGACGCCGATTTCTGTCTCAACCTTCTTTGCAAAGCGCGCGAGGCTGAGGGCAGGGCTGGCGTGATGCAGCCGCTGCGTGCCAGCGAGGTCCAGAAAAGCCTCGTCAATCGACAGGGGCTCAACCAGCGGCGTCAGTTCCAGCAACAGGGCGCGGATTTGCCGGCTTACCGTGGCATATTTGGTCATATCGGGCTTGATGACGCTCGCGCCGGGGCACAATTGCAGCGCTTTGAACATCGGCATCGCCGAGCGCACGCCAAAGGTGCGGGCGATATAGCAGCAGGTTGCCACGACGCCGCGCTTGCCGCCGCCGATGATCAAGGGTCCATTGCGCAGGGCAGGGGTATCGCGCTGCTCGACGGCGGCATAAAAAGCGTCGCAGTCAACATGGGCGATGTTCAGGCTGTCGCGCTCGGGATGCGCCAGCTGCCGGGGCGAGCCGCAGGCCGGGCAGCGCCATCCCGCGCCCGGAATGCCGCGGGCGCAGTGTTCAAAGCAGTCGCGGCAGGCAATCATGTGCTGTCCCAGACAGCGCCGCCGCCAAGTCCGCGAATTGCTTGCATCACGCTTAATGGATCGTGAGCGCCCGATTGACAAAACGCCACCAGCAGCGCCTCGTCTGATGCAAGGTGCTCAAGCACCGAGGACAGGAAGCCCGGGTCGGCGGAAATTTCACGCAAGTTTCCGGGGCTTAGCCCTGTGAGACTCAAGAAACGCTGAAGCCGTTCTGGCTCTGCGGCAACATAAGCCAGCGCCTCCACCGCCAGCAATCCGGCCTCATCGCGCGGCATTGGCCCCGCGCTTTGCCCCAGTCTGCGGGCTGCGGGGCGCTTCTGGAAATTCCCTAACGGAAATGAACCGGTTTTCATGGCTTCAATTCGTCTTTCAGCAAGAAACGTCTGCTACCCCTGAAACTGGGATGGGAAGGGATGTTTTGAAAGCGCTTCGGTGTTTGCAACATTCGATTGGGGTCATTATGGCACAAACAGTTCTGATTGTTGAAGACAATGAGCTGAACATGAAGCTCTTCAACGATCTTCTTGAGGCCAACGGTTACAGGACGCTTCAGGCGCGCAAGGGCGTCGAGGGCGTCGAGCTTGCCCGCAAGCACCATCCAGACCTCATCCTGATGGATATTCAGCTGCCGGAAGTGTCTGGCCTGCAGGTGATCAAATGGTTGAAGGAGGACGAGGGCCTCCGCTCAATTCCGGTCATCGCAATTACCGCGTTTGCCATGAAGGGCGACGAGGAAAAAATTCGCCAGCAGGGCTGTGAGGCCTACCTGTCGAAGCCGATCGCCATCGTCAAGTTTCTGGAAACCATCCGCAATTACCTGCCGCAAAGCAAGGCTGCCACTCCATGACTGCGCGCATTCTTGTCGTCGACGACCTGCTGCCGAATATCAAACTGCTGGAGGCGCGGCTCACCGCCGAGTATTTTGATGTTGTCACGGCAACCAACGGTCCGCAGGCCCTGGCCATCTGCAATGAGGGCCAGTGCGATGTCGTGCTCCTTGATGTGATGATGCCTGGCATGGACGGGCTTGAGGTGTGCCGCAGGTTGAAGGCCTCGCCGCTGACGGCACATATTCCCGTGGTGATGGTGACGGCGCTTGACCAGCCTGCCGACCGCGTCAGGGGCCTTGAAGCCGGGGCTGATGACCTGCTGACCAAGCCGATTGATGAAGTCGCCCTGCTGGCCCGGGTTCGCTCGCTGGCGCGGCTGAAGGTGGCGCTTGACGAGCTGCGGGCGAGGGTCGCGACATCTGCGGCGCTGGGCTTGACCGACAGCGCCGAGCAGACGCTCCAGGACACGGGTGCCAAAGGAAAAGTGCTGATCGTCGAGGATCGCCCGGGATCCGTCGAACGCCTGACCGGCGCGCTGTCAAAAGCCTACGAGGTGATTGTCGAATCCAAACCGCAGGAGGCGCTGTTCAAGGCGGCGGAGGGCGGCTTTGACCTCGTCATAGTCAGCCTTGGCCTGCTCAATTTTGACGGGCTGCGCCTGTGCAGCCAGCTGCGCTCGCTGGAGCGCACGCGCGGCCTGCCCATTCTGATTGTCGCGGAGGCTGAAGACCGCCAGCGCGTGCTGCGCGGGCTTGACCTTGGCGTCAATGATTACCTGATGCGCCCGGTGGACCGCAACGAGCTGGTGGCGCGGGTGCGCACCCAGATCCGCCGCAAGCGCTACGTGGACCAGCTTAAGGAGAGTGTGCAGGCGACGATTGAAATGGCCGTGGTCGATGCGCTCACCGGCCTCAACAACCGCCGTTTCCTTGAAAGCCATTTTGCCGCGCTGCTGGATGATGCGGCGCACAAGAACCGCCCGCTTTCCATCATGATTCTCGACATTGACCACTTCAAGCTGGTCAACGACAATTACGGCCATGATTCAGGCGACGAGGTGCTGAAG
>JANLPP010000076.1:0-6862 GCA_031367295.1 Hyphomicrobiales bacterium | reverse complement strand
TTTCGACGACACCGGGCTGGAGGCGGCGCGCTGCTGCGCCAGCGCCCCGGTCATCGGCATTGGCGAGGCGGCGTTTCACCTCGCCAGCCTCATCGCGCACCGCTTCAGCGTCGTCACAACGCTGTCGCGCTCAATTGCCGCTATCGAAACCAATCTCATGAAATACGGCCTCGACCGGCGCTGTGCCCGGGTGCGCGCCTGCGAGGTGCCAGTGCTGGAACTTGATAATCCCGCATCCGGCGCCCGCGCGAAACTGTCAGCGGAGATTGAGCGGGCAAAGCGCGAGGAAAATGCCGAGGCCATTGTGCTGGGCTGCGCAGGCATGGCGGATCTGGCCGCCTCTCTGGCGCATGAGCATGGGCTGCCGGTGATCGACGGCGTGGCGGCGGCGGTCAAGCTGGCCGAAACGCTGGTTGCGCTGGGGCACAAAACCTCAAAGCGCGGGGCTTATGCAGCGCCGGCGGCCAAGCCGTTCACGGGAATGTTCGCCCATATCCGCCAACCTCTGCCGGGCTGATCCGCCCGGCCGCCTCCAGCCGGACGCCAGGTCCGGCGCACAAGTCCGGCGCGCAGGCTTGCGCCCGCCTGTGGCGCCTTCTACGCTGAAGCACAACCGGGCGCACCGCATTGACTGCACACCATCCTGCACTTCACCAAAATCTGCGGCTGCCCTCGGTCGATGCGCTGCTGCGCCAGGTCTCCTGCGTCGCGGCGGAAGCGCGCTTTGGCCGCGCGGCGGTTGTGGCGGCGGCGCGCGAGACGCTGGCCGGGCTGCGGGCTGCGGGCACTGCCGGGGCAATTGCGGTGCCGCCGATGGCGGACATTGCAACCGAGGTGGCGCGGCGGCTTGAGGCCGCAGACGTCCGCATACTGCGCCGCGTCTTCAACCTGACCGGCACGGTGCTGCACACCAATCTGGGCCGCGCGCTGCTGCCGGAAGAGGCGGTGGCGGCGGCGGTTGAGGCCATGCGCTCGCCGGTCAATCTCGAATATGATCTGGCCAGCGGCGGGCGCGGCGAGCGGGATGACGCCGTGCGCGGCCTGCTCTGCGAGCTGACCGGCGCGCCGGATGCGCTTGTCGTCAACAACAACGCGGCGGCGGTGCTGCTGGCGCTCAACACGCTGGCCTGCGGCAAGGACGCCATCGTCTCGCGCGGCGAGCTGATCGAAATCGGCGGTTCGTTCCGCATGCCGGACATCATGGCCCGGGCCGGGGCGCGGCTTGTCGAGGTGGGCACAACCAACCGCACGCATCTGAAAGACTATGACAGCGCGGCAGGCCCGCACAGCGGCCTGATCATGAAGGTGCATACGTCCAACTTTCTGGTCCAGGGATTCACCGCTGAGGTCAGCCCGCGTGACCTCGCCGCGCTGGCGCGCAGCCGCGCGATACCCTTCGTCGATGATCTTGGCTCCGGCACGCTGATTGACCTTTCTGCCTATGGACTGCGGCGCGAGCGCATGGTGCAGGACGCGGTGCGGGACGGCGCGGACCTCATCACGTTTTCCGGCGACAAGCTGCTCGGCGGCCCGCAGGCGGGTTTTATCCTTGGGCGGCGCGACCTTGTCCGGCAGTGCGCCGCCAATCCGATGAAGCGCGCCATGCGGCTCGACAAGATCCGCCTTGCCGCGCTTGAGGCGACGCTGCGCCTCTACCGCGATCCTGGCCGCCTTGCCGCGCGCCTGCCCACGCTCGCCATGCTGACGCGGCCGCTGGCTGCGTTGCAGGCCATGGCGGCGCGGCTGCAGGGGCCGTTGCAAGCGGTGCTGGGAGATGGTTTCGCGGTTGCGGCAGGCGCCTGCGGCAGCCAGATTGGCTCGGGCGCGCTGCCCCTGGAGACGATTGCAAGCTGCGCGCTGGCCATCACGCCCAACGGCAGAAAGGGCGCGGGCGGCAGGCTGGAGGCGCTGGCCAATGACCTGCGCGCGCTGCCAATTCCAGTCATTGGCCGCATCGCCAGTGGCGCGCTCGTGCTTGACCTGCGCACGCTCGACGATGAAGCCGCCTTTGCCACCCAGCTGGGCCAGCTGGCGGCTGAAACGCAGAGGCCGCGCGCCATGGCGTGAAGCTCGACCCATAGCATTCGGCGTTTTGCGCCGGAAGGAACCGCCGCCATGTCGTTTGACCTGATCATCCGCAACGCCACCCTGCCCGATGGTCGCAAGGGCCAGGACATTGCCGTGCACGCAGGCACAATTGCCGCCATCGGGCCAGCCATTGCGGGCGAGGCCGCCCGGGTCATTGACGCAGGCGGGTGGCTTGTCGCGCCGCCCTTCGTCGATTGCCATTTTCACATGGATGCGACGCTGTCGCTTGGCCTGCCGCGCCTGAACCTCTCGGGCACGCTGCTGGAGGGCATCGCCCTGTGGGGCGAGCTGAAGCCGCTGCTGACACACGCGGCGGTGGCGGAACGCGCGCTGCGGTATTGCGACCTTGCTGTCGCGCAGGGCCTGCTGGCGGTGCGCACGCATGTCGATATTTGCGATGACCGGCTGCTGGCGGTTGAGGCGCTGCTGGCAGTCAAAAAACAGGTGAGGCCCTATCTTGATTTGCAGCTCGTCGCCTTTCCGCAGGATGGCTATTACCGCTCGCCCAATGCGGTGCGCAACCTTGAGCGGGCGCTCGATCTCGGCGTTGATATAGTCGGTGGCATTCCGCATTTTGAGCGCACCATGGCTGACGGCACGGCCTCAGTCACCGCGCTGTGCGAAATCGCGGCACGGCGCGGGCTGATGATCGACCTGCACTGCGACGAGAGCGATGACCCGCTGTCGCGCCATATCGAGACGCTGGCCGCCGAGGCAAAACGGCTTGGCCTTGGCGCAAGGGCCGCAGGATCGCACCTCACGTCGATGCATTCGATGGATAATTACTATGCCTCCAAGCTGCTGGCGCTGATTGCCGACGCCGGCATTTTTGCCATCGCCAATCCGCTGATCAATATCACCCTGCAAGGCCGCCACGACACCTATCCGCGCCGCCGCGGCCTGATGCGCATCCCGGAAATGCGGACGGCGGGCATCCCGGTCGCGCTGGGGCAGGACTGCTGCATGGACCCCTGGTACGGCCTTGGCGGCGCGGACATGCTGGATGTCGCGCATATGGCGGTGCATGCGGTGCCGATGACCAGCCGCGAGGCAATCGCCTGGTCATTTGACGCTGTGACCGAGATACCGGCGCGCGTCATGGGGCTGGAGGGCTACGGGCTGAAGCCTGGCTGCAACGCCGACCTCGTGCTGCTGCAGGCGGCAGACCCGATTGAGGCGGTGCGTTTGCGCGCCACGCGGCTCGCGGTGGTGCGGCGCGGCAAGGTGATCGCGCAGAGCCCGCCGCGTGTGGCGGCGCTGGCGCTGGCGGGCCGGCCGGCGCGTGTCGACCCGGCGGAATATGCGCCGAAAACGGCACGGTGACGCAAGCGTCTGTTTGCGCCAGTGCGCTCTGGACAAACCTCACGCCTGACCGCACAATGTCTTGCGATCCAATGCCGGGAACGGTGATTGGCCGGGCGCGTGCCGCGTGAAGGGGACGACCGATGACATCCGAAAATGCACAGGTTTTGGGACAGGTTCTGCAAAATTCCGGGACAGGCGGCGGCGGTCTCTCACGCCGCGCTGCGGTCACGATTGGCGCACTCGGCCTGATCGCGGCGGCCCTGCCGCTGCGCGCGCAGGCTGCCGGAAAGCTCAAGGTCGCCTGCATTTTTGCGACACCGATCGAGGAGCCATGGGACAACCAGATTCACGTCGCCCTGCTCAAGGCGCAGAAAGAGCTTGGCATAGAATACAAGTGGTCGGAAAAAGTGCAGGCCGCCGACTTTGCCCGTGTGCTGCGCGAATATGCGGGCGGCGGTTTTGACCTTGTGCTTGGCGACGCATTCGCGGCGGAGCGCGAGGCGCGCAAGGCAGCTAAAGCCTTCCCGAAAGTCGCGTTCCTGTTTGGCTCAGGGGCTGGCCCGGCCGAGCCGAATTTTGGCGTCTTCGACAACTGGATTCACGAGCCCGCCTATCTGTGCGGCCTGATCGCCGGCAAGATGAGCAAGACAGGCACTGTGGGCGCGGTGGCGGCGATGGGCATTCCCGAGGTCAACCGTCTGGTCAACGCTTTCTTTGCGGGCGCCAGGGAAGCCAATCCGAAGATCAAGAAGAAAATTTCCTTCATCGGCTCGTTCTTCGATCCGCCCAAAGCCAAGGAGGCGGCGATTGCACAGATCGAGGCGGGCGTTGACGTGATCTACGCCGAGCGGTTTGGCGTGATCGAGGCGGCGGTGGAAAAAAAGATTCTGGCCATTTCCAACATGTCGGACCAGGCCAGCTTCGGGCCGAAGACCGTGATCACCGGACCGGTGTGGGACATGTATCCGACGGTGTCGCAGGCCATCAAGCTGGTGGCGGCCGGCGTCTACACCGCGCAGGACTTCGGCGACTTCTCGCGCATGGGCAAGGGCGGGTCCTACCTTGCGCCCTATCATGAGTTCGACAAGACGCTGCCGGCCGACGTGAAAGAGCTGGTCGAGAAAAAGACGGCCGAAATCCTCGAGGGCAACTTCCGGGTGGACGTGGACGAGGGCACGCCTGTTTCGGATTGAACGGGATTGGACCGCCAGCCTCCGGCCCATAGGCTCTAGCTCAGGCACGACTCTCGCCGACCTGGCCGGACTTGTTCCGGCCATGCACGCCGGGACGTTGCGCACATTTTGGGCCAGTATAGATACCCGGCCGCGTGGATGACGGTGACAAGCACGGCCAGGACGGAGAGAGTCGTGTTTGTGTTTACACCTGCCGGCCAGCGGCCGCCAGCCGAGGCCCCGCCCCTGATCGAGATGCGCGGCATCTCGAAGAGTTTTGGCGGCGTGCGCGCTAACGCTGATGTCAGTCTCATCGTCGCGCCGGGCGAAATCATCGGTCTGCTGGGCGAAAACGGCGCGGGCAAAACCACGCTGATGAATGTGCTGTTCGGGGTCTATGCCGCCGACCGCGGCACTATTCTGCGCGATGGCAGGCCCATCCGCATCAGCAGCCCTGCGGATGCGCTGGCGCTTGGCATCGGCATGGTGCACCAGCATTTCCATCTCGCGCCGCGCCTCAGCGTGCTGGAGAATCTGCTGGTCGGCCTGCCGGGGCGCGGCGGGCGGCTGGCGCGGACGGACGGACTGGAGCGGCTGGCGCATATCGCCGCGCGCTTTGGCTTGCGGCTAGATCCGGACGCGCTGGTGTCGTCGCTGTCGGCAGGCGAGCAGCAGCGGCTTGAGATCATCAAGGCGCTGATGCGCGGCGCGCGCCTGCTGATCCTCGACGAGCCAACCGCCGTGCTGGCCCCGCAGGAGGCCGAGGGCCTGTTCAGCGCGCTGCGCGCCATGGCGGCGCAGGGCCTTGGCATTATCTTCATCTCGCACAAGCTCAACGAGGTGCGGGCGCTGACGCATCGCTGCGTTGTCCTGCGCCAGGGCCGCGTGTCGGGCCATATCGGTGACCCTGCAAACACCAGCGCGCGCGACATGGCGCAACTTATGTGCGGGCAGGAAATTGTGCCGCCGCTGCGGCCTGCGGCAGCGTTCGGGCCAGTCATGCTGGCGCTGGAAAACCTGAGCGCGCGCCCCGCCAGCGGCATGGCGCTGCGCGATGTGTCGCTGGCGGTGCGGTCGGGGGAAATCACCGGCATTGCCGGCGTGTCGGGCAACGGGCAGAAAGCGCTGGCGGACGTGATCTCCGGAATGCTCAGGCCATCGGGCGGGCGCATGGTGCTGGCGGGCGAGGCGATCGTGCAGTACACGCCAGCCGCAATGCAGGCGCGCGGGCTTGGCCGCATTCCGGAAGACCGCATGACGACCGGCATTGTCACGGGCCTGCCGCTGGCCGACAGCCTGGTGCTGCCGCGCATCGGCGATCCGCGCTTCAGCCGCTACGGCCTCATCAACAGGCAATCCATCCTGGCTTTTGCCAATGAGCAGATCCGCGCCTTTGACATCCGCTGCCCGGGGCCGATGGCGCGGGCAGGCACGCTCTCGGGGGGCAATCTGCAAAAGGCCCTGCTGGCGCGCGAGCTGGCGTTTGACCCCAGGGCGCTGATCGTGGCGCAGCCGACGCGCGGTCTCGACATTGGCGCGGCCCGCTTTGTTTATGACCGCCTGCTGGAGCTGCGCGGGCGCGGCTGCGCTGTGGTGGTGATCAGCGAGGACCTTGAGGAGTTGCTGGCGCTCTGTGACACAATTGCCGTCATGTATGAGGGTGCCATCGCCGGGGTGCTTGAGGCGGGCGAGGCCAGCATTGCGCGGCTTGGACTGATGATGGCCGGCGCGCAGGGCGGGCTTGCCGCATGATCAGGCTGGAGCGCCGCGACACCACACCCGCCTGGCTCAACATCGCGCTGCCGCTTGCGGCTGTGCTGGCGACGCTGGTGTTGTGCAGCGGCCTCATCGCGCTGGCGGGGGCCAATGTGCTGAGCGCCTACGCCATTTTGTTTCAAAGCGCGCTGGGCAGCCAGACCGCGCTGGCAGAGACGCTGGTCAAGGCCGCGCCGATGATTTTCACCGGCCTTGCGGTGGCCGTCGCCTTCCGCGCCAAATTCTGGAACATCGGGGCGGAGGGACAGCTGCTGGCGGGCGCCGTCGCCGCAGCCTGGACCGGCGCATTTCCCATGCCCGGCCCGCTGGGCATGGCTGCCATGGCGCTGGCGGGCGCGCTGGGGGGCGCTCTGGCCGCGATGATCCCGGCCGTGCTGCGCGTTGCCTTCAAGGTTGATGATGTGGTGAGTTCGCTTCTGCTCAACTCCATCATTTTCTACGCCATGAACGCGCTGATCGAAGGGCCGTGGAAAGATACGTTCAGCGCATTTCCGATCTCGCCGCCGATTGCCGACAGCGCC
>JANLPP010000058.1:0-1742 GCA_031367295.1 Hyphomicrobiales bacterium | reverse complement strand
CCCAGCTTTTCAAAGCGCTTGCGCGCCACAGCGGCGATCTCGGCGTCTTCAACCGGCAATATCTGCGGCAGCACTTCAACCACCGTCACCTCCGCGCCCATGGTGCGGTAGAAACTGGCGAACTCGATGCCGATGGCACCCGAGCCCATGACGATCAGCGACTTCGGGAAAACCGCCGGCACCATCGCCTCGAAATAGGTCCACACCAGCTTGCCGTCCGGCTCAATGCCCGGCAGCACACGGGGCCGCGCGCCGGTGGCGATGATGATGTGTTTGGCGCTGTATGTGCCCGCCGGCAGCGTGCCCCTGGGCGGCGCGTGCTGCGGCTGCATGGCGGCGCGTTTGGTCGCCGCCACCTGCACCTCGCCGGGTTTGGTGATAGTGGCCTCGCCCCAGATCACATCAACCTTGTTCTTTTTGAGCAGATAACCCACGCCGCCATTCAGCTTTGCCGAGACGCCGCGCGAGCGGGCGACTACGTCGGCGGCGTTGAAGGTCATCGCGCCATTCAGCGTCAGGCCGTAGTCCTTGGCGTGATGCGCATAGTGGAAAATCTCGGCGGAGCGCAGCAGCGCCTTGGTCGGGATGCAGCCCCAGTTGAGGCAGATGCCGCCCAGATGCTCGCGCTCAACAATGGCCGTCTTGAGCCCAAGCTGCGCGGCGCGGATAGCGGTGACATAACCGCCGGGGCCGGAGCCGATGATGAGGATGTCGTAAGTGTCAGGCATGGGTGTCTCTCAATTAGGCTTTTCTACGACCGCGCCTCGACTGCCGCGAGGCGTTTCTCGAATGCGGCAATTTTCATTTTCAACGCTTGGATATCGTGCTTGTGCTGCGTCGTCAGGCCAAGATGATAGGTTATTAGCCCTTCCAGCTCTTCAACCTTCTGCTCTGTCTTTGAAGTCGTTTCAGCAACGGTATTGAGCTTGGCCTGAATACCCATCAGAATGGGCATTACGAGATCTTTGACTTCGGACATGAGCATTTCTCCGATCTTTGGCATCCCGATACCATACTCTATTTCGCTGCAATTAAACCAGCATCCCCACCGGTTTCTCGATAAACCCCTTGAAGGCGTTCAGCAGCTCGGCCCCCAGCGCGCCGTCCACCGCGCGGTGGTCGGTGGAAAGTGTCACGGTCATCACCATCGCCACGGCGGGCGCGCCGTTCTTCACCACCACGCGCGGCTCGCCGCCGCCGACCGCCAGAATCGTCGCGTGCGGGGGGTTGATCACCGCCGCGAAATTTTTGACGCCGAACATGCCGAGATTCGACACGGCGGTTGTGCCGCCCTGATATTCTTCCGGCTTGAGCTTGCGGGCTTTCGCGCGCGCCGCGTAATCCTTCATCTCGCCCGAAATCACCGACAGCGTCTTGCCTTCCGCGTGGCGGATGATCGGCGTGATCAGGCCGCCGGGGATCGAGACAGCGACGCCGATGTCGGCGTGGACATGTTTCAGCATCGCGCTTTCAGTCCACGACACATTGGCGTCCGGCACCTTGATCAGCGCCAGCGCCAGCGCCTTGATGACGAAATCATTGACCGAGATTTTATACGCCGGCTTGCCGTCCTTGACCGGGGCCGCAGCGTTGATTTCCTCTCGCAGTTTCATCAGCGCGTCGAGTTCGCAATCGGTTGAAACATAGAAATGCGGGATGGTGGTTTTGGCTTCGGTCAGGCGGCGCGCGATGGTCTTGCGCATGCCGTCGTGCGGGATTTCGGTGTAGCTGCCGGGCGCGAA
>JANLPP010000045.1:0-12596 GCA_031367295.1 Hyphomicrobiales bacterium | reverse complement strand
GCTCTGCGCCACTTCCATCGTGTAGGACATGCCAGCGCAGCCGGCGTTCTTGACGCCGACGCGCAGGCCGACTGACGCCTCGCCCTTGGCCGCCATGATCTCGCGCACGCGCGTTGCGGCGGCGTCGGTGAGCGACATGGCTTTGGGGCGGGTGAGTGCGGTGGTCATTGTTCAAGACTCTCAAGCCGGACCAGGTTCAAGACCCAGACGCTTCGGTTATTAATCTAGGGACGAAACACTGGCACGCAAAGGGGGCACATTCATATCAGCGGTTCGACTTGCCCCTCCACACATACCCGGCGCCACATGCACTGCTGCGGCTACCGCACGGATTCGAGCAATTCCATATCCTTTTCCAGGACGTGATTAATCAGCGCACTTAGCGTCGTACCTCTTTGGAATCCGCCAATTTTTGATAATATGCGCACAGTTCAGTTTCCAGAGGGATAGTGCGCGAAAAGATCGCGTCCTTTTTGTAAAATTTTCCGCGCGTCCCTTTGGACATGTCATACTCATCTTGCATTTCTGGATCGTCCTTCATTTCTGTCTCACTTTCCAGTAATCTTCTGTTTCTCGTTTTGTTGGCTTTCGCGCAGAAATAATGCACGCATAGAACTTGTCAGGTGCAAATTAATCATAGGTGTGAACGACGAGAAAGAGAGTTCCACTCCTGTCAAATACCACGGTCACCCATCGTTCTTCATCATTGCTATGAAACAGATCCAGTTCTGTATTTGCATCAGGATCCTTGAGTACCTCAACAGCCCGATTGAACCTTATCTTATGTTTGCGCGCGTTCGATAATTCTTTCGCATCGTCCCAATCAAAGTCAACATGAACTTGGTTGGTCATACGTCGCTCTTGCGCGCCGGGAGAATCTGAAGTCCCCTCACCACATATCCAGCGCAACCCGCGCCTCGTCCGACATGCGGCTCTGGTCCCATGGCGGATCGAACACCATCGTCACCTTGGCCCCCGCTACCCCTGGCACTGAGGCAACAGCTGTCTCCACCCAGCCCGGCATTTCTCCTGCCACCGGGCAGGCCGGCGCGGTCAGCGTCATGTCGATGTTGACGAATTTGCTGTCGTCAATATCAACCTTGTAGATCAGCCCCAGCTCGTAAATGTCCGATGGAATTTCCGGGTCATAAACGGTTTTCATCGCTGCGATAATCGCATCGGTCAGGCGGTCGAATTCCTCCGCCGCCAGCCCGGGCGCATGGTCCATCGCCGGCCGGTTGGGCTGGAATTCGGCCACATCTGTTTTCACGTCGTCCACGTCATACCTTTCAGTGGTCTTGCCTTTCAGGCAAAAAGCTTTGCCGCCTTGATCAGGCTTTCCGCCAATATATCAACTTCCGCCTTCGTATTGTAGAGGGCAAATGAAGCCCGGCAGGTCGACGTGACGCCAAAGCGTTTGAGCAGCGGCTGGGCGCAATGCGTGCCGGCCCTGACCGCGACCCCGGAGCGGTCAATGACCGTCGCCACATCATGGGCATGCGCGCCCTTCATTTCAAAGGCGACAATCGCGCCCTTGCCCCTGGCCTGGCCGAAAATGCGCAGTGAGTTGATGCGGCTGAGCCGCTCCTGCGCATAGTCGCGCAGCGTCTCCTCATGCGCCCGTATATTGGCGCGACCAAGGCCGTCCATATAATCCAGCGCCGCGCCAAGCCCGATAGCCTGCACGATGGGCGGCGTGCCCGCTTCAAAACGGTGCGGTGGATCATTATAGGTGACGCTGTCCATCGTCACTTCCGCAATCATCTCGCCGCCACCGTTGAACGGTGGCATTTGCTGCAGCCACTCGCGCTTGCCATAGAGCACGCCAATGCCGGTGGGGCCGTAAACCTTGTGGCCGGTGAAAATGTAGAAATCCGCGTCAAGGTCGCGCACATCGACATCCAGATGCACCGCGCCCTGCGAGCCGTCCACCAGAACCGGAATGCCGCGCGCATGCGCTATGCGCACAATGTCCTTGATTGGCAGCACCGTGCCCAGCACATTCGACATGTGCGTGATGGCGACGATTTTTGTGCGCGACGTGAGGGTGCGCTCAAACTCCTCCAGCGAAAAATTGCCCTCGTCATCAACGCCAACCCATTTCAGCACGGCGCCCTTGCGCTCGCGGTGAAAATGCCAGGGCACGATGTTGGAGTGGTGCTCCATGATCGACAGCACGATCTCGTCGCCCGCGCCTATTTTGAGCCTGCCGAAACTGTCGGCGACGAGATTGATCGCCTCGGTCGCCGAGCGGGTGAAAACAATTTCATCCACCGAACCTGCGTTCAAAAACCGCCGCACGCTCTCGCGCGCCACCTCAAACGCCTCGGTGGCGGCATTCGCCAGAAAATGCAGGCCGCGGTGGACGTTGGCGTATTCATGCTCATAGACATGCGTCAGCCGCTCAATCACCTGGCGCGGTTTTTGCGCCGAGGCGGCATTGTCGAGATAGACCAGCGGCTTGCCATAGACCTGCATCGACAGGATCGGGAAATCCGCCCGGATTTTTTCAATGTCCCAGGGTTTGTGATGCATCATTGCCGTATCCTATGCCGCCCGCGATCCGAGCCACTGCGCGACGCCGTCTTGCAGCGCCTCACGCAGCTTGTCGTTCTCGACCGCCTCAAACGCCTCACTCGCAAAAGCCTGCAATAACAGGCCTTCCGCCTCCTTGCGCGGAATGCCGCGCGCCATCAGGTAGAACAGATGGTTCTGGTCAAGCTCGCCGCAGGTTGCGCCATGGCCGCAGACAACGTCATCGGCGAAAATTTCAAGCTCCGGCTTGTTCATCATCGCCGCTTCCTCCGACAAAAGCAGCGTGTTGGAGCGCATGACGCCGTCGGTCTTCTGCGCGCCGGGGCGCACGATGATCTTGCCCTGGAACACGCCGGTCGCCTCGCCGTCGACGATATGCCGAAAAAACTCGCGGCTGCCGCAATGCGCGGCGGCGTGGTCCACCACCAGCGTGGTGTCCACATGCTGTGTGCCGCGCAGCAGCGACACGCCGTTAAGCGTGAGTTTCGTGTGCTCGCCATTCAGCCGCGCGAAAATCTGGCGGCGCAATGTCTCGCCGCCCTTGATGAAAGCGCAGTTGCTGAGGTTTGCATGCGCGCCCAGCGTTGCGTCCAGTGTCAGCACGCAGAGCGCGTCATGGCCAAGGCGCTCGTCAAGGCTTGTCACCATGTTGCAGACCGCGTGATCGCCAACCTCAACGCGCGTCACGTCATTGATTTGCACCGGCGCAGCGCCAAGCATACCGCGCCACTCAACAAAACTGGCGCTGGCATGATCGCCGAGGCTGATCTCGACGCGCGTATGGTGCGAAGCTTCCTCGCGGCCCGAATAGAGATGCGCGATTTCGATAGGCTGACTAATGACCGCCTTGTCCGCAATGGCAATGCGGGTGCCGCCCTGCGACAAGGCCAGATGCAGCTGCACCATGGCGTCGGCGCGCGCCGCATCGCTGACGGAGTCGGGCGTAGCGGCTGTAATCGCGCTGACAGTCACGCCTCGCTGTTGTGCAGACAACGCAGACAGGCCCGGTTGAAACACCCCGTCCAGCAGCACGATGCGCAGGTCAAACATCGGCGCGCGCAGCCTGCCGTGCGCCCGCGTCAATGCGCTGCCGTCCGGGGCGGCGGCAAGCGGCAGAGCCTCGCGCATTTTTGTGCGCAGGTCGGTGTAGTGCCAGGCCTCGATGCGCCGGTGCGGCAGGCCGGATTTCTGGAACGACGCAAAAGCCGCACGCCGCGCCACGTCATTCACCTGCAGCGCCGCGAACTGCGCGGCGAGCGCGCTCTCGGTGGCGGATTTTATCTGGACAACCGGCGCGCTCATGCCGCCGCCCCGGCAAAATCCTTATAGCCGTTGCGCTCCAGTTCCAGCGCAAGGTCAGGCCCGCCGCTGCGCACGATCTGGCCCTTTGACATCACATGCACCACGTCAGGCCTGATATGGTCGAGCAGGCGCTGGTAATGGGTGATGACCAGAAAGCCCCGGTTTTTGGCGCGCAAGGCGTTGACGCCTTCCGACACGATGCGCAGCGCGTCAATGTCGAGCCCTGAATCCGTCTCGTCGAGAATGGCGTAGCGCGGCGCCAGCAAAGCCATCTGCAAAATTTCCATGCGCTTTTTCTCGCCGCCGGAAAAGCCGACATTGAGCGGGCGCTTCAGCATGTCGGGGTCAATCGACAAGGACTTTGCCGCCGCCCGCACCTGCTTGATGAAATCGGGAGTCGCCAGCTCCTTCTCGCCGCGTTTTTTGCGCTGCGCATTCATTGCCGCCTTCAGGAACGTCATCGTCGCGACGCCGGGAATTTCCAGCGGATACTGGAAGGCGAGGAACAGGCCCTTGGCCGCGCGCTCGTCGGGCGCGAGGCCAAAAATGCTCGTTCCATCCAGCGTCACGTCGCCTTCTGTGACCGTGTAATCGGGCTTGCCGGCAATCACATAAGACAGCGTCGATTTGCCCGAGCCGTTCGGCCCCATGATAGCCGCGACTTCGCCGGGCCGGACATCAAGCGTCAGCCCATTGAGAATTTTCTTGCCGTCAATTTCGACGTGGAGGTTTTTGATCGAGAGCATTTTCGTTTCCGTTATTTTTCGCCGTCCCAATAGTCGACGGCGCTGTCCATGCGGCCAATATATTTGAAGCCCGCGCTCACAAGGCCACCGCCCTCAGGGACGAGAGAGGAAACCAGGAATTTGTTGCTGTCGGCATATTCGACCACATCGGGATCGAGCCGTGTCGAGAAGGCGAGATAGCGCAGCTCTGCGTCGCTGGTGTTGAGGATCTGGTGCGCGGTCGAGACATCGCCTGCGGGCGCGGCGATAACGTCGCCTGCTCTGATGGCCCGCGTTTCCGCGCCATACCGATAGGTGCCGCGGCCCGACACAATGAAAAACATCTCCTCATTGGCATGATGCGCATGGCGCGGAAACGCCTTGTCGCGCGCCTGCACCACATGCAGCTGGCAGCCGAGCTTCTTCGCGCCAATGGCGGCGCCGATGCGCCCGCACTGGCCCTTGAAGGTCTTGCCGTCGCCAACTATGCGCAGCGCGATGTCGGCGATGTTGGCGATGGGGTCTGTCATGCGGATGCCTTTCCAACATGTTTTCGAACTGCGGCATCGAGCGCGCGCATTTCTGCCAACCGCCGCTCAATGGAATCGGACGTGACCTCCTGGAGCGCGCCAAATGGCGAAGGATAGCGAAATCGCGTTGCTGCGGAACTCATGTCGTCAAAATCAAGGAACCACTCTTTAAGGGCATGTTGCGTTGGCAAGAGCTCGCATAAAGCCCGTATATTATGCGTCGGACCAGCATTCATGCCGCTATGCTCCAACGCCGCCCGCAGCAACTTTTCGACGGCTTGCTGAAGAAAGTAAGCTGCCTGCCTCGGCCGCGACGCATAAAGCTGCTCGCAAGAGTCAAACTCCTCCAGAGCGAGCTGCAAGAAAGCCGCAATCCGCTTGTCTCTTACTAATTCCGGATTCACGTTGACGCAGCCTCATAGACCAGCCGACCTTCATTAACGACACGCGTTACAAGCGTAGTGTTGAGGCTTAACCCTTCTTCGAAATCTGCGGCGGAGCATGGAACAACATCGCAACCGACACCTGTTCCGCGCAGTGGCTTGTCTACCGCTTCATAGTCGCCGGAACCAAAGGCACCACCTGGCTTGGCTACAATCAGCAAATCAAAATCGCTGTCGGGTCGCGCCCGTCCTGTCGCGCGGCTGCCAAATAGCCAGATTTCGCGCGGATCAAGCGCTGCCACCAATTTCTCGACGACAGCTGCGAGAGCAAACTCTTCACTATCATAGCGCCCGGTGTTGGCGCGAACGTCCTGCCGCACAGGAACGGGCGCTCCCGCATCGGCTCTTGTCTTGAGATATTTTTCGGTCAGCGCGACGCTCGCCGCCTTGCCGACATAGCCGCCTTGAGCGGCCCGGCTTGCGGCTTGGCCGAGGAGGTAGTCTTCAAGCGTTCCCATATCGTCGAGGGAAAGCAGCACACGCGCGGTCGATCCTTGGCTGGTGATCAGCACGGGTTCCGCATTTGCCGCATTGAACGCGTCTTCGAACGCGTCTTTGGCTTGCGTCAGAGTCATCTGTTTCATGGGACAGCCGTCAACTTGAAACGCATTTGCCCGTTCACCCGACGCTCCCCTCAAGCGAGATCGCGATCAGCTTTTGCGCCTCGACCGCAAATTCCATCGGCAGCTGTTGCAGCACGTCCTTGACGAAACCGTTGACGATCAGCGCCACCGCCTCTTCGGCATTCAGCCCGCGCTGCATGCAGTAAAACTTCTGGTCGTCCGAGACCTTTGATGTGGTCGCTTCATGCTCGAAAATTGCGGAGGCGTTCTTCGACTCAAGATAGGGCACCGTATGCGCGCCGCAATGCTCGCCAATCAGCAGGCTGTCGCAATTGGTGAAATTGCGCGCGTTCGTCGCCTTGCGATGCGCCGACACCAGCCCGCGATAGGTGTTGTTGGAATGCCCCGCCGAAATGCCCTTGGAAATAATCCGGCTCGTGGTGTTTTTGCCCAGGTGAATCATCTTGGTGCCGCTGTCCACCTGCTGGCGGCCATTGGAAATCGCGATAGAATAAAACTCGCCGCGTGAATTGTCGCCGCGCAAAATGCAGGACGGATATTTCCAGGTGATGGCCGAGCCTGTCTCGACCTGCGTCCACGAAATCTTCGAATTGACGCCGCGGCAGTCGCCACGCTTGGTGACAAAATTATAGATGCCGCCCTTGCCATTGGCGTCGCCGGGATACCAGTTCTGCACGGTCGAATATTTGATTTCGGCGTCGTCAAGCGCGATCAATTCGACCACTGCCGCATGCAGCTGGTTTTCGTCGCGCTTGGGTGCCGTGCAGCCCTCAAGGTAGCTGACGTAAGAGCCCTTGTCGGCGATGATCAGGGTGCGCTCGAACTGGCCGGTGTTCTGCTCGTTGATGCGGAAGTAGGTCGACAGCTCCATCGGGCAGCGCACGCCGGGCGGAATGTAGACGAACGAACCATCCGAAAACACCGCGCTGTTCAGCGTCGCGAAGAAATTGTCGGTGACCGGCACAACCGATCCGAGATATTTTTTGACGAGTTCGGGATGCGAATGCACCGCCTCCGAAATCGGGCAGAAAATCACGCCTGCCTTCAGCAGTTCGTCTTTAAAAGTGGTGACGACCGACACCGAGTCGAACACCGCATCGACCGCCACGCGCGGCCGCTCGACGCCCGCGAGGATTTCCTGCTCGCGCAAGGGAATGCCGAGCTTCTCATAGGTGCGCAGCAGTTCGGGATCGACGTCCTCCAGCGACTTCGGCCCCGGCGATGACTTTGGCGCGCTGTAATAATACAGGTCTTGATAATTAATCGGCGCATGCTCAACCCGCGCCCAGTTCGGCTCCTGCATGGTGAGCCAGCGCTTGTAGGCCTCGAGCCGCCACTCCGTCAGCCACAGCGGCTCGGCTTTCTTGGCGGAGATAAAGCGCACCGTATCTTCGCGCAGGCCCTTCGGCGCCTTGTCGGACTCAATGTCCGAGACAAAGCCATACTTGTATTCGCTGACATCGATCGACTTGACCGCTTCGACTGTCTCAAGGACTGCCGCCATTTTACGCTCCTGCGCCTGCGCGGGTTCAAGGCCCGCCGGTTGCCATCTGTCTTGTCTTAACTCAGGGCCAAACTCAAGCCTTGCGGCCACTATCGCTTTGCCGCGTGGCAAACTGCCTCAATTGCCGCACCCTCAAATGGCTCATGCCGCCTGCCGCGCCTGGCGCAGCCGCCGCAACACCGCCTCAAAGCGCTGGCCAAATTCCGCCGCCACTTCCGCTGTCGTGCTCCAGCCGAGGCTGACACGAACCGCGCCCCTCGCCAGTTCTGGCGCAACCCCCATCGCCGTCAATACGTGTGACGTGGCGACCTTCCCCGACGAGCAGGCCGACCCGGATGAAACTGCGACACCGGCAAGGTCAAGCGCGATCAGCAGTGTTTCGGCGCTGACGCCCGGAACCGAAAAAGCCACGGTATTGGGCAGCCGCAACGCATTGTGGCACAGGAAACACGCGCCGGGCGCGGCCCTGTCAATGTCGGCTTCGATCACTGCGCGCAAACCGGCCAGCCTTTCGGCCTCGCCGCTCAAGCCTGCGGCAGCCTCAGCGGCGGCAGCGCCAAAACCGGCAATCGCCGCAATATTCTCGGTGCCCGCCCGCAGGCCCCGCTCCTGCCCGCCGCCGCGCAGCAGCGGGCTGGCCAGCTGCAGGCAGTCCGAGGCAAACACCAGCGCCCCGGTGCCCTTGGGACCGCCAAACTTGTGCGCCGACACAATCAGCACATCCGCGCCCAGCGCATTGATGGTGCAGGGCATCCGCCCCGCAAGCTGCACAGCGTCACAGACCAGCAGTCCGCCGGCCGCATGCACGAGAGCCGCAGCCTCCGCCACCGGTTGAATAACGCCGGTCTCGTTATTGGCCCCCTGCAGGGCCACCAGTGCGGGCCCGCCCTGCGCCAGTGCCGCGTCCAGCGCGGCAAGGTCAATCACGCCGTCCGGCTGCACGCCAATGACCGAGGCCGCAGCCTTGTCAAAGCGATGGCCGTTCAAAACGCAGGCGTGCTCGCTTGCCCCCAGCAGCAGGCGGCCCGGCGGCGCGGCCCCTGCCCGCCCGAGCGCGGGCGTCAGGGCCAAACACGTCGCCTCCGTGCCGCCGGAGGTAAACACCACATTTTTGGCCTTGGCCCCCACCAAAGCCGCCAGTTTTTCGCGCGCCTCCTCAATTACGGCGCGCGCTGCCCGCCCTTCGGCGTGAATCGACGAGGCATTGCCCGAAAGGCGCAGCGCCGCAACCATTGCCGCAGCCGCCACAGGCCGCAGCGGCGATGTCGCATTGTGATCAAGATAAAGCCGTGGCTGCTGCATTGATCCAAAAAGCCTGAAAAACCTGATAGCTGGCCGCAAAGCACTGCATGATATGCTTGCAATTGCAGGTGCGGTTTGTGTTAGAAGCCAGCTTCCATGGCAGGAGCGCCGGGCGAGCCCCGACACCCTCTGCCATCCGTTAGAATTATTCTAACATCTTTTTCGGGCAATGGAAGCCACATGCGTTTGTCCCGGGGGTCAGGCATGTGAGGCTTGCATTGCCGCAAGGGCAAAAGCCCGCCGGGAGACGCAATGCCTGAGATTTTTTTCACCGGACCGGCTGGCCGCCTAGAAGGCCGTTTTCATCCTGCCAAGCAGCGCAACGCGCCCATCGCCATTATTTTGCATCCGCATCCGCAGTTTGGCGGCACCATGAACAACCAGATCGTCTACCAGATGTATTACGCCTTCGCCGAGCGGGGCTTTCATGTTTTACGCTTTAATTTCAGGGGCGTGGGCCGCAGCCAGGGGGATTTTGACCATGGCGCGGGCGAGCTTTCGGACGCCGCAAGCGCGCTGGACTGGGCGCAGTCGCAAAACCCCGAGGCGCGCGCCTGCTGGGTGGCGGGCGTGTCGTTCGGCTCGTGGATCGGCATGCAGCTGCTGATGCGCCGCCCGGAAATCGAAGGCTTCATCTCGGTCGCGCCGCCGGCCAACCGCTTTGACTACACCTTCCTCGCCCCCTGCCCGTCCTCCGGCCTGTTCGTGCATGGTGATCAAGACCGCGTCGCCCCGCTCAAGGAGGTTATGCCCCTGATTGAAAAGCTTAAAACCCAGAAGGGTATCCTTATCGAGCATGCGGTCATTCCGGGCGCAAACCACTTTTTCGAAAACTCGGTCGAGCCGCTGATCAAGGAGGTCGGGCTTTATCTTGACAAGCGCCTTGACGCGCCGCGCACGGCGGTCGCGGTGCGCAGGCGCTAGGCCATGACCGCTCCCGCCCATGGTTTTGAACCGCAGTCCGAGTTTTTGCGCGTGCTGCTGGAGCGCGGCTTTGTGCATCAATGCTCGGATTTTGCCGGGCTTGACGCCAAGGCCAAAGCCGGCGAGCTGACCGCCTATATCGGCTTTGACTGCACCGCGCCGTCCCTGCACATCGGCTCGCTGGTGCAGATCATGATGCTGCACTGGCTGCAGAAAACCGGCGGCAAACCGGTGCCGCTGATGGGCGGCGGCACGACGCGGGTGGGCGACCCTTCCGGCAAGGACGCCAGCCGCCAAATCCTGACACTTGCGCAGATTGACGCCAACAAGGCCGGAATCCGTCAGGTGTTTTCGAAATTCCTGACGTTTGGCGACGGCAAAACCGACGCGGTCATGCCCGACAATGCTGAGTGGCTGGCGGCGCTGAACTATGTGGATTTTCTGCGCGAGGTGGGCCGCCACTTCTCCGTCAACCGCATGCTGTCGATGGATTCGGTCAAGACGCGGCTGGAGCGCGACCAGGAACTGTCGTTTCTGGAATTCAACTATATGTGCCTGCAAGCCTATGATTTCGTTGAGCTTTACAAGCGCCATGACTGCATTTTGCAGATGGGCGGCTCGGACCAGTGGGGCAATATCGTCACCGGCACCGACCTTGGCCGCCGCATGGGCACGCCGCAGCTGTACGCCCTGACCTCGCCGCTGATCACCACCGCCTCGGGCACCAAAATGGGCAAGACGGCGGCGGGGGCCATCTGGCTCAACGCCGACATGCTGCCGGTCTATGACTACTGGCAGTTCTGGCGCAACACGGAAGATGGCGACGTCGGCAGATTCCTCAAGCTTTTCACAGTGTTACCGCTGGACGAGGTGGCGCGGCTGGAGGCTTTGGGCGGGGCAGAGATCAACGAGGCCAAGAAAGTGCTGGCCAACGCGGCGACCGCACTTATCCATGGCCGCGCGGCGGCGGAGCTGGCGGCGGAAACGGCGCGGAAAACCTTTGTCGAAGGGGTTTTGGCCAACAGTTTGCCAACAATCGAGGTTTCCAGGGCCGAATTCGAGGCCGGCATGGGCGTTTTAACCGCTTTTGTCCGGGCGGGGCTGGTCGCCTCAACCGGCGAGGCAAGGCGGCAGGTCAAGGGCGGCGGGCTGCGGGTCAATGACGTGGCCGTCAGCGACGAGAGAGCTATGCTCTCAGCGCATGACCTGACAGCCGAAAAAGCGGTAAAATTGTCGCTTGGGAGGAAGAAGCACGTGCTGCTGAAGCTGGTTTAGGCACCGAACTGGACGCCGAAATACGCGCCGGGATCGAGGGCGACATTGGTGTTGCGCGGCGCCTCGGTGCCTATCAAGCCAAAATTGCGGCACCGCTGCGGAAAAGCCGCTATTCGGCCGCCGCGCGATAGAGCGGTACGCTGCGCTGTTGACTCAAGCTATGCGCGTGCATCATATCTTGGCAGGTGCGCAATTGTGTATTACGCTGTATCACACTTTCGCCAAGACCGGGATGTGCTATGCCCAAGCCAGCCGACCCCGCCGAACCTATCTCCCTGCGCCTGCCCGCCGAGGTGCTTGCAGGTATAGAGGCAGTCGCGGCAGCGAGCGAGCGCACCCGCAGCTGGGTGATGGTGCGTGCGCTAAAACGCTACCTTGCCAGCGAGGGTGCGGACGTGCTGGCGATCGCCGACGGCGAGCGCGAGACCTCGGCGGGGCAATCGCATGATTTTGATGAGGTGATTCAGGAATCTGAAAGGATTGTGCGGTCAGTCAAAGCCGCCTGATGAAAAAGGTCGTCCTTTCCCAAAAGGCTAGGTCTTATCTGCTGAGCGAAGCCCGCCACCTACGCGAGTGCAGCCCCGCCGCCGCAGTCCGATTTATCGAGCGAACGCGGGAGGGCCACCGAAACCTCACCGGTTTCAAAGCCATCGGCTTTGAGCGAGAAGTCCGCCAGTGCCAAGCCAAGTTAGCGCAGCGCCGTTTTTACTAATTCCACGTTGTCGCGGCGCTTTGAGGCGACTCGTACGACGGAAGTGCAGCAGGAAGTCGAGAATTATGAACCTGAGTTAGGAGTCCGAATCCGGCGCAATCACGTCTTTTTGCAGAACGCAGTAATCTTTATTTCGAAATCGAGCGATGTCTTGGTATATGCACACTCGACATTTCTTGTGCCTGGTACAAATGTACGGGAGTGGGGATAACCAGAACCCTTATTGATGAAACAAAGCGGACTCTCCATCACGGAATCGGAGGGACATATCAAATCAAGAGACGCACCGTCTCCCTGATGCCTAGTAATACCTATAGTTTGAATTGGAAATACGCTTATAGGAGAAGGTAAATAAACACTGCACATCTTAATACCGCCGTTCTGAACAACAGATAAAGTAAATCTAGATCCATTTTTACTATCTGTCATCGCGACACGTACAGGCGTGTCGCCTTTTGCTAGTATATCTCCATTTTTGATATTTTCTACAGTCAAATTACGACTTAAAATAACATCTTTGACAATGGTTTGGTCGCTGTAAATTGTTTTGTAGTGTATAGTTATTTGCGGAGTATCTTTTTCTTCAACACCTTTTAAAATGTAAAGAATGATCAAGCAAGCCATTGGTGGCATTATCAAAAAAAACAATTCTCGAAAAATAACAGGGGCTTGCGATAAAAATCCGAAAGCCGCGCCGAAGTTTCTAACGTAAGTGATACTAAAAAAATTATCAAAAATAGAAACCGATTCATGCAATTGA
>JANLPP010000038.1:0-24734 GCA_031367295.1 Hyphomicrobiales bacterium | reverse complement strand
CGCGGCGCTTGCCTGCGGACGGGCTGCCGTGACAGCCAGAAAATACAGGCCGAAGAAAACCGCCGTCGCCACGCCATAGAGATCGCCGTGGGCTCGGGTGGAGGAGACGCCGAAACTTTGGCCGGCCAGCGCCGCGCCGCCCGCGATGCACAGGCACAGGCCGCCCAGAACATTGCCCTTAACCCTCTGGCGGAACAGGATAAATCCGAACAGGACGACAAAAATCGGGGCGGTGGTGGCAAAGAAAGTGGCGTTGGCGACGCTGGTTTTGGTGATCGACAGGTGCCAGAAAAACAGGTCACCGGCAAAGGCGAGGCCCGCCAGCAGCGTTGGCAGGCTAAAGCTTTGATGCGGCGTGGTTTTTCCGCGCTCGGACAGGCGCATCCAGAGCCACAGCACCGGCAAAGCCAGCGCCACGCGCCAGAAAGCACTGGTGAACGGCCCGACATCGGCCAGCCGCACGAATATCGGCGAAATGCCCATGGCGACGGCCCCCGCGACGAGGGCGGCATAGGCGGAGGCTGGAGGGGTGGCTTGGGGCGTGATCTGGAGGCCGGAATCGGTGTTGGTTCAGCTGCCGGGACCGCAGCCGACATTGGTGTTGCTCAGCGCCACGGCACCGCCGTTTCCTATGGCAGTTTGCGCCTGCCGTCACTATCATCAGGATAATTTTTCCGCGCCGCGCGCGCCGCTGTCAACCCCGGAGACTTGCTGTGAAATCCGTCGACGCCCAGACCCGGACCGAACTTGAAGCCGCCGCCTTCCGCCGCCTGACCGAACACCTGCGCCAGCGCACGGATGTGCAGAACATCGACCTGACGAACCTAGCGGGTTTCTGCCGCAACTGCCTCGGCAACTGGCTGAAAGACGCGGCGGACGCGCGCGGCGTGGCGCTGAGCAAGGATGCGGCGCGCACACATGTCTACGGCATGCCGTATGACGACTGGAAGGCGCTGCATCAGGGCGAGGCGGGGGCGGCGGCAGCGGGGAAGTTTGAGGCGGCGGGGCATAAGACTGATTGAAGAAAAACCTCACGCAGCCGCGTCAGCCTTGGCAATCGCCAGTTTCAACCCCAGCGCCGCAACCACTTTTAGCAGCGTCGCAAGCTCTGGATTGCCGTCAGCGCTGAGCGTTTTGTACAGGCTCTCGCGCGACAGGCCAGCCTCGCGCGCGACGCCAGCCATGCCCTTGGCGCGGGCGATTGTGCCGAGCGCATGCGCCACAATGGCGGGATCATTGGTCTCCAGCGCATCCTCCAGATAGGCCTCGATGGCTTCCGGGCTGTCCAGATAGTCGGCGCTGTCAAAGCGTGTGGTTTTGATGGGCATGGTCACTCATCCTCCAGATTCTCCGCAGCTTCCAAAGCCGCCGCTATGTCGCGTTTCTGTGTCGCCTTGTCGCCACCGCCAAGCAGAACAACCACATTTATTCCGCGCCGCAGGAAATAGACGCGGTAGCCTGGGCCGAAATGCAACCGCAGTTCGCTCACGCCTTGTCCAACTGGCGCAACGTCACCCGCATGGCCAAGCGCCAGCCGGTCTATCCGGGCGGCAATTTTCGCCCGCCCGCGCCGGTCTCGCAGCCCGGTCAGCCAAGTTTCGAAGGCTGAGGTACGGCGGAGTTCGAGCATTTATGTAGTTTATACGATACAGCACGGAGGATGTCGAGGACGTGAGGCGTTTCGTGAGCTATCGGAGGCGCAGCCTGACGCAGCGCCATCCGTCACGCGCGCGCTCATCGCGCGCCTGTGCCAGCGCGGCGGCGGCGATGGAGCGGTTCAAGAGCGCGTTGCATTGAGGTGAGCTGGGTCGCGCGAAGTGCGCAAGGAGAAACAGGGATGGCATTGTGGCAGGAAAGCAGAAACCTTGCTATGCAAGCCGGATATTTTTCGTATCGTCGCCGCGACCGGCCAAAAATAACCGGACGCACAAGATCAGCAGGCAAAACTCTACGATGATTTCCGATTCAGCATTCGCCGGTATCTTTTCCAGCCTGGAATCAGACCGGGTTGAGCGAAAGCGCAATGCGGAAAAGGCTGACGAAATCAGACAAGCAATCTGTGCTTTTGCCAATGATTTGCCGGGCCACAAGAAGTCCGGTTTTGTTATTATTGGCCAGGAAGACGATGGCGCGTGCGCCAGAATCATCGTCGATGACGCGCTCATGCTAAAAGTTGCAAACTGGCGCGATGACGGAAAATTACTGCCATTTCCAAGTATGTTTGTTGATCGCCGAACAATCGCTAATTGTACCGTGCTGGTCATCGAAGTCCAGCCTTCGGACAACCCGCCTGTCCGGCTTGGCGGCAGAACATGGATACGCATTGGTCCGAGGGGCGGGATTGCGAGCGCCGAGGAAGAGCGCCGACTGGTTGAAAAGCGGCGTTGGGGCAATCTGCCGTTTGACGCGCAGGGGGTACCTGGCACGACCATTGATGACCTCGACCTTCAACGCTTCGCGATTGAGCTGCTGCCTGCCGTCGTGCCGCCGGATATTCTGGCGCAAAACAATCGCACACAGGAACAGCAGATGCGCGCCCTGCGTTTGATCAACGTGGGACAGCTGCCAACGGTCACTGGCATATTGTTTAACGGAATTTCGCCGCAGTCTTTCATTCGTGGAGCCTATGTTCAGTTCCGCCGCATTGATGGCACGCAACTTACGGACCCGACTATCGACCAGCATGAAATAACCGGCGTGTTGCAGGACCAGATTGGCAGGCTGGATGATCTTGTTTCTATCAACATCCGCACAGCTGCAACCGTTGGCGGCGTAAAGCGAATTGATCAGCCTGATTATCCTGCCAGGGCCTTGCAGGAGTTGATACGTAATGGCCTTCTGCATCGCACGTACGAGGGATCAAACGCCCCGGTGCGGGTTACATGGTATGCTGACCGCGTCGAAATTCAGAGTCCCGGTGGCCCGTTCGGGCAGGTAACTGTTGAGAATTTTGAAGGCGGCGGCGAAACCGACTATCGCAATCCGACGATTGCTGAATTCATGAAAACTCTTGGTTTTGCAGAACGCTTTGGGATGGGCATAGCAATCGCCCGAAATGAACTCTCCCGGAATGGTAACCCGCCTCTGGAATTTCAAGTGAATCCACAGCACGTCCTCGCGATTGTGAGGGCGCGAGCATGAAGACCGTCGCGTTTTTCAATAACAAGGGCGGTGTCGGAAAAACGTCACTGGTTTATCATCTGGCATGGATGTTCGCGGAGCTGGGCTATCGGGTTGTGGCGGCGGATTTCGATCCGCAGGCTAACCTGACGAGCATATGCATAGACGAAGAGCGGCTCGAACAGGTCTGGCTAACAAAGGCGCAATCCACTGTATTTTCTGCAGTCGCGCCATTGATGAAAGGTATCGGCGAGATCATTCCTGTCCGCTTGGAGGAAATAATTTCTGAGCAGCCAGAGCCCGTGTCAGGAAACTTTGCCCTGATTATGGGTGATCTGCTTCTGTCAGAATTTGAAGATGATCTTTCCGGCAATTGGACGAAATGCTTGGGAGGAGATGAGCGCGCATTTCGTGTTACGACAGCGTTTTCCCGCATCGCAGCGAGCGCAGGCAAGAGTTTTGATGCAGATATTTGTCTTGTAGACGTAGGACCGAATCTCGGCGCGATCAATCGCGCTGCTTTGATATCAGCAGACTTTGTGGTGATACCTGCCGCGCCTGACCTCTTTTCTGTTCAGGGTCTCGAAAATGTCGGTCCTCGCCTTAGACAATGGCGCGAAGAATGGCAGGAGCGCCGAGGCAAAGCGCGTCCTGACCTTGATTTCGCGTTGCCTACCGGAGACATGCGACCAATAGGATACGTTGTGTCTCGCCATTCTGTGCTGGCTGGCAAACAAGCCCGCGCTTTCCGGAAATGGCTAGACCGATTGCCCTCTGTTTATCGGGAGAAAGTGGAATCAGAACTCGTTTCTGATACCGCCTTGCAAATTGACAGTGACGACCGCTGCCTCGCGCAGCTGAAGGATTACCGCTCGCTGATGCCGATGGCGCAGGAGGCCCGCAAGCCGATGTTTTTTCTGAAGCCCGGCGACGGCGCTATCGGCGGCCATCAGGGCGCGGTGGCGCGGTGTTATATGGACTTCAAGCTGCTGGCGGAAAAAATCGCTGAGCGCATCGGGCTGGAAAAATCCGCAGAGGCCTGAGTTTTTTCAGACTCGCGCAGCCATCCCCTCACCCCGCCCGCGCCGCCCCGCGCGCCCGCACTTCCGCCAGCACCGCCAGCAGCGCCGCTGGTGTCATGCCCTCAATCCCTGCCGCGCTGCCCAGCGAGTCGGGGCGGCGGGCGCGGAGTTTTGTGCGCAGCTCGTTCGACAGGCTGGCGACGCTGGCGTAGTCGAAATCGCGCGGCAGTTTTATCGACTTGTCGCGGGCCAGAGACTGCGTGTCCTTGTGCTGGCGGGGGAGATAGACCTCATATTGCGCGTCGGCCGCCAGCGCGCGGGCGGCGGCGGGGCCAATGGCGGCCAGCTGCGGAAAGGCGCGGGCCAGCGCGGCAAAGCTGACATCGGGGCGCGACAGCAGCTGGAACAGGTTGCGCCGCACGCCATCGCCGTTGACAGCGAGGCCGAGCCTGCCCGCCTCGCTGGGGCTGAGCGCAATCGCCTCCAGCGCATGGCGGCCTGCGGCGATGGACGCCAGAGCCTGCTCAAACGCTGCGAACCGCGCCGCGCCCACACAGCCGAGCGCCCGGCCCCGCGCGGTCAGCCGCCGGTCGGCGTTGTCGGCGCGCAGCGTCAGCCGGTATTCGGCCCGCGAGGTGAACATGCGGTAGGGTTCCGACACGCCTTTGGTGATGAGATCGTCGATCATCACGCCAAGGTAGGCCTCGGAGCGCTCAAACGTGACAGGCGCGCCACCGCCGGCCAAAGCCGCCGCGTTAAGGCCCGCGACAAGGCCCTGGCCTGCCGCCTCCTCATAGCCGGTTGTGCCATTGATCTGGCCGGCCAGAAACAGGCCGCGCACATTGCGCGTCTCCAGCGTCGCCTCGAGCTGGCGCGGGTCAACGTAGTCGTATTCGATGGCGTAGCCGGGGCGCAGCAGCGCGACGTTTTCGAGGCCTTCTATCGTGCGCAGAAAGGCGCGCTGCACCGGCTCGGCCAGCGAAATCGACAGGCCGTTGGGATAGATCGAGGGATCGTCGAGGCCTTCGGGCTCCAGAAACACCTGATGGCTGTCACGCTCGCCAAAGCGCACCACCTTGTCCTCGATGGAGGGACAATAGCGCGGCCCGGCACCGGTGATCGCGCCAGTGTGCAGCGGCGAGTCCTTGAGGTTTTCACGGATCAGCTGATGGCCTGCGGGCGTCGTGCGCACGACATGGCAGTCGATCTGCGGCGCGGACGGCGCGGCTGACAGGGTGGACATCATTTCGGGCACGGCATCGCCCGGCTGGTTTTCCAGCGCGGTCCAGTTGATGGTGCGCCCGTCGAGCCGCGCCGGTGTGCCGGTCTTGAGCCGGGCGAGGGCAAAACCGTGGGCAGCCAGATCATCGGACAGGCCGAGCGCCGGCGCGGAGCCAAAGCGCCCGGCGGGGATGCGCTGGTCGCCGATATGCACCATACCGTTGAGAAAAGTGCCGGTGGTCAGGATGGCGGCGGCGCAGGTCAGGGTCTCGCCGGACTCGAGCGCGATGCCGGTGATGCGGCCCTGCGCGATGATGAGGCGGTTTGCTGTGCCGGTGACGACGCTCAGGTTTTCCTGCGCGGCAATCGCCGCCTGCATGGCGCGGGCGTAAAGCTTGCGGTCGGTCTGCACGCGCGGGCCGCGCACGGCGGGGCCCTTGCTCTGGTTGAGCACGCGGAACTGGATGCCCGCGATATCGGCGCAGCGCGCCATCAGCCCGTCGAGCGCATCAATCTCGCGCACGAGGTGGCCCTTGCCGATGCCGCCGATGGCCGGGTTGCAGGACATGACGCCGATGGTGCGGGCGCTCTGCGTCAGCAGGGCCGTGCGCGCGCCCATGCGGGCGGCGGCGCTGGCCGCCTCGCAGCCCGCATGCCCGCCGCCGATGACGATAACGTCGAAGTCTCCGGTCACTGAAAGTTCCTGGACTGCCCTGATTATGACACCGCTGCCTATATCACGGGCAGGGCTATTGCGGAAAGGTCCGGCGGCGGTCCAGCTTCTGACGGGCAAATACACTGTTGCAGCGCGCCATGCCCAAATGCCGCAGCCGCAGCATCGAAATAATGCCTGCGCGGCGGTGATTCAGCTTGACCTGCTTGCATAACAGCAGCAGCTTTCAATCGTCGGATAGCCCTTGGCGCGTCAGTCGCGCGGGCACTCACAAAGGAGCGGCATCATGGTTCGCGGTTGGAAAACACTTGCTTTGGGCATTGGCCTCGCGTTCGGCCTGCTGCGGCCCGCCTTGGCGGAAGACCTGAAGGTGGGCGCTAATATCGGCAACGTGCCGTGGGAGTTCCAGGACGCGAAGGGCGAGTTCGTCGGCTTTGAGATTGACCTGATGAAGGAGGTCGGCAAGCGCGTCGGCATGAAAGTGGAGTTCGTCAACATACCGTTCAACGCGCTGTTCGCCGCCGTGCAGTCGGGCCAGATCACCGCCGCCGTCTCGTCCATCACCATCACCAAAAAGCGGCTGGAAAGCGTGTCTTTCGCCCAGCCCTATTATGACAGCGACCAGTCGCTGACGGTGACCAAAGCCTCCGGCATCAAGAACCTTGGCGGCGCGGGCGGCAAGGTCATCGGCGTTGACACCGGCTCCACCGGCGACATGTGGGCGACCGCGCATATGGGCGAGGCCAAATTCACCGACATCAAGCGGTACGAGGGCCTCAACCCGGCCATGCTTGATCTCGCGGCGGGGCGCATCGACGGCTATATTTCCGACATTCCGGCGCTGCTGTATTATGTCAAGGACAAGCCGCAGTTCGCCGTGGTCGAACGCATCAAGACCACCGAGCAGTATTCGGTGATGATGGCGAAAAATTCGCCGCTGCTGGCGAAAGTCAATGACACCATCAGCGCCATGAAAAAAGACGGCTCGCTCGCCGCCATCCACAAGACCTGGTTCGGCACCGAGCCGGACGCAGGCATGGCGACCGCCACAGTCATGGACATTCCGAAACTCTGAAGGCCGCGCTATGGCCTTGTGCGGCGGCGTCTAGCGCGGGTTGGGCATGGATATTTTTGAAACGTTCCTCAACGGCAGGGTTTTTATCCAGACCCTGCCGCTGATATTGAGCGGGCTGTCCACCACGCTGCTGCTGGGCTTCACCAGCATTATCCTGGGCATGGCCATAGGCCTGTCGCTGGCCATCACCCGGCTCTACGCGGCGCGGCCGGCGCGCTGGCTGGCGATCGCCTATATCGATGTTTTCCGCGCCATTCCGATTCTGGTGTTCCTCATCATCGTCTATTACGCGCTGCCGTTTGTCGGCATCCGGCTCAGCGCTTTTGCGGCGGCGGCCACCGCCATTTCCATGGTCGGCGGCGCTTATTCAGGCGAGATTTTCCGGGCCGGGATTGAGGCGGTGCCGGTGGGCCAGTTTGAGGCGGCGCGGGCGCTGGGCCTCAAGCCATGGCTGGTGATGCTGCGCGTGGTGCTGCCGCAGGCGATGAAAATCGTGCTGCCGCCGACAACCTCCAATGCCATCAACATTCTCAAGGACACGGCGCTGGCCTCGGTGGTCGCCATGCCGGATCTGCTGAAGCAGGCGACGCAGGCGCAGGCGCTGACCGCCAACCCGACGCCGCTGATCGTGGCGGCTGCCGTCTATCTCATCATCCTGCTGCCGCTGGTGCGGCTGGTGGGCGTGATGGAGCGGCGCTGGGCGGCGGAGGGCCGCAAATGACGCTGGCCGCCGCTGCGCTGACTGCCGGGGCATTCCGGCTCTTTGGCGAGGTGATTTGCGCAGACGGCCTTGCAGGTCTGGCGGTCAATGAGGGGCGCGGCCTGCGCTTCAACACCGGGCTGGCGCTGGCGCATGCCACGCGCGCCAGCGCGCCAACGCTGGCGCTGTACCGCATGCAGCCGTCGCCGCCGCCGGTCAGCGTTGCGCTGTTCGAGCGCCATCCCCACAGCGCGCAGCTGTTTCTGCCGATGGATGCGCGGCGCTACCTCGTCGTCGTCGCGCCGCGCCTGCCGCAGGGCGGACCTGATACGCATGCGGCCCGCGCCTTTGCGGCGCGTGCCGACCAGGGCATCATCTATGCGCCCGGCGTCTGGCATGCGCCCTTGATCGCGCTGGACGCCATTTCGACCTTTGCGATGATGATGTTCGAGACGGGCGAGGCGGAAGATTGCATCATGTATCCGCTCGCTGCGCCGCTTGCCGTTTCCCTGTGAATTTACGGACAACCCCAATGCCTGCCTCAGCAAAACCTCTCGACATTGATCATGTCCGCGCGCAGTTTCCCGGCCTTGCCAGCCCGTGGGCCTTTCTCGACAACGCCGGCGGTTCGCAGGTGCTGCGCACGGTGGCCGAGCGGGTCGCCGACTACCTGCTCACCACCAGCGTGCAGACCGGCGCGAGCTATGCCGTCTCGCAGCAGGCGACGGCCCGGCTGGGCGAGGCGCGCGGCAAGATTGCGCGGCTGCTCAACGCCGCGCGGCCCGAGGAAATTGTGCTGGGGCCGTCCACCAGCGTCATGCTGCGGTTTCTGGCCATCGCCATGGCGAGCCAATTGCAGGCGGGTGATGAAATTATTCTCACCGACTTTGACCACGAGTCCAACATCGGTCCCTGGCTGACGCTGAAGGCGCGCGGCGTGGTGTTCAAAACCTGGAGTATCGATCCGCAGAGTTTTGAAGTCAGCCTTGCCGATCTCGAAAAGTTGCTGACCGCACGCACGAAGCTCGTGTGCATGACGCATGCCTCAAATATTCTGGGCACGATTAATCCCGTCGCCGGGGCGGCGCGCATCGCGCATGCGCATGGCGCGCGGATCTGTGTGGACGGCGTCGCCTTTGCGCCGCACCGCGCGGTTGATGTGCAGGCGCTGGATGTCGACTACTACGCCTTCTCGTTTTACAAAACCTTCGGACCGCATTTTGCCGTGCTTTATGGCAAGCACGCGCATCTGCTGGAACTGGACGGCCTCTACCATTATTTTTACGGGCGCGACAAAGTGCCGGGCAAGCTTGAGCCGGGCAACCCGAATTATGAGCTGGCCTGGGGCTGCGCGGGCATCGTCGATTATCTGGACGGGCTGGGCGCGGGCGATGGATCGCGCAGCTCAATCGATCAGGCGTTTGACGCCATTGCGCTGCACGAGGAAGCCCTGAGCGCGCGCCTGCTGGACTGGATGAACCGGCGCAATGACATCCGCGTCATCGGCAGCCGCTCGCCCGACCGCGCCATCCGCGTGCCGACAATCGCCTTCAAGGCGGAGGGGCGCGACGCTGTGGATATCACGCGTGCGACAGACAGCGATTTTCTCGGCATCCGCCATGGCGATTTTCACTCGCGCGGGCTGGTCGAGCGGCTCGGCCTTGCGGCAGGCGGCGGCGTGCTGCGCGTGTCGATGGTGCATTATAATACGATTGGCGAAGTGGACCGGCTGATCGCCAGCCTGGAGCGGGCGCTGGCGTAGCGCGGGCGTCAGGCGCACCGCAGCATCGCCCTTGCCCGCAGCGGAAAGGTGTTCAATACACATCCTGCTGGTAGCGCCCCGCCTTTTTCAGCGCGCCGACAAAGCTGATGGCCTCTTCGCGCGTGCGGGCGCCGTGCTGGGCGGTGATATCGACGAGCGCGGCCTCGACGTCCTTTGCCATGCGTTTTGCGTCACCGCAAACATAGACATGCGCGCCCTGCGCGAGCCATTGCCAGAGGTCGGCACCCACCTCGCGCATGCGGTCCTGCACATAGTGCTTTTGCGGGCCGCCGCGTGACCAGGCCAGCGACAGGCGGGTCAGGTGGCCGGCGCGGCGCATCGCCTCAAACTCGTCACGGTAGAAAAAATCCGTGTCCATGCGCTGGTGGCCAAAGAACAGCCAGTTGCCGCCTTTGGCCTGCTCAGCCTGGCGGTCAAGCAGAAACGAGCGGAACGGCGCGACGCCAGTGCCCGGCCCCACCATGATGACTTTGGTCAACGGATCAGCGGGTAGCTTAAAGCCATGCGATTTCTGCACATAGACGCGCAGCGGCTGCCGGTCTGCGGCGCGGGCCGCCAGAAATGTCGAGGCGACGCCCGAGCGCCGCCGCTTGCCGATGACATAGCGTACCGCGTCGACGGTCAGCGACACGCGCCCGGGCGTGGCGCGCGGCGAGGAGGAGATGGAATAGAGCCGCGGCTGGAGCGGCTCCAGCGCGTCCACAAAGGCTTCCGGATGCGGTCGCGCGCCGGGGAATTTATGCAGCGCCGCCAGCACGTCGAGGGTCGCGGCGTCGCCATCCGGATCGCCGCCGCGCGCCAGCGCATTGGCCTTGTCGCGCTGCCTGCCGCCGGTGATGTAGGAGAACAGCGCGAACAGCGTGTCGGGCGCGGGGCCGAGCGCGGCCTCATCGGTCAGCACCTCGCGCAGCGTGCGGCCACGCACTGGAGTGTTATGCGCCGCGCCGAGCATGGCGATTGTCTGGTCGACGAGGCCAAGGTCGTTGAGCGGGAAAATGCCGAGCGAATCGCCCGGCTCATAGGCGGGGCCGCCTTCGGGCAGCGCGATGTCGATGTGCCAGGTGTCTTTTTCCGAGGCGTCGGTGTTGAGGCGGTAGCGGCCTGCCAGTGTGGCCAGGGCGGGCGCCTCGCGGCTGAAGCCGGGGGCGGCGGCGGGTGATGCGGGTGCCGGCGCGGCGGCGGCGGGGGCGGGCGCGGCGCTGTGCGCGTCCGGCGCCTCCGCCAGCGCTTTGACGGCCCGCGCGGTCTCCTTGCCGCCGGGAGCGCAGAGATTGAGCCGCGCCTCGCTTTTGAGGAAAATAGCATTGGCGTAATCGGCGCAAGTATAGCCGCATTGCCCGCAGTCCTGCTGCGCCATGGCCGCCATCAGCTTTTGCGCGGGCGGCCTGGCACTGGCAAGGTCCAGACGCCCGGCGAGGGCCATCGCCGGATCATGCCAGGGCGCGTCATCATTGCTGGCCAGCGCCGGCCCGGGCGGCGCGGCGTTTTCGGGCGCAGGCGCGCCGCCCTGCGCCTCAGCAAGGCCGGACTCCAGCATCGCCGCCAGAAAGCCGGACAGCCAGGCCCGCTGCGGGCCGCTGAAGGGCGCGTTTTCGGGAATGGCGAACATCTGCGCCGGGCTTGCATGCAGGCTCACGCCATCGCCCCGCTGGCCAGCGCGCGCAGCGCCGCCCCGTCATGGCGCGCGGTGAAGGCCTGAAAGCTCTCCTGCGGGCTGAGGCGGTGCGCGGTAAAGGCGCGCAGCAGGCTTTCGACATGGGCGGGCGCGTCCTGCGATTTTACGCCGGAGAAAACCGGCGCGCCGATTTTGGCCTGTGCGCCATAGCCGCCGCCCGCCACAATGTCATAGCCCGCCACCTGATCACCCGCGTCATTGACTGTGACCTTGACGCCGATGAGGCCGATGTCGCCGATGTAATGCTGGGCGCAGCTGTTGGGGCAGCCGGTGAGATGGATGTTGAGCGGTTGATCCAGCGTCAGCCGCGCCTCCAGCTGGTCAGCAATGGCGAGGCTGTCGCCCTTGGTGTCGGCATTGGCGAATTTGCAGCCGCGGCTGCCGGTGCAGGCGACGAGGCCGGCGCGGATGTTTGAAACGCGCCAGTCCAGCCCTGCCGCCGCGAGATTGGCTTTGACATCGTCAAGTTTTGAATCCGGCACGCCGGACACCAGCAGGTTCTGCCAGACGGTGAGCCGGAGGTCGCCATCGCCAGCTTCGCGCGCAATCGCCGCCAGCAGGCGCATCTGCGCGGCGGTCAGCCGGCCGGCACGCACGGCAACGCCGACCCGGCTGAGGCCCGGCTGCTTTTGCGGATGCACGCCAATATGGGCGAGCCGGTCCGGCGCGGCGCGCGGCGCAACCAGCGCGGCGTCGATGCGGTCAAGCTTGCGCCCGAGTTTTTCTTCAACGGCGGCAAGGAACCGCTCGAAGCCCCAGTCGTCGAGCACATATTTGAGACGGGCTTTGGCGCGGTTGGTGCGGTCGCCGGAGTCGATAAAGACGCGCAGGACAGCGTCAGCGACATTGACCGCATCTTCCGGCGCGACGATGACGCCGGTGTCGCGCGCCAGATCCTGGTGGCCGGAAATGCCGCCGAGCGCGAGACGGTAGCGGATGCCTGCGAGCGGACCGCTCAGGACCTCGACGGCCTGAAAGCCGATGTCGTTGGTTTCCTCCAGCGTGGCAACGGAGCCCGCGCCATCAAAGGCAATGTTGAACTTGCGCGGCAGGCCCGACAGCGCGCGCGAATTGAGGATGTGGTGATGCATGGCGCTGGCATGCGCCCTGGTGTCGAGCAGCTCCTGCGGGTCAATGCCCGCGCCCGCCGACCCGGTGATGTTGCGGACATTGTCGGAACCTGCGCCCCTCGGGATGAGGCCGATCTCCGCTGCGCCCTCAAGAAAAGCCGGGCCATGGACTGCGCTGATCTCGCGCACCTGCAGGTTGGCGCGCGTCGTGATGTCACAATGGCCAGCGCCGCAACGCTCGGTGAGATTCGCCAGGGCAGCGAGCTGCCAATGTTTGAGGATGCCGCCCGCGATGCGCAGGCGCGCCATGAAATTCGGCTGGGCGGGGGCGACATAGAACAGGCCATGGTAGCGCCAGCGGAAATTGTCGTCCGGCTTGGGATAACGCCCCGCCCCGGCATCGGCCTTGAGGCGGGCATAGGCGTCGTGCGGATGCTCGCTGCGCTTCCATTTTTCCTGGTCGCTAAGCTTGCCGCCGCCCTTGAGGGTGCGGTCCTGCGCAGCCAGCTGCCCGGCGTCAGGGCCTGAGGGCACCGCGCCCGGCAGCGCCACTGCGCCCGGCGCAGCCTTCGCGAGGCTGCGCAGCGCGGCAGCGCCTGAGGCAAAGCCCTCAAGCCAGCGTGTCTGCTCGCCGGAAAATTCCGCTCCCAAACCCTTGTCTCCTCGCATGCAGCCGACTTTGCGCCGCGCTGCCGCAAGGGTTGCAAGCCATATGCCAGTGCGGGGATTTTAGGTAAATTTCAGCAGATTCAATGCTTTGCACGGGAGAGCGCGGGCCGCGCCAAGGTCGCCGCGCGCCGTGGCGGGTGCCCGCCTGCACACAAATATTGCACTGCACAAAAATTATGCATTCCTCAAGCCAGGCGTCTTTGCGGGCAAAGTCGGCACAGGCCAAAGGTTTTCAGGCCAGCATCTGCCGCGCCCGCTCAAGGTCGTGGGGCGTGTCGACGCCCAGCGGCACGGTTTTGACCAGCGCCACATCGATGCGCATGCCGGCCTCCAGCGCGCGCAGCTGCTCAAGCTTTTCGCGCTGTTCGAGCGGCGAGGGCGGCAGGGCGACAAAGCGCTCCAGCGCGGCGCGGCGATAGGCGTAGAGGCCGATATGGTGGAACAGCGGCCCCTCGCCCCAGGGAGCGGTGGCCCGCGTAAAATACAGCGCCCGCAGGCGGCCCGGCGCAGTCACGGTTGCGACGATCTTGACGACGTTGGGGTCGGTTTTTTCGGACTCGCGCGCAATCACCGCACCGAGTGTGCCAATGTCGACGCCCGGGTCCTCCAGAGGCAGGGCGGCGGCACGCACGGAGTCCGGCTCGATGGTCGGCAGATCCCCCTGCACATTGACGATCACGTCATGCTTGCCGCGCGGGTCTGCCAGCTGCATCGCCTCAAAAATGCGGTCGGAGCCGGACTGGTGATGCAATCCGGTCATCACCGCCCGCCCGCCCGCCCGCTCAATGGCGGCGATGATGGCAGCGTCCTCGGCTGCGACGACGACCGGGCCAAGACCGGCCGCCACGGCGCGCCGCCAGACATGTACGATCATCGGCTCGCCATGAATGTCGGCCAGCGGCTTTCCGGGCAGGCGGGTGGAGCCCATGCGGGCGGGAATCAGGACAATCGGGTTGCGCATGGCGTCTCGGCGTCAAAAAGTAGCAAGTGCGCGCGCTTATACGTGTTGCCAAACCGCCCGCAAAGCCTGTATTCAGCGCGCGGATAACCAGCTTTCCCCTTCATTCCGAGTGCGCCATGGCTTCCCTTGAATTCAACAAGATTGCTGGCGCGGTGCTTGGCACCAGCCTGTTCGTGATGGGCGTCGGCATTGTTTCTGAGGGCATCTTTGCTGCGGCGAGGCCCGCCAAGCCGGGCTATGAGCTGCCCGCAGGTGAAGAGCATGCGGCCGTCGCAGCCGCGACTGAAGCGCCGGTGGTGCCCCTGCCGGTTCTGCTGGCCAAGGCCGATGTCAAAAAGGGCGAGAGCATTGCGGCTGCCTGCAAGGCCTGCCACAGTTTTGAAAAGACGGCCAAGCCGGGCGCAAATCCCGGCCCGCCGCTGTATGGCGTGGTGGAACGCGCGGTGGCCAGCATGGATGGCTACGCCTATTCCGACGTGCTGAAGGCCAAAGGCGGCAAATGGAACTTTGCGGCCCTGGACAGCTGGATCACCAACGCGAAAGCCTATGTGCCGAACACCAAGATGGTCTATTTGCAGCCCGACGCCGAAAAGCGCGCCAATATCATCGCCTATCTGAACACGCTGTCCGACTCGCCCGCGCCCCTGCCGAAATAAGCGCGTCAGGGCGTGACATCCCAGCCAATCGCCGGCTTTGCCGCGCCGCCCTTGGGCAGTTTTTCCGCAATGCCGTAGGTGCGCTCGCGCCGGATGATTTCGGCAGTGACATCGGCGGGCGTGATGTTTGACGCGGCCCACAGCACGCAGAGATTGTAGAGCAGGTCGGCGCTCTCCAGGATGACATCGGCGCGTTTGCCGCGCACGGCATCGAGCGCCACCTCCACCGCCTCCTCCGCCAGCTTCTTGGCTATTTTCGGCATGCCTTCGCTGAGCAGCTTGGCGGTGCGGGAGGTTGCCGGATCGCCGTTGCGGGCAGCCAGCACGCTGGCGTAGAGGCGCTCCAGCGAACCGAACAGCGGCTCGCCACCCGGCGCTGACCTGTCCTCGGGGTGGCGCACTGGCATGTCCATGCTTTGACCTCGTCAATTCCGGCCGCGATGATTCGGGGTGAGCCGCTTTCGCAAACAGCCACAAGCCGCTATGCAGAAAATATGAGTGAAACGCCAGTCAACAATAATGCCGTGCCCGCGCCGCAGACCGCCGTGCTGCATGCCGATGGCAAGGCGCGCTGCCCGTGGCCGGGCACTGATCCGTTCTACCTTGCCTATCATGACACCGAGTGGGGCGTGCCCGAGCGCGACAGCCGGGCGCTGTTTGAAAAGCTGATCCTTGACGGGTTTCAGGCGGGGCTGGCGTGGATCACCATTCTGCGCAAGCGCGAGGGTTTTCGCCGCGCCTTTGACAATTTTGAACCGGCAACCATCGCCCGTTACGATTCAGCCAAGGTTGAGGCGCTGATGCAGGACACTGGCATAGTGCGCAACCGCGGCAAGATTGTCTCCACGATTGCCGGCGCCCGGGCCTATCTGGATATTGAGGCGCGCGGCGGATTTTCGGGCTATCTGTGGGGTTTTCTGGACGGGCGGGTGATCCAGAATTCGTATCGCGCCATGGGCGAGGTGCCGCCTGCCACGCCGCTGTCGGAAAAAATCTCGAAGGATATGAAAAAGCGCGGCTTCAATTTTTGCGGCCCGACGATTGTCTATGCCTTCATGCAGGCAACCGGCATGGTCAATGACCATCTGACCGGCTGTTTCCGTTATGAAGAATGCGCGGCGCTGGCGGAGCCGCGCGGGTGAAGGCCGCGCCCGTGCCGCCAAGAGCCTGGCAGCGGATGCTGTCGGGGCGCAGGCTTGACCTGCTCGATCCCTCGCCGCTCGATGTCGAGATTGAGGATATTGCCCATGGCCTTGCCCGCGTGGCGCGCTGGAATGGCCAGACCCGGGGCGAGCATATTTTTTCGGTGGCGCAGCATTCGCTGCTGGTGGAGGCCATCGCCCGCGTGAGCCACCCGGACATTGCGGCGCGCTGGCGGCTGGCGGTTCTGCTGCACGACGCGGCGGAATTCGTGATCGGTGATATTATCTCGCCGTTCAAGGCCGTGCTGGGCGATGGCTACAGGGGTGTCGAAAACCGCATTCTTGGCGCGATCCACCTGCGTTTTTCGCTGCCGCACGTGCCGCCGCCCGCGCTGGCGAAGCTGACCAAGCGGGCCGACCGCGCGGCGGCCTTTATCGAGGCGACACGGCTGGCGGGTTTTTCCGTGCCGGAAGCCGAAAAGTTTTTCGGGCGGCCAGACCTGCGGATGGCCGGCCTTGATGGGCTGATCGCGTCCATGTCATCCCAGCAGGCGCAAACCGCGTTCATGCTGCGCTACGAGACGCTCGCACAGGAGATTGGCTGAATGCCGCGAATACATGTCTGCGCCCTGTCGCGCATCCACGAGGTGAGCATGGCGATTGGCGCAAAGACGCTGGTGACGCTGATCAACACCAGCACGCTGGTCGAGCGCCCGGGCGTCATCCATGCCGATGACCATCTGTTCCTTGGCATGTCCGACATAGTGGCGCCGATGGAGGGCGAGACCTTGCCAGCCGACGGCCATGTCAGCGAGCTGCTGGCCTTTGTCGAAAAATGGGACCGCGCGCACCCGCTGCTGATCCACTGCTATGCGGGTGTCAGCCGCTCCACCGCAGCGGCTTTCATCGCTGCCTGCGCGCTGGACCCGGAGCGCCCGGAAGCCGAGATTGCGCAGCGCATCCGTGCGCTGTCGCCCACAGCGACACCCAATGCCATGCTGGTTGAGATTGCCGACCGGCTGCTGGGACGCGGCGGGCGGATGAGCGCGGCGGTCAGCGCCATGGGCCGGGGCGTCGAGTGTTTTGAGGGCGTGCCCTTTGCGCTCGACATGCCGCGCCCGGGCAGCGTCTGAGCCGCCATGGCCGACACGCCCGCGCCCGCGCTGCTGCCGGTTGAAATCGGCCTGACGGCGGCCATTGTCGCGGTGCGCGGTGATGAGCCGCTGATCCAGATTGCGCCGGGCGGGCCGCAGGCCGCGCTGCCGTCGGGACCGTTCAATCCGGTGCTGCACCGCACCTTCGAGATTGGCCTGCGCGCCTCTGTGACGCAGCAGACCGGCACGCCGCTCGGCTATGTGGAGCAGCTCTACACGTTTGGCGACCGGGGGCGGCATGCGCGCGCCGGTGATCGCGATCCGCATGTCGTGTCGGTGGGCTACCTGGCGCTGACGCGGGCGGAGGCGGCGGGGCGCGCCCCGGCAGCGGATTTGCGGCCCTGGTACAGGTTTTTTCCGTGGGAGGACTGGCGCGAGGGACGGCCCGCAATGCTGGATGCGGTGATCGCCCCCGCGCTGGCAAAATGGGCGGGCGCGGGCAATGCGGCAAGCGGTGCGCGATTGCCGACACGCGCCGAACGCGTGCGCCAGCTGTTTGGCCATGACACCGCGCCGTTCAATGAGGAAAACGTGCTGGAGCGCTACGAGTTGCTCTATTCGGCCGGGCTTGTCACCGAGGCGGCGCGCGATGGCCGGGTTGCCGCGCCGCTGGCGGAGCTGGGCCAGCCAATGCGCCACGATCACCGCCGCATACTGGCCACTGCCATGGGGCGGCTGCGGGCAAAGCTCAAATACCGGCCGGTTATTTTTGAGCTGATGCCGGCGGCGTTCACCCTGACGCATTTGCAGCGCAGCGTCGAGGCGATCTCGGGCCGCCATCTGCACAAGCAGAATTTCCGCCGTCTGGTGGAGACCTCGCAGGCAGTCGAGCCGACCGGCCAGAGCGTGCATGCCACCGGCGGGCGGCCAGCCGCGCTCTACCGCTTCCGCCGCGAGGTTTTGCAGGAGCGCCCCGCGCCCGGACTGCGGGTGGGCAAGACGTGAGGTGAGGGAAAAAACGCTTTGGAAAAAATAGCGACAATCGCATCGGTTCAGCCATTGCCCTGCGCAATATTCATTCAATGCAAAATTGGCCGCTCTCCGACTGCCACTTCAATGATGCGGCCTATGGCGTCACGTTCACCACCTCTATAGCGGGGCACAACAAGGTGATTGTCCGCGCGCAGGCGCGCCTTTTTTGTAACGGACGTATCCTTTTCGAGGATAACAACCACTGTAATTTCAACTTTCGCTTCGTATCGCGCGCCTGCCTGCAATAGCAAAGCCTCATAGACTTTCGAATCGCCAGTGCCAAAAAATACAGCAACCGGATTGCGGTTTGCTGCCCTTATGACGGCATCAGCGGGATAGTCAGAAAGTTCTCTGGCGACCGGTACGTCATATTCTATGGACGCCTTGCTGGCTGCCGCTTGTTCCAGATCGCGCTTGGCTTCCTGTATCCATGTGGACTCAACGCGCTCGCGCGTCATCAACACCAGGTCCTGTAATCTCAGCAGCCCGGCAACGAGCCTTAGTCCGGCCTTTGGCACCGCGTTCCGGGCTATTGGCTCGCTGGTAATTTCAAACGTCGTTTCATCGAAAGTCACACCATACTCGGACAGAATTTCGTAAAATGCGTCGGCGCGGCTGCCAATCCCGATATCCGCGCCGCAGGCGTCAAGGTAGGGCACAGTGCTGCCGTCGTCCTGCACGCGATACATGCCGACGTCGTCAGGCCCGATGATATAGAAGCCGATATGATCGCCATCGCTTTTTTGGAAAGCGGTTCCGACCGCCAGGCCTGCGGGAACGGCTGTCACCTCAAGGTCATGGCAGAATGCCTTGCAAAGCTCTTCCTTCATATCAAGCTTCCCCCAGCGTTGCGGTCAAGGCGGAAGAAAGAAACAGCCCGATTGAAAGCGGCTTCGTCGGTCGCCGGGCAAGGCATGCGATGCTTTGCGCCAGTACCGTTTACGCTTCTCATCCATGGACCGCGCCTCATGCCGGAAGGCACGACATTGACGTCATCGCAGCAGACGTGGGCGTGCCATGGCTTGTGCGTCGGATGATGCTCAAGGCAGACAAGCACTTTGGTGTCTCCGCCAATATCAACGCCCAGCATTGCCTGATACTGCAAGAGTGCCGGGTGGTAGTTAACAAGCAGGCGGCAATTCAGGCCGGCAACGTTGAATGTCACTACCCGCCACCGCCGGTTGCCGAGCTTGTAAGCCTTGCTTCCCGATTTGGATAGCGGAAAGGCGGTTTTTGGCATTGCGCCCGCCGCCCACCTGCCGGGCTGCTGGATGCTTTTTGCGGAGCGGATAATTTCCCGGACCTGCACGCGCTTGCCTCTCTGGGCGGGAAGATATCATGTGCAGGGATCGGATTGTCAAAGTGATTCTTGCCAAAGTAAAGCTGCGAACGCTGCCTGCACAAGGGATCGTCAATATTTCTGCGGCAGACTTGCCCGCATGGACAATCCGGTTTCGTCATTTGTTTCGCATGAGTTTGCCGCGTTTCTGGGCGGGGCCGCGCTTGTGCTCACCGGGCTGGGCCTGTGGCTGGCGCGCAGCAGCCGCCTTGGCGCGGCGCGGGCCGCCGCGCTGACCGAAAAATTGCAGGATGAAATCTGGGAGCTGCGCGAGACAGCGGCGGCGCGCGAGCGGGCCGAGGCCGCCAGCGAGGCCAAGTCGCGTTTTCTGGCGACTGTCAGCCACGAGTTCCGCACCCCGCTGAATGGCATATTGGGCATGGCGGACCTGCTGCGCGACACGGCGCTGGACGCCGAGCAGGTATCCTATATCGACACGATCAAAGCGTCGGGCGGGGCGCTGGCGACGCTGATCGACGAAATCCTGGATTTCTCCAAGATCGAGGCGGGGCGGCTGGAACTGGCGCAGGATAATTTTGATCTCGCGCAGCTGGTCGAGGGTGTCATCGAGCTGGTAGCGCCCCGCGCCCAGGCCAAAGGGCTGGAAATTGCCGCGCGCATAAACCCGGATGTGCCCTGCAGGCTCAGCGGCGATGCCCAGCGGCTGCGCCAGGTGCTGATCAACCTGACCGGCAACGCGGTGAAGTTTACCGCGGCAGGCGGGGCCGGGCTGCGCATTGCCAGCTTGCCGGACGGCAGGCTGCGCTTCAGCATCGCCGACACCGGGCCGGGTGTGCCGGTGCAGCGGCGGGCAGCCATATTTGAAGAATTTGAGCAGGCTGGCGGGCCGGGTGGCCAGCGCCACGGCGGCAGTGGCCTTGGCCTCGCCATATCGCAGCGGATTGTCGCCAAAATGGGCGGCGTCATCGAGCTGGACTGTCCTGCCACGGGGGGCAGCGTGTTTACTTTTGCCATCCGGCTGAGCCCCGCCATGCGCAACGAGGCGGAAACCGGGGCGGACACCGCTTGCCTGCAGGCACCGGAGCCGCCGCCGCATCTGGCTGGCGCAATCGCGCTGATTGTCGCCCGTTCCCCGTTTGAGGCGGGCTTTCTGGGCGAGGCGCTGGCCGGGGCTGGCGCGCAGCTGATGCATGCGGCCGGTGTGCCTGAGGCGCTGGCGCTGCTGGCGGGCGAGGCCGCGCCGCGTCTGGTGCTGGTGGACAGTGCGCTGGGCGAGCTGGCCTGCGAGGAAATCGCGCGCGCCGCGCGGGCGGCAGGGGCGGGCACAACGCTGGTGCTGTTCTCGCCGTTTGAGCGCCGCGCGCTCGGCCGTTCCGTGCTGGAGGCCTTTGATGGCTGGCTGGTCAAACCGGTGCGGCCACGCTCATTGTTTGCCCGCCTGAGCGGCGCGGCAGCAGCGCGCGAGCCGCAGGGCAAGCCGCCGCCCGAACGGTTGCAAACCGGGCTGAATGTGTTGCTGGCCGAGGACAATGACATCAACGCGCTGATCGCCGGGCGCTTTCTGGCCAAGCTGGGCGTGCGCGTGACGCGGGTCAGCGACGGACGCGCGGCCGTGCTTGCAGCGCAGGCGGCGATGGACGGCGGGGTAGCGGCCTTTGACCTGATATTCATGGACATCAGGATGCCGGAGCTTGACGGCCTGTCAGCAGCGCTCGAAATCCGCGCCGCCGAGCGCCGCAGCAGCGCGGTGCGCGTGCGCATCGTCGCCCTGACCGCCAACGCGTTTGAGGAGGACCGCCAGCTGGCGCAGGCGGCCGGCATTGATGATTTTCTGACAAAGCCGGTTGATCTTGCCGATCTGGCGGCAGTCTTGCCGCAGAAGCGGTTTGCGGCATAGGGTTTGCGCCGTAACACTCGCGCCGGCCCTGTCACAAAACCATGATGATTCTGCCCGATATGCAGGCCAGAGGCCGCGCTCTTGCGCGCGGCGGGAGAGCGCCTGCATGCAACAGTCTTTCGCTGCTGTTTTTCCCGTGCATGCGCGTCCGGGTGCTGGCCGCGTGCTGCCCTTTGGGCTGCCTCGCATGAAGGCGGTGGTGCGCGACCTCTGCGGCCTTGCGCCCAGCCTTGCCCGCGCTGGCATGCTGGAACTGCGGCTGGCGACAACGAAAAAGGAAATCCGCCGGGCGCAGCGCTTGCGCTACAAGGTGTTTTTTGAGGAGGGGACGGCCATTCCCGACCGCACCGCAAAGCTGCTGCGGCGCGATATCTGCCCGTTTGACAAAGTCTGCGACCACCTGCTGGTGATCAACCATGCGGCGCGCGGCAAGCGGCTGGGCCGCATCAAGCCAAGGGTTATCGGCGTCTACCGTCTGTTGCGCGGTGATGTTGCGCTGCGCAGTTTTGGCTTCTACTCGGGCCAGGAATTTGATATCGCGCCGCTGCTCGCCCGGCATGCCGGCAAGCGCTTTCTGGAGCTGGGCCGCGCCTGCGTGCTGGCGGATTATCGCGGCAAGGGGGTGATCGAGCTGCTCTGGCAGGGCATCGGGGCCTATGTGCGGCACCACGCCATTGATGTGCTGATCGGCTGCGCCAGCCTTGAGGGCTGCGATCCGGTGCGGCTTGCCCCGCAGCTCGCCGTGCTGGCGCAGGCGGCGGCAGGCGCGGCGAGCGCAGATTGGTCAGCCCGCGCCCGCGCGGACCGCCGCATCGCCATGCCGGACACGCCGTTGACGCCATTGCAGGCAGCGCGGGCCTGGCGGGCGCTGCCGCCGCTGGTCAAAGCCTATCTGCGCTGTGGTGCCTGCGTCGGTGATGGTGCGGTGGCCGACCCGCGCTTTGGCACGACCGACGTGCTGGTTGTGCTGCCGGTGGCGCAGATCGCCCCGCGCTATCTGGCGCAGTTTGGCGGCGCCGGCCTTGTGGAGGAGCGTCAGCTCAGAGCGAGCGCCTGAATTTCATCTCGCCGCCTTTGACGCCCTTGATCACAATGTCGGGCCCCACAAGATCCCAGTACGGGCCGGAGCGCAGCGCGCTCAGGTAGGCGAATTCCAGCGCGGTGACCTCTTTGTCGCAGGCTTTTTTGGTGATGGCGATTGGCCCCATGCCAATGCGCTGGCCGCGCGCCGGCACCATGGTGGCTGACCAGGTGTTGCAGCCCGAGGAGCCAAAGCCGCGGTTGTTTTCATCGATCAGGAAATTGAGGTCGCCGCTGATGGGCTTGCCGTTGAAGCTGTAGAGAGTCCAGACGATTTTGGTCGGAAAGGTTTTTTCCGGCTGCGGAATAGCGGCGGGCTGCTGTGGCTGCGCAGCGGCGGGGTTTTTTGGCCGCGCCTGCGCGCCGATGCCACCGGTTGTGGCGCAGAGCAAGGCCGGAAGGGCCAGCACGAGCAGAAGAGTTCTGGCTTTGGTCATTATGGCCCCATGTATCGAAACAACGGTGTGCGTCAGCGCGAAATCGCCCTGCATGGCAATTGTGGCCCGCGCGTGACAGGTCACACCCAGGCACGGGCGGCATAGTCGATGGCATAGCGGCCCGGCATGGCGGCAATCGCGGCCATGCCGGCCAGCACCGCGTCCGGCTGCGTGATCAGCCGCGTGGCGCAGCGTTTGGCCAGAGCGTCCACCGGGGCCTTGTCCTCAAAGCAGCGGCGGAACTCCGCCTCATCCAGCAGCCCGGCGACGCGTGGCAGTATCCCGCCCGCCAGGGTGACGCCGCCGGTTGCCATGAAGACAATCGCCATGTCACCGGCAAAGCGCGCGACGATGCGCCAGTAGAGCCGGATGGTCTGCGCCTCAAAGCTGCCAGCATCCGCGAGCGCGCGGCTGGTGATCGTGGCTGCGTCCGTGTCATCGCGCGCCAGGCCGTCTGCGGCGCGGCGGGCCTGATTGAGCCGCGCGAGGCCCGCGCCGGACAGGACGCTCTCGGTGGTGACGCGCCCGTGCACGCGCTCAAGCTGCGGCCACAGCCTCTCCTCGTCCACGCTGCCCGGCCCAAAGCCGATGTGGCAGGCCTCGCTTGGCACCGGCACGTAGCGCCCGTCAATCTCCAGCAGCGCGCCAATGCCAAGACCGGTTCCCGGCCCCAGGATCAGGCGCGGCCCCTCACCGGCTTGCTGGTGGCCGATGGCTTTGGTCCATTCCGGCGGAATGGCGGGTAATGACAGCGCCTGCGCCTCAAAATCATTGAGCAGCAGGCCCTGCTCAAGACCCGCCTCTTTGGCCACCTGCGCCCCATCAATCAGCCAGGGCGCGTTGGTGAGTTTGAGGCGGCGGCCTTCGACCGGGCCAGCGCCGCAGGCGATGACGGCACGCGGCCTGACCGGCAGCGAGCGGGCAACAGCCGCCAGCGCGGCGCCAAGCCCGGGAAAATCATGGGTTTTGAGGTGCGCAACACTTTCCAGCCTGCTGCCCGCCTCAGCTTTAAGGCCGAAGCGGGCATTGGTGCCGCCAATATCGGTGACGATGACGGGAAACGGAAAATGCACCGGCGTCGCCCGCAGATTACCTTGACGCAGTGGCGGCCGGCGCAAAATTCCGCGCCGCCGGGCTGATGGTGCTGACCGTGCCATTGGCAATTTGCAGCACGGCAAGGCCACGCTCGTTCTGGCCATCACCGCGGAAGCGGAAGACGCCGTCCGCGCCGTTGAAGCCGGAATTATTGGTCAGCACCTGATCCGAGAAGCGCGACGCGCCTTGCGTGCGGGCCAGAGCCGCGGCGAGCGACACCGCGTCATAGGAAAGGGTTGCGATGCGGGTGGGGTCGGTGTTGAATTTGGCCCGGTAGCGCGCGGCAAAGGCATTGAAGCCGGCATTTTCGGGTGTCGCAAACCACGCGCCCTGCAGGGCCGGATATTTGAGGACGCGCGCATCGTTCCATACGCCGGTGCCGAGAATCTGCACCTTGCGCCCGTCAATGCCCGCAGCGCTCAGCGCCTTGGCGACTGTGGCCATGCCGTCGGCCTGATCGGGAATGAACAGCGCGTCGATTGAATTGCCGAGCGCCGCAACTTTCTGTGCCGAGGCGCCGATTGTCACCTGGCCATACCGCTCGATCAGCTGGACGCGCACGCCTGCCCGCGCCGCCGCCTGCTGGAATTCGGCCAGCGCGATATTGCCGTAGTCACTCTCCGGCACCAGGGCCGCAAACGACTTCTTGCCCTTGGAGGCGGCAAAATCGACAATGCGGTCAACATAAGTCTCAATCAGGAAAGACAGTTCATAGACGCCGGGTGCCGCAGCGCTGGTGTCGGTCGAAAAGCCGATGACCGGACGCTTTGCGGCGCGCGCCACCCGCCCGGCTTCCTTCAGGTTATTGGCAAACAGCGGCCCCAGAATAATTTCGGCACCCTCGCTGATGGCCTGGCTGGCGGCATCGCGCGCGCCGTCCGGCGTTGAGCGGTCATCCTTGACCAGAATCGTCACATCCGGGCTCTGCGACTCGGCCAGCGCCAGCTCTGCCGCGTTGCGCAGCGACTGGCCGACAACGCTGGGGCCGCCGGGGCCGGTGAGCGGCAGAATCAGCGCGATGCGCACCGGGCC
>JANLPP010000518.1:0-1588 GCA_031367295.1 Hyphomicrobiales bacterium | reverse complement strand
GGCTTTCAGAAAATGCGCCGCCGTCTCGACCGCGCCGATTTTCTGCGCGACGGCCGAGGAAATCCACTGGTTCAGCGACACGCCGTCCTCGCGCGCCAGCCGCTCGGCGGCGCGCTTGATGGAGGCGGGCAGCTTGAGGGGATAGGATGTCTTGGTCATGATCTCGTATCTTTCAAGCGCGCGCAGATTTCATGGGCAGCAAAATATATCTTGACCACTCTGGGTGGTGAAGTATCCATATGCTACCAAACTTGCATGTCTGTTGGCGCAGTCTTTGAAACAACCCTCCTTTTGTTCTTCAATCTGTTTGTAGGTGCAATAATTTTCGCAACCTCTATCATATCTGGCGAAACACTGCTGTTGTGTTTCCGCAACCAGAGCAGTTGTGAGGGCGGCTGTCGCAATTAGAGACGCTGCTGCGACTCCGACAAAATACATTTGGCTTCTCCGTTGGAGCGTAGTCCTAACTCAACAGAACCTTAGCCGCAATAGTGCGTATCGAACTCAGCCGGATGCTGTGCTATCTTGAAACGCATCACTTCGGTTACTTAAAAGACGATGAAGCTGTCGATGATGTCTTGGTTGAAAGCGCTTGCCCGCCACAATGAACGACATGGGCGTGGCTGCCGACAATGCGAAAGTCACAAAATAAAGTTGCAAATTAGCGGCATTTGTGTACACAATAATTCATCCAAAGGGAGCGCAATCCGTGTCCGGCGATGAACTCCAGTTTGAATGGGACGAGGAGAAGGCGGCTGCAAATCTCAACAAGCATGGCGTATCGTTTCTGCGCGCGGCGGAAATTTTCGCCAATGATATTGTTGAGCGGATCGATGTTCGGGAGGACTATGGCGAGCTTAGGCTCATCGCGCTCGGGCGCACCGGGCTGACAGTCTACCGGGTCGTTTTCACATGGCGGGCGGAGCGGGTCATCCGCCTCATTAGCGCACAGAAGGCAAGCAGGCATGAGCAGGGAATCTACTATCGTGAGACATTCGCTGGCTGAAATTTACGCCTTGCGCGCGCGCGGCGACGACAAGACGCGCGATGACGCGCCCGAGGCGGAATCGTTGGGCGAGGAGTTTTGGAAAACGGCGCGTCTCGTCCCCGCCCCCGGCAAGACCTCCGTCCATATCCGCCTCGACAGCGATGTGGCGTCGTGGTTCAAAGCGCAGGGCAAGGGGCATTTGACGCGGATGAACGCGGTGCTGCGGGCGTTTTATGAGGCGCACCGGTGAGGGGAATATGCCTTGCGTCTAGAGCTCAAGCAGCACTCTTCAGCGGCTTTGCCCGTTCAACTCTTTCGCGCTCACGCGGTGAATGCATCACGTTCCAAAGGTCGCTGCGCCGCTGCACGTTGAGCCAGAACTCGGCGCTGTTGCCAAACACCCGCGCAAGGATCAGCGCAGTTGCGGCGGTAATGGTCCGGCGGTTATTGCAGAGTTCATTCACGTGCTTTCGCGGCACATCCATCGCCTCAGCCAACGCGCCTTGCGTCAGGCCAATGGGGGCCATGAATTCTTCGGCAAGGATTTCGCCCGGGTTAGCGGGCTTGCGTTTGGTGGTGAGCATGCCTGCGCCTGAGTGT
>JANLPP010000485.1:0-2336 GCA_031367295.1 Hyphomicrobiales bacterium | reverse complement strand
AAGCGCCTGGCCGCGCGGCTGGCAAGCGGCCCTATGCCGACGCTGCGCCAAAAGCAGAAGGCGGCAAGCCAAACAAGAAGAAAGCGCACCGCAAAGGCGCGGCGCGCGGGGATGCCGGGTAGCAGGCGGCGGACCGACAGCCCATGGGGAACCGTCCCCCATGCCTGCCCGATTGCTTCGGACCGCTTGCGATGATGGCGCGCAATGATGGCGCGTTTCTCGAAAGGATTGCGCTTCGTGCCGATTGGCGTGCAACACGTAATCCGGTAGCATTATCGCCGTGGCGCGGCACAGGTTTTCCGGCGGACAGTGGAGCGCCTCGGCCTGCTGTCCGCAGGCAAGAAAGCTCCGCCTTCGCCGTGCAACCGAGCAGGAGTTCACCATGCCCTACACCCTGAATTTTCATCGTGTCCTGAAAGCCCCTCCCGCCCGCGTTTACAAGGCGTTTCTCGATCCTGCCGCCATGGCCAAGTGGCTCGCGCCTGCGGGCTTTACCTGCACGGTGCATCACATGGACGCGAAAGTCGGCGGCGGCTTCCGCATGTCCTTCACCGAGTTCGATTCGGGCAAGGCGCATTCCTTCGGCGGCGAGTATCTTGAACTCGTGCCCGGCGAAAAACTGCACTACACCGATGTGTTCGACGACCCCAATCTGAAGTCCGACATCCGGGTCACCGTGATCCTGAAGGCCGTATCCTGCGGCACGGACATGTCGATCACCCAGGTCGGCGTGCCCGACGTCATCCCGCCAGAAATGTGCCACCTCGGCTGGCAGGATTCGCTCAAGCAGCTGGCGCAGTTTGTGGAGTTGGGCGCGCCGGCGGGGGCGGGGTGATCTGGCGCCGGTGCGTTGCATTCGCGAAGCGGCGACTGTAAAATCTCCTGCATGGCCGATCACCTCCTCCTCTCCGATCCCGAAATATGGGCGGCGCGCCTTGCATCGTCGGCACGCGGCTGACGGTCGATGCGGTCAGCGCGCGCAGCCGCGGCGGTGAGAGCGTGGCTGAGCTGCTCGCGGGCTATCCGACTGAGGTGACCGGAGAGCGTGTGCAGGCCGCAATCGACTATGCCGGCAAGGTTCCCTTCGCGTCAGCGGCATGCATCGGCTGGGCCTTGTCGACAAAAAGACCATGCGCGAATTTGACATTTCCTGCCTGACGAAAGTGGCGGCAATGAAAGCCAGCGACATTGCAGCCCTGCGGCAGCGCGAAGGCGTCAGCCAGGCCATCCTCGCCCATTGCCTGAATGTGACCACCAATTATGTCAGCCAGATTGAGCGCGGCGCGAAAATGCCGCGCGGCGCGACCCTGAAGCTTTTGTGCCTGATCCGCGACAAAGGGCTGGAGGCGGTGCTCTGACGCGCTGTTGTGGAAGGCGGCGGCCGCAAGCGCTGCGGTTCCGGCGGCACGGCACGCCGGGATGCAGGGCAGGGCATCCATTGATGGCCGGTTTCAGACGGCTGTCGATAGCTTCTAAAGATGTCCGGTTTAGGTAGCTAATTAAATGTCCGCTTTTTGAATTTCAAACAGGCCGATGTTTCTTTTTCTTCTGCCCCCTGTGGGCGGAGTGGTCAGTTCCGTCAGGGCCGTTTGGCCCCCGGAACTGTCCACTCCGTCCACAGGCGCGCCGCGAAACGGACTTACGCGGCTGATCTGGTTTGCTTGGCGCCTGCCTTATGCTGCGTGACGGCCTCTTGCGGAGCGCCCAGCGCATCGAAGCTGGCGATCTGGCGCGGCCCATGGAACAGGCCAATCGAGCCGTCCCAATATTCCAGCACCCGGATGGCCGCCTTGGCAAAGTGATGCCGGTTAAGGCTTTTGGGGATTTGCAGGACGAGCCTGTTGTATTTGACCGTGTTGTCCAGCCCGGCGACGCGCGTCTCCTCGATGCACAGAATATTGGCCAGATCGCCGACGAAGGGAATGAAGGCCGTGCCTTCCTCGCCCGCCTTGACGGCAAAATGGGCATTGTGCTGCGCCATGTAGACCTCCGCCAGCCAGGCATTGGCGGCCTCGATCCCGGTGATGCCGTTCAGCCGCAGCAGCGGCGCCAGCCGCTTCTGCAAAGTGTCCCACAGCCGCTCCATCCGCCCCCGCCCTTGCGGCGCATAGGAGGGGATGTGTTCGATTTTCAGCTGCGCCAGCGCCCGGCCCACCTGGGTCAGTTGCGCCTTGTCCACCTCGCCCCCGGCTTTTGGCGTGTAAAAATAATGACTGCCGCGATCCGTATAGAGCGAGCTGAACAGGCCGTGGCGCTGGATGGTCTCGCTCAGGCCGCGAAACGTCGAGGCCGTGCCCTCCTCCTCCACCAGAAAAATCGACGTGATCATGCTGGTG
>JANLPP010000484.1:0-52069 GCA_031367295.1 Hyphomicrobiales bacterium | reverse complement strand
GCGGCGAAGGTCTGCTTGTAAAATTCCCCCGGCATGGCGGCGATGGCCGCAGTGTCCGGCTGGCTCGCGCCATTGATGTCGCCATGGAACTTGACATAGCCGCCGAGCGGCAGCAGCGCGAAGCGCCAGCGCGTGCCCTTGCGGTCGGTGAAGGAAAACAGCTCCGGCCCAAAGCCGATGGAAAATGCGTCAACCTTGATGCCGCAGCGGCGTCCGACCCAGAAATGCCCAAGCTCGTGAAAGAAAACCACGATAATCAGCACAAACATGAATGCTGCGATGGTCAGGCCGAGTTCACCGGCGGACCCTGCGAGTTGACTGAAGAAATTCATCTACGCCTCCTGGCGGGTCGCGTCTGAGGCCGGGTGCCTGCCGCATGCGCCGCCATATAGTTACCAGATCGTTACTGTGCCCTACGCGAGGCGTTTGGCCAAGATAGGGCGAAGGCTATCTTTGCCGCTAAGATTAACGCTGGCGTTTCTGATTACCGGAGTTTTGGATTACCAGTGAAACAGGCCGGTCGCCGCCGAGGTCCAGCCGACATGGCCGACACTGACCAGCATGGCAAACAGCGCGGCAGCGACAAAACCGTCGAGGCGGTCCATCAGCCCGCCATGCCCGGGGATCAGCGCGCTTGCGTCCTTGACGCCAAAATGCCGCTTGACCGAGGATTCCATCAGGTCGCCTCCCTGCGACACAATTGCCGCCGCGAGGCTCAGGCCGGCGACAACCGGGATGTTGGAAGTTGAGGGTGCAACCGCGAGGCCGCACAGCGCGCCGCTGAGCACGCCGCAGCCAAAGCCTGACCAGGTTTTGGACGGCGAGACGCGCGGCCACAGTTTTGGGCCGCCGATCAGGCGGCCGCCAAAATAGGCCATGATGTCGGTTGCCCAGACGACAGCAAACAGCCAGAGGACCGCCTCAAACCCGTGAAACAGCGAGCCGCGCAGCGCGCCAAGGCTGACCACCAGCACGCCGGCATAGACGACACCCGCCGCGCTCCACAGCCGGGGGCCGGGCGAGGCCAGCGCCGCCGCGCCCGCCGCACCTGCCGCGATGGCAAGCAGCGCGTAGGCCGGCTCGCCCCGCATGGCCAGCGGCGCGGCGGCGGCCAGCGCAGCGCCGCCCAGCGCAAACCGCAGAAACCCCCGCGGGCCGCCGCACAGCGCCTGCCATTCCCAGTTGATGGCAACCGCTGCCGCCAGCCAGAACAGCGTGAAGGCATGCCCGCCATACCAGGCTGCCGCGAGCGCGGCGGCAATCATGACAAGGGCCGACCCGAGCCGCAGCGCGAGGTCCGGCATGCCTGCGTGCTTGCCTGCGTGCTTGCCTGCGTTTTTGCCCCCGGGCCCGCTGGCGCTCATGACCCGGTCTTTGCATTGCGCTGCACCCGCGCGGCGGGCGGGGCCACATCGCCGAAGCGGCGGTTGCGCTCGGCATATTCGGCGAGCGCCGCCTCAAACGCCGCACGGTCAAAGTCGGGCCACTTGACATCAAGGAACACAAATTCGGCATAGGCTGCCTGCCAGAGCAGAAAATTCGACAGGCGCTGCTCGCCGGACGTGCGGATGATCAGGTCCGGATCGGGAATGTCGCGCGTGTCAAGATAATCACCGATCATCTCGGGCGTGATGTCCGCTGGCGCAAGCAGGCCTGCCGCGACTTTTTCGGCGATCGCCTGCACGGCACCGGCAATTTCCTGGCGCGCGCCGTAGTTGAAGGCGATAACCAGCGTAAGGCCGGTATTGCCGCGCGTCACCGCCGCAGCCTCATCCAGCAGGCCGGCAATCTCGGTGGACAGCCCGTCTTTGCTGCCAATGACCCGCACGCGCACGCCATTGGCGTTGAGGTCGGCAAGGTCATTGCGGATGTAGCGCTTGAGCAGGCCCATGAGGAAGGACACTTCCTCCAGCGGACGGTGCCAGTTCTCCGCCGAAAACGCAAAGACGGTGAGATAGCGGATGTTGAGGTCGATCGCCGCGCGCACAGTGCGGCGCAGCGCCTCGACCCCGCGCCGGTGGCCCTCAATGCGCGGCAGGCCGCGCGCCAGCGCCCAGCGGCCGTTGCCGTCCATGATCAGTCCGACATGGCGCGGCGGCGGGCGTTCGCGAGTGCTGGCAGGATTGGCGGTCATGGCGCGATTGGCCCCGCGCGCGCTGCAGGCGCTAGACCTGCATGATTTCCTTTTCCTTGGCCGCCAGCGCCGTGTCGATCTCGCCGATTATCTGGTCGGTCACCTTCTGCACTTCGGTCACATGGCGTTTCTCGTCATCCTCGCTCATGGTCTTGTCCTTCAGCGCTTTTTTCAGGCCGTCAAGACCATCGCGGCGAACGTGGCGGACCGAGACACGCGCGTCCTCGGTATATTTATGCGCGACCTTGACCATCTCCTTGCGGCGCTGCTCGTTCAGCTCCGGGATGCGGATGCGCAGCACATTGCCTTCAATCGTCGGACTGAGGCCGAGGTTGGCGTTGCGGATCGCCTTGTCCACGGCGTTGACATTGCTCTTGTCCCACACCTGCACGGCGAGCGCGCGCGGCTCCGGCACGCTGATGGTAGCCAGCGCATTGAGGGCCATAACCTGCCCGTAAACCTCAATCTTGACCGGCTCCAGCATGTTTGGCGAGGCGCGCCCGGTGCGCAAGCCGCTCAGCTCGTGCTTGAGCGAGGCAACCGAACCCTGCATGCGCCGCTTGAGGTCGGCCAGATCAAATTTGGCGCTCATGTTTATCCCCTGTTTTTTCCTGATGTCAGCAGCGGCGGCATTTGCCTGAATAATAGCACACTTGCCGCTCCCGCAAAATGCCGCCGCGCCCCTACTCCGGGCTGACCAGCGTGAATTTGCCCTTGCCCAGCAGCGCGTCCCGGATGGCACCCGGCTCCTGGACAGAAAACACTATGATCGGAATGCGGTTCTCCCGGCAAATGGCAAAGGCCGCCGTGTCCATCACCGCCAGCGATTTGTTGATCGCCTCGTCATGGGTCAGCCGCTCATAGCGCCTCGCGGTTTTGTCTTTTTTCGGGTCGGCGGTGTAAATGCCGTCAACCTGCGTCGCCTTCATCACCGCCTGGCACGACAGTTCGGCCGCGCGCAGGGCCGCGCCGGTGTCGGTGGTGAAGAACGGATTGCCGGTGCCGCCGCCCAGCACGACGACCCGGTTTTTGCCGAGATGATTGAGCGCCGCCTGGCGCGAATAGGGCTGGCAGACCGAGGGCATGGGAATAGCGGACAGCGCCCGCGCTGACTGGCCCGCCGCCTCAAGCGCCGTCTCCAGCGCCAGCGCGTTCATCACCGTGGCCAGCATGCCGATGGAATCGGCGCGTGCCCGCTCGATGCCCTTGTCAGCCCCCTGAATGCCGCGGAAAAAATTGCCGCCGCCGACAACGATGCCGATCTGCACGCCGAGCCTGGCGGCGGCCGCAACGTCTTTGGCGATGCGCTCGACGGTTGGCGCATGCAGGCCATGCGACCCAGCCCCCATCAGCGCCTCGCCGGAGAGTTTGACAATGATGCGGGTGAAGAGGGGTTTCATGAAGCCATTGATCCGCAAACAACGAGAGGCCGACTGGAAACCGGCAATGCCTGATTCGGCCCTGAAATACTAATGTAGATTCACCAGACCATCCGGCGCAACGCCGGAAAATTGACCAACCGGCATTGCGCGAAGCTCCAATAGAGGATTTGAGCATCGGATTTCCGTGGCGGCTCAAGCCTGGATTATAGCACGGTCAGGTTTTGACCCGAAAATCCCGAATGTTTTTTCCTCGTCGGAGGCGCCCCGCCGCTAGGTAAAAGCTATCAACCGTGCCAACGTCGCCTATGACCCAAAAAACAACCCCGGCGTCGCGCCTGCGCGACATTCCACCCACAATCTGGGCGCTCGGCTTTGTCTCGCTCCTGATGGACGTTTCCTCGGAAACCATTCATGCGCTGCTGCCGGTCTACCTTGTGACGGTTATGGGCACGTCGATGGTGACGGTCGGCGTCATCGAGGGCATCGCGGAAGCGACCGCCTCCATTGTCAAAGTGTTCTCCGGCGTGCTCTCCGACTGGCTCGGCAAGCGCAAGCTGCTGACTGCCATCGGCTATGGACTGGCAGCTTTCACCAAACCGGTATTCCCGCTGGCTTCAACGGTGGGCTGGCTGGTGGCGGCGCGCTTCATTGACCGCATTGGCAAGGGCATCCGCGGCGCGCCCAGGGACGCGCTGATTGCCGACATTGCGCCCGAGCATCTGCGCGGCGCAAGTTTTGGTCTGCGCCAGTCGCTTGACACAATCGGCGCATTTGCCGGGCCGGCGCTCGCCATCGGCCTGATGTGGCTTACCGCCAATAATTTCCAGATGGTTTTCTGGGTCGCGGTTATTCCGGCATTTATGTCGCTGGGTCTGCTGCTGTTCGCCGTGCAGGAGCCGGAGCGGCCAGCCGGGCTGCGCAAGGTGAAGTTTCCGCTCAGCCTGCCGGAGCTGCGGCGTCTTGGCTCTGCCTATTGGCTGGTAGTGGCAGTCGCCACAGTGTTCACGCTGGCGCGCTTCAGCGAGGCGTTTCTCATCTTGCGGGCGCAGGCTGCGGGCTTGCCGGTCGTTCTGGTCCCTTTGGTGCTGGTGGTGATGAACGTGGTCTATGCGCTCGCGGCCTATCCGGCGGGTGTGCTGTCTGACCGTTTCAACCGGCTCACCATGATGACTATCGGTTTTGCCACGCTCATCGCCGCCGACATAACGCTGGCGTTCTGCGGCAACCTCACAGGTATTGCGCTGGGTGTCGTGCTTTGGGGCCTGCACATGGGCATTACACAAGGCCTTATGGCAACGCTCATAGCCGACACGGCACCAGCGGAGCTGCGGGGCACGGCCTATGGTGTCTTCAATTTGCTGGGCGGACTGGCGCTGCTGGCGGCCAGCGTTGTCGCCGGGGCGCTGTGGGACAGTATTGGCCCGCAGGCCACATTCCTCGCGGGTGCCGGATTTACGTCGCTTGCGCTTGCCGGACTGTGGCTGGTTCGAAGGCGGGCACCTGACCTTGGCGCAGTGCGTGCCTCTTGAATGCGCCACCGCGCCACCATGCAGAACAGCTGCCTCTGACCTGTTTTCGCACCACGCCGTCTTTGCGAGCGCAGCGAAGCAATCCAGCGGCCTCACGCACGGCTCTGGATTGCTTGGCTGCGCTCGCAAGGACGGAAAAGTCCGCGCTTCGTGTCAATCCTCGCTGCCTTTGGGATCAGGGATCAGACCCGTTTTGCGCCGCCGCTTCAATACACACCAATCAGCTTTATGCCCGCCACGATCAGCACGAGGCCAAGCGCTTTGACCACGCCCTCTTTCGCCAGGGTCACGATGCCAAACTGCGTGCCCGCCACCGCGCCGAGCAGGACCGCTGCGGCAAACCACGGCAGCCCGGCTGGCAGCGCCTTGACCGACGAAATATTGCCGAGCAGCCCCGCGACGGAGTTGCACAGTATGAACACCGCCGCGATGCCGGAAGCGGCGCGCGTTTCCGACCAGCCCATAAACAGCAGAATCGGCGACAGAAAAATGCCGCCCCCGGTGCCTGTGAGGCCCGACAACAGCCCGATAGCGCCGCCAATGGCCACGCCATGGGCAACCGGAACATCGGTGGTCTCCGGGCTTTTCCGCAGCGCCCTTGGCCACAGCAGCCGGGCTGCCGCGGCCAGCAGCAAGACACCGACCAGCGGGCGGTAATACTGCCCCGGCAGCTGCAGCGCGCCGCCAATCGCCGCCAGCGGCAGCGCGCCCGCAGCGAATGGCCAGAAACCGCGCCAGCGGAACAGCCCCGCCCGGTAGTAACGCACGGAGGCGAACAGCGAGACCAGAATATTCAGCACCAGCGCGGTCGGCCGCATGACCGGCGGCGCGATGCCGAACAGCGCCATGGCCGCAATGTAAGCGGAGGCGCCGGCGTGCCCCACCGAGGTGTAGAGGGCTGCGGCGGCAAACAGGCAGAATGTCAGCAGATAAAATGCAGTGTCAGCGTCAACCATCGGAGCGCTCCCGTACGTGTTTGCCAGCGCCGGCTGTCAAGCGGGCGCGCATCAATTGCGGCAGACATTCGGGAGAGCGCGGCTCACGGTCACCTGGTCAGGCGCGCGGCGAGCCAAGGGTCAGACAACCGCTTATGGCTTTGCGCACAAGCGGCTGCAAGTTCTTTTTCAGGCGGCGTCAGCGCGCCATGCCGGCGACTTCCGCCGCAAAGTCGGGGCCGACAGGCTTCTCAATGCCCTCGCCCAGCGCAAAGCGCACAAAGCCTTTCAGCGCTATCGGCGCGCCCGCAGCCTTCTCGGCTTCCTTCAGCGCCTGCGCCACGCTCCTGGTGTTGTCATAGATAAAAGCCTGGTCCAGCAGGCAGACTTCCTTGCAATAGGTCCTGAAACCGCTCTCGACAATCTTCTCCAGCACGTTCGGCGGTTTGCCGGCGTTCTTGTCGGCCAGCACGGCGCGCTCGCGCGCCACCAGCGCCGGATCAAGACCCGAAGCTTCCAGCGCCAGCGGGCTTGACGCAGCAATATGCGCCGCGATCTGCCTGCCCAGCGCGCCGAGCGTGTCCGTATTGCCGGCAGACTCCAGCGCAACGATCACGCCGATCTTGCCAAGCCCCTCGACAATGGCATTGTGCACATAGCTCGCGACAACGCCCTGCGCGACCTTGAGGCCTGCGGCGCGGCGCAGCGTCATGTTCTCGCCAATGGTGGCGATGGCATTGTTGAGCGCGTCGGTGACCGTGCCGCCGCCGGGATAATGGGCGTTCTTCAGGTGCTCGACATCGGCGCCATGCTCCAGCGCCACCGCCGCAATGCTGCGTGCCAGCGACTGGAACTCGCCATTGCGGGCGACAAAATCCGTCTCCGAATTGACCTCAACCACGACGCCCTCATGGCCGCGCACGTTGATGGCGACGAGGCCTTCAGCCGCAATGCGCCCGGATTTCTTGGCGGCCTTTGACAGGCCCTTCTTGCGCAGCCAGTCGATACCGGCCTCAACATCGCCATTGGTTTCCTTCAGCGCATTCTTGCAGTCCATCATGCCCGCGCCAGTCTTCTCGCGCAGGTCTTTCACCAGCTGGGCTGTGATCTCGGCCATGGGTTTTGTCCCTTGAATGATGTGTTCCGCAAAGCGGATGAAATATCAGCCTGAAGAGCGCCATGCGCACCCTCTCCCTGTGGGCCGAACCCAGAGGAAGACGGTGATGCCGCGTGCTTAAAGGGTCAGCCGCCCGCCATCAGCTGGCGCGCCTGCGCAACCCAGCCGTCGCGGTCGATGCGGCCGCCGAGCTTCAGGTCATGGTCGACTTTCTTGACGTCGTCCGGCGTCATCGCGGCCAGCTGCCAGAAGTGGAACAGCCCGCCCTCGGTCAGCTTCTTGACGATCTGCGGGCCGACACCCTGCAGCTTGCCCATGTCATCAGGCGCGCCGCGCGGGGCGGTGAGAATTTCGAAAGCTTCGGCAGGCGCGTCGCCGCCGGTCTCGCCGGCCGCCTCGGCCTCGTGAACCACCGCCACCGGCAGCTCCTCGGCCATCGGGGCTTCCATCGCGCCAATATCAACGCCGCCGGAGCCCTGGCTGCGCGAAATGCCGTCGATGGCGGCGCGGGCAAACAGGTCGCAATAAAGCGCAATGGCGCGGCCCGCGTCGTCATTGCCCGGCACCGGGAAGGAAATGCCGGCCGGATCGCAATTGGTGTCGAGGATCGCCGCCACCGGAATGTTAAGGCGGTTGGCTTCCTTGATCGCCAGCGCTTCCTTGTTGGTGTCGATGACGAAAATCAGGTCAGGCGTGCCGCCCATGTCCTTGATGCCGCCCAGCGCCTTTTCCAGCTTGCTCTGTTCGCGCGACAGCATCAGCCGCTCTTTCTTGGTCAGGCCCTGCGCGCCGCCTGGCCCGAGCAGCTCCTCAACCTTGCGCAGGCGCGTGATGGAGCCCGAAATCGTTTTCCAGTAGGTCAGCATGCCGCCGAGCCAGCGGGCGTTGACATAATATTGCGCCGAGCGCTTGGCGGCGTCGGCAATCTGGTCTGTCGCCTGGCGCTTGGTGCCGACAAACAGCACGCGACCGCCGCGCGCGACGGTGTCGGACACGGCCTTCAGGGCCTGATGCAGCAGCGGCACGGTCTGGGCCAGATCGATGATATGGATGTTGTTGCGCGCGCCAAAGATGAAAGGCGCCATCTTGGGGTTCCAGCGATGCGACTGGTGGCCAAAATGCGCGCCGGCCTCAAGCAGCTGGCGCATGGAAAAGTCTGGCAAAGCCATGGGGTAATCTCTCTCCGGTTGAACCTCGGCGGAACTTTGGGACTTGCTTTTTGGGCAAGACCACCGGAACGACGCTTGAATCAGCGCCGCGCTTCATCCGCCTGTGGAATGGGCGGGTGCATATAGGGGATTGGCGGGGGATGCAAGAGGGTCCGAACCGTCGCGCAGCGGGACCGCCCGGTGCGCCGCCCCTTCTCCACACCCCTCATCCGTACTTGTGCAACCCGGAGCCATGGGCCTTCAGCCAGGCCTCGGCCCGGTCGGTGGCGGGGCAGAGCGACCGGGTGAGTTTCCAGAAACGCGCGGAGTGGTTCATGTGCACGAGGTGGGCGACCTCATGGGCGCAGAGATAATCCAGCACATAGGCGGGCGCGAGTACCAGCCGCCAGGAGAAATTGAGCGAGCCCTGCGACGAGCAGGAGCCCCAGCGGCTCGACGTGTCGCGCAGTGTGATCGAGCGCGCGGGCTGCCTGATCGCAGCGGTGTGGAAGGCGACGGCGGCTTCGATGTCGCGCCGCGCCTGCGCCATCAGATAGTCGGTGACGCGCCGCGGCACATGCGCCTCGCCGCCCGCCACACACAGGCCGAGGCGGCCATCGTCCAGCGCCTCGATGGTGACCGTGCCGCGCGTGCCAGCCCGGTGCGTGACGACATGTTCAACACCGCGCAGCGGGATGACCGCGCCCGGCACAAACGCAATCTGCTGCGGCAGGCGGCGCAGACGCACGCCGATCCATGCGCCGTGACGCTCGGTAAAATCGCGCGCGGCCTTCAGCGGGCTGCGCGCAGGCATGGTCAGTACCACATCGCGGCTGGCGGCACGCACACGCAGCGTCAGCCGCCGCGCGCTGGCCGAGCGCCGGATGGCAACGACATAGGTCTCGCCGCCATGGGAAATGTCGAAGCTCGACACCTCGGCGGCAGGCGCGGTGATTCGCCGGAACAGACTGAGCATGCGGCGAGTCTAGCAGCCGGAGGCAGCCCTAGCCAACCATGCCCTGGGGCGGCGTTTTGCTGCGCCCGTGCAGCGCCATGGCCACAACCGCACCGAGGATCAGCACACCGCCCGCTATGGCGAAGGGTGCCGGCACCTCGCCAATGACCAGTGCCACCCAGACCGGGCCGAACACTGCCTCGGTCTGCGACAGCACGGCAAGCCCGGCGGCCGGCACATGCGCCGCGCCGCGGATGAACAAGGCCGAGCCAATGCCGATGAAGACAAACCCGTTGAACAGCGCAATGGCTATCTCCTGCACAGGCGGCGCCAGCGGCCTGCCGTTGAGCAGGGTGGCGACAAGGCTGACCACCACCGCAAACAGGGCATAGACAAACATGGTGGGGCCAAAATCACGGTCCCGGCGCAGGCGCAGGCAGATGTTGTAAACGCCGAACATCAGGCCGGAATTGAAGGCCAGCGCATTGCCGAACAGCGTCATCGAGCCGTCGGACTTGCCCAGCATCATCAGCGCCACGCCTGCCAGCCCGACCGCGATGGCGCAGAGCGAGGCGAAGTCCAGCTTTTCACGCAGCACGGCCCACGCCATCAGGCCGGTGAGCAAAGGCGAGCAGGACGACAGGAACAGCGTCGCGGCGACGGTCGTGCTTTTCAGCGCGAATATATAGCTGAGCGAGGCCATGAATATGGCGATGGTGGCAAGCCAGCCCAGCGCTCCAAGCTTGAGGAAATTGCGCACCGGCGAGCCCTGACCGCGCCAGCGGCTGTAGACCCAGAAGAACAGCGCCGCGCCGACCGAGCGCCAGCCCAGATATTGCCAGCCGTCGCTGGCTGGCGCGCTGCGCACCAGCACGCCGGTGAAGCTCCAGAACATGCCTGCCGCCAGCACCAGCAGGCTGCCTTGCAGATAAGCGGCGCGATGCGCGGCGGCGGTGAGCGCGCTCATGGCGTGCGCAGTCCGCCGCAGCCGATGCGGATGAGCGCGTCCGCGACGATGGCGCCCTGCCCGGCGGGCATGACCAGCAGGGGATTGATGTCGAGTTCCTGCAGGGAGGTGTTGTTCCAGTCAGCGAAGCGCGCCACGGCCATTACCGCGTCAATGGCAGCCGCAACGTCTCCCGCCGCGCGCCCGCGAAAGCCCGTGAGCAAGCGGCTGACCTTCAGCCCGGCAAGCGCCCGCGCCACCTCGTCCCGCTGCACCGGCAGGAGCAGGGTCACCGCATCTTCCAGCAGCTCCACCAGCACGCCGCCCGCCCCGATTGTCAGCGTCAGGCCAAATTGCGGATCACGGGCGACACCAATGATCAGTTCTGCGACCGCGCCGCCGTGCATGCGCTCGACCAGAAACTCGCCGGCAAGATGCGCCATGGCGGCTGCGGCGCGCGCGGCTTCCTCCGGCGTAGCGAGGTTGAGCCTGACCGCGCCGGCCTCCGTCTTGTGGGCAATGTCCCGCGACAGGGCTTTGACGACGACCGGCAGGCCAATTTCCCGCGCCGCCGCCGCAACGCCCGCCTGCCTCGCCACCCGATGGGCCGGGACAGCAAGGCCAAATGCGGCAAGCGCGGCCTTGGCCTGCGCTTCGCTCAATTGCTCAAGGCCGGACCACAGCAATCGGTCAGGCGGCGCGGCTTCCGCCGGCCGCTCCCGCCCCCAGGCCTCGCCGATGCCCGCCGCCAGGCCCAGCGCCGCAAACGCTTCCCCCAGCCCCTGCATTGGCGCAATGCCCTGCTCCAGAAGCCAGCCGCCCTGTGCCTCAGGCAAAGTCTCGGGCAGGCTCGAAACGAGGCAGGCGGGGGCATGTTCGACGCGGGCAGCCGCCGCAAAGGCCCGCATGGTCACGTCCCATGCGGCGCCTTCACAGCGGTCCTGGCGCGGAAAATCCAGCACCAGCAAACTGGCGTCAAAGCGCCCGCGCAGCATCGCCCTGAAGCAGGCGGTCTGCAACACGGCATCGCCCCAGATATAGGTGTGGTAGTCGAGCGGATTGGCAAGCGGCACACGCGGACCCAGAACGGCGGCAAGACCGGTCTGGACATGCGCTGGCAGCGCCGGCGTTGCAAGGCCATGCAGGCAGGCAAGGTCAGCCGCCAGCGAGGCCTCGCCGCCCGAACAGCTCATGCAGGAAACCGCGCGCCCTGGCAGCGGGCCATGCACGTGCAGGTACTTCAGCGTTTCAACAAACACCGAAAGGTCGGGCGCGCGCGCCACGCCGTTGCGGGCGAAGAGCGCGTCATACAGCCGGTCCTCGCCCGCCAGCGAGGCGGTGTGCGACAATGCGATGGCCGCCCCCGTTGCCGAGCGCCCGGTCTTGACCACAACTATCGGCACGCCCTGCGCGCGCGCCCGCGCCGCCGCGCGGTCAAAGGCGGGGATGTCGGCGAGGCCTTCGATATGCAGGCCGATCGCGGTGACGCGCTCATCATCCAGAAACGCGTTGACGTAATCGGCCATGTCGCCCTTGGCCTTGTTGCCGACAGTGACGAGCAAGGCAAGCGGCAGCGAGCGCCGCTGCATCGTCAGGTTCTGCCCGATGTTGCCGGACTGCGTGACGATGGCGACGCCGCGCGCAACCCGCTGCCCGCCATGCTGGTCCGGCCACAGCGCCGCGCCGTCAAGATAGTTGATGTGGCCGTAGCAATTGGGGCCGGTGAGCGCCATATCACCCGAGCGCGCCACCAGGTCACGCTCCAGCGCCGCGCCCTCCGCGCCGGTTTCGGCAAAGCCCGCCGCGTAGCACACCGCGCCGCCGGCGCCGCGCCCGGCCAGCGCGGCGACCACTTCGACCAGCGCCGCGCGCGGCACGGCGATGAAGCTGGCGTCCGGTGCTTCCGGCAATTCGGCGACCGACGCAAACGTCCTGCGGCCCTGCATTTCCGCGCGCTTCGGGTTGACCGGCCAGAGCGTGCCGGCAAAACCGATCCGGTCACACTGGCGCATCACCTCTTGCGCCTCGCGCCCGCCGATCACGGCGATCGAGCCCGGCGACAGCAGGCGGGCGAGCGGGCTGCGCATGCGCGTCAGCAGCCGAGCGGGCGCAGCGCGGCGCGCGCGATGATGTGACGCTGGATTTCGCTGGTGCCGTCCCAGATGCGCTCGACGCGGGCGTCACGCCAGAAGCGCTCGATGGGCAGCGACGACATCAGGCCCATGCCGCCGTGTATCTGGACCGCGCGGTCGGTGACCCGCGCCAGCGTCTCGGTGGCGTAGAGTTTTGCCATCGCGTAATCCTCGTCGCGCGCGTTGCCCTGGGCCAGCCTGTGCGCGGCTGACAGCGTCAGCAGGTCCGCCGCCGCAATCTCCGTCGCGCTGTCGGCAAGCTGGAAAGACACACCCTGAAAGCGCCCGATCTTCTCGCCAAACTGCTGGCGCGCCGCCGCCCAGGCCAGCGTCATTTCCTGCGCCCGCATCGCCCGGCCGACGCTGGTCGCGGCCACCGTCAGGCGCGTTGAGCCGAGCCACGCGTTCATCAGGTCAAAGCCCTTGCCTGCCTCGCCAAGCAGCTGTGATTCATGCACCACGCAATCGTCGAAAAACAGCTCGCAATTGTGGTAACCGCGATGCGACACCGACGCGGCACCGCGCCGCACCGTAAAGCCCGGCGTGCCCATGTCGACCAGAAACGCCGAGATCAGCGCCTTGCTGCCGCGCCTGGTTTCTTCAGTCCCGCTGCGGGCGAACAGCACCACATAGTCGGCCCAGTCGGCATGGCTGATGAAATGTTTCGAGCCGTTGATGACATAGCTGTCACCGCGCTTCTCCGCCCGCGTTTTCATCGAGCGGATGTCAGACCCAGCGCCCGGCTCGGTCATGGCAAGGCAGTCAAACCGCTCGCCCCTGATGGTGGGAATGAGGTAGCGTTCCACCTGACCGGGCGAGCAGCCCTGCAGAATATTGGAGGGCCGCCACACCTGCATGTGCAGCGCGTAGGAGGCGCGGCCAAGCTCGCGCTCCATCAGCGTGAAACTCATCGCGTCAAGCCCGCCGCCGCCAAAGCGCTCCGGCATGTTGGCGCAGTAAAGGCCCAGCGCGATGGACTTGCGCCGCACCTCCAGCGCGATTTCGGCGGGGATGTCATCGAGCTTTTCGACAAGCGCCTCGTGCGGATACAGCTCCTTCTCGACGAAGGCGCGCACGGTGTCGACGAGCATCGACTGCTCTTCAGTGATCGGGAAGGTCATACGCTCACTTTGCCTCGCCAACACAATTCATACGCAGCACTTTTTCCGTCTTGGCCGGGACAAGCCCGGCCAGGACGGCGCGGTTGAAGCACGTTGATTACCCTCTGATCACCAGGATCGCGTTTACCCCACCGCCCGCTTCTGCGCGTCGACCAGCGCGGCGATGCTGCCTGCGGCCAGCGCCATCAGCTCCTGCAATTGCGCAGGCGAGAACGGCGCGCCCTCGGCAGTCGCCTGCACCTCAACGAGGCCGCCGCTGCCGGTCATGACAAAATTCGCGTCGGTCTCGGCGGCGGAATCCTCCGCGTAGTCGAGATCGGCCACCGCGACATTTTTGTAGATGCCGCAGGACACGGCCGCCACGTGATCACGGATCGGGCTGTCCTTGATCATGCTGCGGGCACGCATCCAGGCGATGCAGTCATGCAACGCCACCCACGCGCCGGTAATCGCTGCCGTGCGCGTGCCGCCATCGGCTTGCAGCACATCGCAGTCGATGGTGATGGCGCGCTCGCCCAGTTTGGGCAGATCCACCACGGCGCGCAGGCTGCGGCCGATCAGGCGCTGGATTTCCTGGGTGCGGCCAGAGGGCTTGCCGCTGACGGACTCGCGCTTGGTGCGGGTGTTTGTGGCGCGCGGCAGCATGGCATATTCGGCGGTCACCCAGCCCTTGCCCTGGCCGCGCAGCCACAGCGGCGGCTTTTCCTCCAGCGAAGCGGCGCAGAGCACATGCGTGTCGCCGAACTTGACGAGGCACGAGCCTTCGGCATAGCGCGCCACATTGCGTTCAAGCGACACGGTGCGCATCTGGCCGGGGGCGCGTTTGGATGGGCGCATGAACTGTCCTTCGGGGCTGAATCTGGGGGCGCTTCTAGGCGCTTCACCCCTCGTCCGCAACCGGCACCGTGTAATTCAGCGCCATGCGCCCGCCGTCAGGATAGATGACCTGGCCGGTGACATAGGCCGCATCGCCGCTTGCCAGAAACGCCGCGACACTGGCGATTTCCGCAGGCTCACCCGCTCGCCCGAGCGGCGTGCGCGACAACACCTTGTGCCGCGACGCCTTGTCCCCCAGCACCGCCTTGCGCGCCAGCTCGGTCAGGATCGTGCCCGGGCCGATGGCATTGACGCGGATGCCGTGCGGCGCGAGCTCCACCGCCATCACCCGCGTCAGCTGGTTGATGCCGCCCTTGGACGCGCCATAGGCGGCAAGGCCGGGAATGGCCATCTGCGCATTGACTGACGACATGTTGATGATGGCACCGCCGGTTTTCTGGGCAATCATCTGGCGCGCGGCGCACTGGCCGCCGATAAACACCGAGCGCAGATTGACCGCGATCACCCGGTCAAACAGCGCGTCGGTCATGTCGATGAAAGGCGCGCCGGAGGCGATGCCCGCATTGCTGACCATAATGTCAAGCGCGCCAAACGCCTTGACCGCCGCCGCTACCGCCGCCTCGACGTCGGCGCGGTCTGTCACGTCACAGGTGACGGCGATTGCCGAATAGCCCTGCGTGCGCAGGTCTTGCGCGGCGGCCTGCGCTTTCACGCCGTCAATGTCGGCAAGCACAACATGCGCGCCATCGGCGGCAAAGCGCGCCGCGCAGGCAAGGCCAATGCCATTGGCCGCGCCAGTGATGAGCGCGCTTTTGCCATCGAATCTTCCGGTCATGCATTTCCCCTTGTTACCGGGCGCATAGCACAGCCTCAGCCATTGCGCACGCGGTAGAAAATGTGGTGACCGATCTTGTCCATGCGCTTGAGATGCGAGGCCCAGTTCGGGCGCACGTAATTTGCGTGGTAATGCGTCGAGCCGCCCACGTCGGCCAGCCAGGTCCTGCCGTCCGTCACCTCGCGCGCGATGCGCAGCGCGGTCTGCCAGTAGTCAAGCTCGGTAATGCGCAGCGACTTGCCTTCACAGGTGAAGGAAAACTGGCAGGCCTTGTAGCGGTGGCTGTTCTGGAACACGACGCCGCAGACCGAGTCAGCATAGAGGCCGCTTTTGACCCGGTTGAGCACCACCTGCGCTACCGCCGCCATGCCCGCCTCAGGCTCGCTGCGCGCCTCAAAATAGATCGCCTGCGCCAGGCAATGCTCCTCGCTTTCGGCGCTGGCCGGGCTGATCAGCGCGGCAAAGTCCGGCTGGTCGGGCGCGCGCTCGGCAACCGTCACCGCCCTTGGCCCGGCCAGCGCAACCACGCTGACGGTGACCGGTGTCAGGTCGGGCGTCGAGGGCGTTGTCGAGGCCAGCGCAACGGCGCGCGGCAGCGCCGGGGTCGCGCCGCTCTGGAACTCCGGCACCCTGGCGCGGGCATGCTCCTGCCGGGCGCGGGTACCTGGCGTTTCAAACGCCTCGGTCGCGCCCGGGCCGCTCGCGTCGCCCTCGCCTGGCTCAAAGGCCGACACTGGCAGCGCCTCGTCCACGGCGTAAAACAGGGCGGAGGCGCGGACTGCGTCGAGCGCGCCGGGCCCGCGCAGGCGGGTATCAAAACTTGGCCGCAGCGATACAAATGGATCGCCCCGGCTGCTGCGGTTGACGGCGGGCCCGGGGCCAAGATGCGGCTTCATCTCCAGCCTTGGCGCAATTTCATCCGGGCGGCTGGCAAGGTCAGCGGCGGACCCCGGGGCAAGGCGCGCCTCGGCGATGGGCAGCCCTGCGGCGTCCCCGCCGGTCATAAATCCGCCAAGGCCAGTGTGCGCCAGAACCAGAGCCCGCCGCGCCGGCACCAGCTCCTCCGGCAGCGGGGCGGCGCGCGCGCTCAGCGCGCTGCGGCTGGCGCCATAGGCATAGTCCTGGCCGGCGTCGGCGGTGAAAGACAGCAGCAGCAGGGCGCTCGCGCACCAGGGTGCAAGCGTCCGGCCCATCCACACAATTTTGCTGGCAATCATACGCAACCAATGCAACTTTGGGGCACTTGAGATGCGCGGCAACCGGCACGCGAGACCTGAGACCGGTTACGGACGCAGCATGGTTATTCCAGCTTAACCTTGCTGGCGGGTTACCCGCGCGCGGCGGCAGGCGTGCCAGTTTGGGGCGGCGGCGCGGTAGCCACGCGCGCCGCCGGCATCTATGATCAACGCCATGACACAGACCCCTTCCAGCGTCGGCCCCGGCAGCCACCTCTTTCTTGTCGATGGCTCGTCCTATATTTTCCGCGCCTATCACGCGCTGCCGCCGCTCACCCGCAAGTCCGACGGGCTGCCGGTCGGCGCGGTGGCGGGCTTCTGCAACATGATGTGGAAACTGGTGCGCGAAAGCATGGCGGGGGAAAAGGCGACCCATCTGGCGGTTATCATGGACCATTCCTCCACCACATTCCGCAATGCACTCTACGACCAGTACAAGGCGCAGCGGCCCGAGCCGCCAGCCGACCTGCGGCCGCAGTTCGCGCTGATCCGCGAGGCGGTGCGCGCCTTCGGCATTCCCTGTGTCGAGCAGCCGAATTACGAGGCGGACGATCTCATCGCCACCTATGCCCGGCTGGCGCGCGAGGCGGGCGCGACAGTGCTGATCATCGGCTCCGACAAGGACCTGATGCAGCTGGTCGGCGACGGCGTCGATATGCTGGACCCGGTGAAGGAGAAGCGCATCGGGCCAAACGAGGTGTTCGAGAAATTCGGAGTCATGCCGGACAAGGTGATCGATGTGCAGGCGCTGGCCGGGGACAGTGTCGATAACGTGCCGGGAGTGCCGGGCATTGGCATCAAGACCGCCGCCCAGCTGATCACCGAATACGGCGATCTCGAAAACCTGCTGCTGTGCGCGCGCGAGATCAAGCAGCCCAAGCGCCGCGAGGCACTGATCGAGCATGCCGGCAAGGCGCGGATGTCGAAGCTGCTGGTGACGCTGGAGACCGCCGTGCCGCTGGCAACGCCCCTGGCTGAGCTTGCGCTGCATGACCCGGACGCCAGGGGTCTTGTGGCTTTTTTGAAGGCGATGGAATTTAATTCGGTGACGCGCCGCGTCGCCGACGCCTATGGCCTCAACACTTCAAACATCGAGGCGGATGCGCGGCTGGCCCAGCCGGGGGCCGGCATCGGCTGGAGCGCTGGTGAAGCTGGGCCGGCACTTGCGGATACAACCGCCAGGGTGCCCGCAGCGGCCAGCGCCGCGCCCGGAACGCCCGCCGGAACGCTGACACCGGCAGCGCTCGCCGCCGCACGGCGCGTTGCCGCGGCGGCCACGAAGATTGACCGCCCGGGCTATGAGGCGGTCACGACGCTGGCACAGCTCGACACGTGGATTGCCGCCGGTATCGCGGCAGGTGTTGTTGCGGTTGACACCGAGACCTCGTCGCTTGACGCCATGCAATGCGCGCTGGTCGGCGTGTCCCTCGCTATTGCGCCAGGCCGCGCCTGCTATATTCCGCTGGGCCATGTTGGCGAGGGCGGCGGCGGTGGCCTGTTTGGCGAGGGCGCACCGCTGCCGGGCCAGATCAGCACGGCGGCCGCGCTGGAGCGGCTGAAGCCGCTGCTCGAAGCGCCGGGGGTGCTGAAGGTTTTGCAGAACGCCAAATTTGACTGGCTGGTGCTGCGCCAGCACGGCATTGATGTCGCGCCCGTCGATGACACGATGCTGATGTCTTATGTGCTCGACGCGGGTCTCAACAATCACGGCATGGACGAGCTGTCGGAAAAGCACCTCCGCCACAAGCCGGTGAGCTTTGGCGCGGTGGCGGGCACCGGCAAGAGCTTCATCGGCTTTGCGCGTGTGCCGCTCGACAAGGCAACCGATTATGCCGCCGAGGATGCGGATGTGACACTGCGGCTGTGGCTGCTGCTGAAGGCGCGCCTGCCCGCCGAAAAAATGACCACGGTTTACGAGACGCTGGAGCGCCCGATGGTCGAGACGCTGGCGCGCATGGAGCGGCGCGGCATATCGATCGACCGCGCGATTCTGTCGCGCCTGTCCGGCGAGTTCGCGCAGGGCATGGCGAGGCTTGAGGCGCAGGTGCACACGCTGGCGGGCGGCAGCTTTAATCTTGGATCACCCAAGCAGCTGGGTGACATACTGTTTGGCAGGATGGGCCTTGCGGGCGGCAAGAAGACGGCGAATGGCGCATGGTCCACATCGGCAAGCGTGCTTGAGGACCTCGCCGAAGAGGGCGTTGAGCTTGCCGCGCGCATTCTCGACTGGCGCCAGCTCGCCAAGCTGAAGTCCACTTACACCGACGCGCTGCCGACCTTCGTCAACCCGCAGACGCACCGCGTGCACACGTCCTTCGCGCTGGCCGCCACCACCACAGGGCGTCTGTCATCCTCCGAGCCAAACCTGCAGAACATTCCAGTGCGCAACGAGGAAGGCCGCAAGATCCGCACCGCCTTCGTCGCCACGCCCGGCCACAAGCTGATCTCCGCCGATTACAGCCAGATCGAGCTGCGCCTGCTCGCCCATATCGCCGATATTCCCCAGCTGAAGCGGGCTTTTGCCGACGGCCTCGACATTCATGCCATGACCGCGTCGGAAATGTTTGGCGTGCCTGTCAAAGACATGCCGCCGGATGTGCGACGCAGGGCCAAGGCGATCAACTTCGGTATTATTTATGGCATCTCCGCCTTCGGTCTTGCCAACCAGCTTGGCATTCCGCGCGAGGAAGCGGGCGCCTATATCAAGAAATATTTCGAGCGTTTCCCCGGCATCCGCGATTACATGGAAGCGACGAAACGTGAGGTGCGCGCGCGCGGCTATGTCACAACGATTTTCGGGCGAAAATGCCACTATCCGCGCATCACCTCGTCCAACGCGTCCGAGCGCGCCTTCAATGAGCGTGCGGCGATCAACGCGCCGATCCAGGGTTCAGCCGCCGACATCATCCGCCGCGCCATGGTACGCATGGACGCGGCGCTGGAGGCGGAAAAACTGAGCGGACAGATGCTGCTGCAAGTGCACGACGAGCTGGTGTTCGAGGTGCGCGACGAGGAAGCTGCGGCGACCATCGCGCTGGCGCGCCGCGTCATGATCGACGCGCCGCTGCCCGCCTTGCAATTGTCCGTCCCCCTGCAGGTTGACGCGCGCGCGGCACGCAACTGGGACGAGGCGCATTAGGGCGGGCCGCCGCGTCCCAAGGGCGCGGGCCGCCCTTCGCCTCACTTCTTATTCTTCGGCGTCCCCGGCACTGGCGTCACCGCCACTCCCGGCCCCTTGGCTTCCGCCACCTCGTCGCAGGCAAACTCGACCTTGCCGGTCTTCACCGATTTGCCGGCCTTCACCTCGATTTCCAGCGCCATGCAGGTGGCGTTTTCGAGGTATAGCGATTTATGCACCTCGCCGCTCTCGCCAAACTGGAAGCCGCCGAACGCCCGGGTGGTCCGCGCTTTCTGGCCGTTTTTGCCCGACTGCGTGATGTTGATGAGGGCCGAGGCGAATTTCGGCGCGCTGTTCTTGTCGCCACTGAACACGAATTCAAGCAGGATATTCGATGCAGGCTCGCCGCCCGCCCCGCCGCCGGTGCTGAGATTCTTGAACGGGTCTTTTGAATCCATGATGTTGGCGGACAGATGGCCGGTTTTTTCCAGAAACAAATAGGCCTTGATGTCGGTTATTTTGACATCTGCGGCATGCGCCGCTCCGGCCGCGAAGAACAAACACAGCGCCGCACTGGCCCGCGCAAGGCGTAAATCAATCATGCAAAACTCCCCAATTTAAAAAAAGCAAAGGCTGCAACCGCGCAGCACCGCAAAACGAAGCGATATTGCCGCGATTGAAGATTCTGGCAAGCCGGACATAGTGACTTTTCTGTTACCATTTGCAGTCACCCTTGATGCCGCGCGCCACAGACTTGACTTCAGCTGCGGGTTAAAAGACTCATGGCACGATGCTGGGGGGATGGTAATGGCTGGCCATGAGTTTGTTCCACGGGTGATTTTCGGCCTCAGCCCGCTTTGGCTGTCCACCATCCTGCTTTTGCTGGTTTATGCCGCGATCATGGCGGAAAAAGTCAACCGCGCCATTATTGCGCTGCTGGCCATCGGCATTGTCATCTTCTCCGGCCTGCTGACGCAGGAGGAGGCGACCAAAGGCATCGACATCAACACGCTTGGCCTGCTGGCGGGCATGATGATTCTGGTATCGATCGCGCGGCGCTCCGGCATGTTCCAGTATGTCGCGATCCGCGCCGCCAAGCTCGCCAACGCCAGCCCTGGCGGCATATTGCTGCTGCTGTCGGTGGCAACTGCCGTGCTCTCCGCCCTGCTCGACAATGTGACGACGGTGCTGCTGGTGGTGCCGGTGACGCTGGCCATCACCAAAGACCTTGATGTGCCGCCCTACCCTTATCTGTTTGCGGAGGTCATGGCTTCCAATATCGGCGGCACGGCGACCCTGATCGGCGACCCGCCCAACATCCTGATTGGCTCGCTGACTGACCTTTCATTCAATGATTTTGTCTGGCATCTAACGCCGGTCATCATCATTATCATGGCGGTGCAGGCCATGATGACGCATCTCGTCTGGGGCCGGGCGCTGAAGTCAACACCGCAGCACCGCGCCGCTGTGATGGCGATGCGCGAGATCGACGCCATCCTCGACTGGACGCTGCTGAAACAGGCCTGCTGCGTGCTGGTGCTGGTGATGCTGGGATTTATTTTCGCGCGCCAGATCGGCCAGCAGCCCGCCACCATCGCGATGTTTGGGGCGGCGGTGCTGATGCTGCTCGACAACTGGCAGCACCATGGCGAGAAGCAGGCGCATAATGTCCACAGCACTTTCAGCGATGTGGAATGGATCACACTGTTTTTCTTCGCCGGCCTGTTTGTCGTGGTGCATGCGGTGGAGGTTGGCGGGCTGCTGCGCATGCTGGCGCAGATGCTGGCGGACTGGTCCGGCGGCAGCCTGCCCAAGGCGGGCCTTGCCATCCTGTGGGCCTCGGCCTTCCTGTCAGCGATTGTCGACAACATTCCCTTCGTCGCCACCATGATTCCGCTGATCAAAAATCTTGCCCCGGCCTATGGCGGCGCTGACCATATTCAGCCTCTGTGGTGGTGCCTGTCGCTGGGCGCCTGCCTTGGCGGCAATGGCACGCTGATCGGTGCCTCGGCCAACCTGACGGTCGCCGGTCTTGCCGAGCGGCAGGGCATTCCCTTCAGTTTTCTCACCTACACAAAATTCGCTTTCCCGATGATGCTGGTCAGCGTCGCGATTGCCCATGTCTATGTCTGGCTGCGCTATTTTTGAGAAAGCGTCATGACAGACCGGATCGCCAATGCCCGCATGTATGCGGTGACGCCGCAGGTGGAGGCGGCATGGCAGGCGCTGCTGGCGCATGTGGCGCAGGATGCGGACGTGCCGCTGCGCTACATGCCATACCCTGCGCCGCTGCCGCTTGAAGACCTGTGGTCACGCCCGGATCTGGGCTGCGTGCTGATGTGCGGCTATCCTGTCGCGTTGAGGCTTGCGGATGTGACGCCGCTAGCCGCGCCAGTTCCGGCGGCGGACTGGGCGCAGGGCCGCGCCGTTTACCGCACGGATTTTATCGTGCGCGGGGATAGCCGTTTTGCCACGCTGGCGGATGCCTTCGCAGGGCGCTTCGGCTGGACCGTGCGGCACTCGCATTCCGGCTTCAACGCGCCGCGCCATCACCTTCTGCGCTACCGCAAGGCCGGGCGGGCGCGGCTGTTTGCGCAGGCGGCGGGCGATCTGATGACCGCGCGCCGCGTGCTCGACAGCGTTGTCGCGGGCGAGATTGATGTGGGGCCGCTTGATGCGTTCTGGCATCGCCTGCTGGCCCTGCACCGGCCCGATCTGGTGGCGGACATCCGCGTTGTCGAGAGCACCGCGACCGCACCCATGCCCGCCTTCGTGGCGGCGGCGGCAATGCCGGCGGCGAGCGTCATGCGGCTGCGTGCCGCCTTTGCTGCTGCGCAGGCCGCGCCATGGTTTGCCGCACTCGCCGCGCCGCTGGCGATCAGCGGCTTTGCGCTGGTGACGCAGGCGGATTTTACCGTGACTTTGCAATGGGACGCGGAGGCGCGGGCGGCGGGCTACCTGCTGCCGGAATAAACGTGATTCACACGCAGCGCCCGCCATCCACCTCCAGCACGACGCCGGTCAAAAATTCCGCTTCGTCCGAGACCAGAAACAGCGCGGCATTGGCAATATCCTGCGGCTGCGACAGGCGGCCGAGCGGCACCGTCGCCCGGAACATGGCGCGCCGCTCCGGTGTGTCCTCGCCCAGAAACATTGCCAGCAGCGGCGTTTCACCGGCCACTGGCGCCAGCGCGCAGACCCGGATCCTGTCTGGCGCGAGTTCCACCGCCATGGATTTCGACAGCAGGTTCACCGCGCCTTTCGAGGCATTGTACCAGGTCAGGCCGGGACGCGGGCGGATGCCGGCGGTCGAGCCAATGTTGATGATGACGCCGCCGCCATGCGCCCGCAAATGCGGCACAACCGCCTGCGCCATGTTGTAGATGGACTTGACGTTGACCGCGAAAACCCGGTCGAACTCGTCCTCGGTCACCTCCAGCATCGGCTTGTTGCGATGCGACGTGCCGGCATTGTTGACGACAATATCGACATGGCCAAAAGCGGCGAGCGTGGCCTGCACGGCAGCGTTGACCTCAGCGCTTTTGGTGACGTCACAGGCAAGCGCGATGGCCCCCGCGCCAATCAGCCGCGCCGCCGCTTCCGCCGCATCCTTCTGTATGTCGAGGCAGGCGACACGGGCACCTTCCCGCGCGAATGTCTGGGCTATGGCAAGGCCAAAGCCCTGCGCCGCGCCGGTTATAATGGCGGTTCTGGAAGCAAGGCGCATGGTTTTTTCCTGGAGTATTGACGCTGGCCGGAATGGCGGAGACTCCGGAACGCGCCTTGAAAAAGTCACACCGTCACGGATAAACTTTGAGAGGCATAGTTGCAATACGGGCGGACGCCTTATCTGGTGCGGGGCAAGGCCCGGCGCGCGCCGCCGCTGCTTTGCCGAAGGTGCATGTTGACGGCTCGCCGGTGCGCCCTGTGGCAGACGGCGGTCGCCGATGTCGGCGCGCAAGGGCACCACCATTGAAGGCGTCACCGGCAAGGCGGCGCAGGCCGCCTGGCAGCAGCTTGATGGAGTGCAATGCGGCTATTGCCAGTCGGGCCAGATCATGTCCGCCACCGGCAAACAGCTGCGCTCCCTGCCGTTTGATTTTTACCAGTTGCGTGGGGCCTCGCCGCGCACGCGATTTCTTCGCCCGCTTGCGGGAGAAGGGATTGGCGCGCGCGTCAGCGTGCGCGCCACCGCGTCTTTCCACAATGCATACCGCGCCTCGCGCTCCTTCACCGGCATCTCCGGGGCAAAACGCCGCTCCAGTTTCCACGTCTGCGCAAACGCGGCGGGCTTCGGGTACAGTCCAACCTGCATGCCGGCCAGATATGCCGCGCCCAATGCCGTCGTCTCCAGAATCTGCGGGCGGTCAACCGGCACGCCCAGAATGTCGGCGAGGCGCTGCATCGTCCAGTCCGAGGCCACCATGCCGCCATCGACGCGCAGCACCGTGCGCCCGCGCCCGCCCCAGTCCTTGCGCATGGCGTCCAGAAGGTCGCGCGTCTGCGTGCAGACGCTTTCGAGCGCGGCGCGCGCCAGTTCCTTCGCCGTCGTGGCGCGCGTCAGGCCAAACAGCGCGCCCCGGCACTCCGCATCCCAATAGGGCGCGCCAAGCCCGGTGAAGGCGGGCACCAGCACAACATTCTGCGCCGGGTCCGCTGCGGCGGCGAGCGCGCCGGTCTCGCCCGCCGCAGCGATGATTTTCAGTCCGTCGCGCAGCCATTGCACCGCCGCGCCCGCGATGAAAATCGAGCCTTCCAGCGCATAGGTGCGCTTGCCGTCAAGCTGATAGGCGATGGTGGTGAGCAGCCGGTTTTTCGAAGCGATGGCCGCCGCGCCGGTGTTGAGCAGGGCAAAACAGCCAGTGCCGTACGTGGACTTCATCATGCCCGGCTTGAAGCAGGCTTGGCCGACAGTGGCCGCCTGCTGGTCGCCCGCCACGCCGCAGATCGGGATCGGCGCGCCGAACAGCTCCGGCAGGGTCTGCCCGAAATCTGCGGCGCAGTCCTTGACCTCCGGCAGCAGACTGCGCGGCACATTGAGGAGTTTCAGCAGCCTGTCGTCCCACGCACCCCTGTGAATATCAAACATCAGGGTGCGCGAGGCATTGGTGGCATCAGTGGCATGCACCTGGCCGCCGGTCAGCCGCCAGACCAGAAACGTGTCAATCGTGCCAAAGGCCAGTTCGCCGCGCGCCGCCCGTGCCCGCGCGCCCTTGACCGTATCGAGAATATGGGCGGCCTTGGTACCGGAAAAATATGGATCAAGCAGCAGGCCAGTGCGGGCGGCAAACAGTTTTTCGTGGCCGGCTTTTTTCAGCGCCGCGCAGCGGTCCGCCGTGCGCCGGTCCTGCCAGACAATCGCCTTGTGGACAGGCTTGCCGGTTGCCCGGTCCCATATGGCGGTGGTCTCGCGCTGGTTGGTGATGCCAATGGCCGCGATGTCGGCGGCGCTGACGCCCGCCCTGGCGATTGCGGCGCGGCAGGTCTCGACCACGCTGGCCCAGATTTCCTCGAGGTCATGCTCCACATGTCCCGAGGCGGGAAAAAACTGCTGGAACTCTTTGGCCGCAGAGGCGCACGGCACCATGGCCGCGTCAAACACAATCGCGCGCGTGGAGGTTGTGCCCTGGTCAATCGCCAGCACATAGGCAGGCCCGGTCATCGCATTCCCCCTGATCTGGCCGTGTCACGCCGCTGTCCGGCGCAGCTGTTAAGGCTTTGTTGAACATAAACACAGCCCGCCTTGCAAAGGAACACATGCGCGGCGTGTTTTTTGCGGTCCTGTCACCCCGACAAGGCAAATGTAATAGACAGGAACACCAGTCCGATGTTTTCTTCCGGGGCCATAATGCAGCTTGCTCAGAAATCCGCCGTCTCGGTCGCGCTGGACCGCCTCGGCCGCAGCGGCCTCGCCTTGCTGCGGCGCTGGCACGCCGGGGAGACGCGCGGCAGGTTTTTCCTGCTGCCGGAGGACTATATCGGCTCGACCATCATTGCCGAAGGCGCGTTTGAGAAAGGCTATCTCGCCAGCCTCGACACGCTGATCGAGCGCGCCCGCGCCAAGGGGATGTTGGCCGGCGAAAAACTTGTGGCCATCGACATTGGCGCGAATATCGGCACGCACACTGTCTACCTGCGCAGCCGGTTTGACCGCGTCCACAGCTTTGAGCCCAACCCGATGATCCATCATGTGCTCAGTGCCAACATCGCGCTCAACAAGCTTGACGGCGTCACCGCGCACCGCGTCGCACTGTCTGACGCCGACGAGGTGCTGACCTATGCGCAGGACACAAGCGGCAACCTCGGCGCCAGCAGTTTCAGCCGCGAGGCGGGGGCCAGGGGGGTGGCGATGCAGCTGAAGCGGGCCGACCGCTTCATTCTCGACGAGCTGGCGCCGGGCGAGCGCGCCGCCTTCATCAAGATCGACGTGGAGGGGCTTGAGGACAAGGTGGTGGCCGGCCTGTCCGATCTGCTGGTCCGCGACAAGCCTCTGGTGATCTGCGAGATCGCCGGCGTGGCGCAGGGCCGCAAGGTCGCGGCCTGCCTGAAAGCTGCGGGCTATCCGTTTCTCTATGACATCCACAATCCCTCCCGCTACGGCGCGGGTGGCGGCCTCACGCGCGCGCTGAAGGCGCTGGTGGCTGGCGTCGGCTATGACCTTGTCGCGCTGGACGATTTCGAGGACCGCATTTACCCGATGATTGTCGGCTCGCCGCTTGACCTTCTGGCCTGAGGCTGGCGCACGCTGCATGACAGACGCAAAGCGCAAGCTGCTGTTCTACACCCACGCGATGAGCGGCGGCGGCGCGGAGCGCGTCTGGGCGCTGCTGGCCTCAGGCTTTGCGCAGCGCGGCCATGAGGTGATTCTCGCGCTCGACTATGAGGATGCCAGCAACGCCGGGTACGTTGACCCGGCAGTGCGCCGCGTGACGCTGGGCGGCGGCCATCTCACCGCCACGCTACGGCTGGCGCGCCTGCTGCGCCGCGAAAAGCCGGACATCTCCATTTCTGCGCTATGTGTGTCCAACCTCAAGCATCTTGTCGCGGCGCTGCTGGCTGGCCGCCGCCGCAGCGCGCTCCAGTCCTATCATGGCTATGACCACAGCGAGCCGCAGCGGCTCAGCCGCATCAGCTACTGGCTCACTCCCCTGTCAACGCGGCTGATGGCGCGCACCGTTGCGGTGTCGGACGGCCTGCTTGCGCATATCGTCAGCAAATGGCGGGCAAGCGCCGCGCGCTGCCTGCGCATCTACAACCCGGTGACAGGCGGCCCGGCCGCAGGTGCCGCGCAGGCCACGCCGCTGGAGGCGCGCGCCCCCATCGTGCTCGCCGCCGGGCGTCTGGTCGCCTACAAGAATTTTCCGCTGCTGGCGCGCGCCTTTGCGCTGGTTCAGCCCGGCAGCGCGCGCCTCATCATCATGGGCGAGGGCGATCAGCGGCCAGTGATCGAGGCGGAGATTGCGCGGCTTGGCCTGCGGCAGCGCGTCACGCTGGCGGGCTATGTGGCGCAGCCCTGGGCGCTCTATGACGCGGCGCGCTGTTTTGCGCTCGCCTCAGACTCCGAGTCGTTTGGCCTCGTGGTGGTTGAGGCGCTGGCGCATGGATTGCCGGTCGTCTCCACGGCAAGCGACGGGCCGCGCGAGATATTGCGCGGTGGCGATTTTGGCGCTCTCGTGCCCCACAGGAACGCGATGGCGCTGGCCGCTGCGATAACGCAGGCGCTGGCGCAACCGGGCGACCCCGCGCCGCGCATTGAGCGGGCGCAGGCATTCAGTGTTGACGCGGCAGTGGAGACATATGCGGGACTGTTTGAAGCGGTGATCGCGGGTAGAAGCCCCGGAGTTTCAGGAGAGGGCCGGCCCGCAGGGACAGCGTGAAGGATTGCAACGCTGGCAGGTTTGCGCTGCCACCCGTGTGGCCGCGCGCACGCAAATCCATCACCCGCACTACGCGCTGCCACCGTCCTGCAACGCCCGGTGATGCGCAAACAGCCGTGCCATCTGGTTTTCCACCGAATAGGGCAGCGCCAGCGCATGCACGCCGGCCGGATCAATTCCGCCGTCCCGGATCATTTCCCACAGCCTCACAAACGCTGCGGCCAGCCCCGCCTCGCAGGCCTCCGCCGGCTCGCTGCGCTCGACCATGAAACCGCTCTTTCCTGCCACAATCAGCGGATCATATTGCGGCAGCCGGATTGCCGCAAAAGGCCGCCCGCTTGCCAGTGTCTCCAGCAGATAGCAGGGCATTCCCTCAAAATACGAGGTGAGAATGCCCGCGTGGCAGCGTGCCGCAAGCGCCGCGACCTCAGCCGCAGACAGGAAACCATGGCGTGTCGTAAAGGTCTCGATCGCCGCAAACTCACTGTAGCGGTGCGGATCACTGGTGCCCGCGTAGTGAAACTCAAGCCCGCCCTTCAGCTGCGCATGCAAGGCTTTCAGCACGCGGAACATCAGCGGCGGGTCTTTGAATTCATCGAGGCGCCCGGCAAACACAATGCGGAAAATGCCGTCGGCGCAATCAAAAGGCTGCGGGCGGAATTGCCGCGTATCGACTGACACGGTCATCACCTCGGCCTTGCGCGCCGCCTTTGGAAAATCGCGCGTGAGGCGTTTCAGAATATTCGGATTGACGCAGAGAATGCGGTTGGCCAGCGACAGCGCCAGCTTTTCATTAAAGCGGTGGAGGAACCAGTAGGCCTTGATCAGGCTGTCCATCTTTTCGTCTTTGCTGCCCTCGCCATGCACCATCTGGATATTTTTCAGGCCCAGCAGCTTTGGCAGGATTGCAAACTCAAAGCGCTGCAGATCCGCCGAGGCGCGCGCGCCCTTCAGCGCCTTGCGGATGCGCCGGAGATAGCGCAGCGCGCCGGTGGCAAAGCGGAATGTCGTCGAGCCGGTGATGGTCCTGCCGGCAAGATTGATGGCCTCGCCGCTGATGCGCGCCACGGGCAGAAAATCAATCATGCGCTCGCCCATGGCAATGCGCGTCACCTCGCCAAGCTTGCAGTCGCCAATCTCGTCGACGCCAACAAACAACACGCAGAAATCGTCTGGATGACGGCGCAGAATCAGCCGAACATGGGTTTCAATGCCGCCGAGTTTGGCCCCGCGCGGGTCCATCGGATGCATCAGGCAGATGCGGTATGCGCCCGCGCTCACGGGCTAGAGGCTCAGGCGCGGGTCAGCCCCGCGCCAGCGCTGGCGCAGCGGCGCAACCACTGCAATATCAGCCAGCAGCAGGGCGCATTGCCAGTAGCGCGCGGCAAGGCGGCGCGGCTGGCTGCCCAGCCGCCACAGCCATTCAAACCCGATCGCCTGAAACAGTTTGGGCGCGCGCGCCTGCTCGCCTGAAATGAAATCCAGCGCTGCGCCGATACAGACAAACCCGAGGCCCGGATGCTGCGCAAAGGCGCGGTCGGCGAACAGTTCCTGCTTTGGCGCGCCAAGCGCCAGCAGAACAATGCGCGCGCCGGATTCTGCCATGCGGGCGGCGGCCGCGTCCGCCGCCGCCGACAGCGGATCAAAGCCAAACGGCGGCGCCTCGGCTCCGGCAATGGCGAGGCCGGGATACTGCGCGCACAAAGCCAGCGCGGCCTTGTCGAGCGAGCTTTGGGTTGCGCCAAACAGGTACAGCGGCACGCCATTGGCGGCAGCCGCCCGGCACAGCGGCGCAACAAGATCAGCGCCCGTCGTGCGCTGTATGCGAGGCGACTGCGCCCTCGTCAGCCGCACAACCGGCGCGCCATCCGCCGTGACAAATGTCGCGCGCGCGTAGGCGGCGCGGAAGGCGGCGTCGGCGCGGCGCTTGACCAGATGATCGAGATTGAGGGTGAACAGCGTGAAGCCATGCCCCGCCCCTGCCGCACCAAGCATCGCCGCAATGGCATCCGCCCGGGTCGCAAGGTTGACCGTCTGGCCGTCAATCCGCGCCAGCGTCGGCAAGGCAGGCGACCGCTCTGTATCAGCTTGAGACGTCATGGGCATTCCGTGTGAGGGTTGAGGCGGAGGCAGCAATTTCCGCGCCAGTGCCGCGCTGGTCTGGCCTGTGCCGCACCACGCCGTTCATTTCCCGGCATGGCCCGAAAGGCGCGCCAGAAGGTCCATGACAACAGCCTTGTCGCCAGCCGCAATCGCGTTCCAGCGTGTGAGGTTTGACGCGGCTTCAGCGACGTGCCGGGAGCGCCAGCCCGGCGTGTCGACCATGGCGGCAATGTGGTCAGCCTGCGCCTGCGCCGCAACATCGGCCAGCAGCAGGCCGGTTGCGCCCAGCACCTCGCGGAACACGGTTTTGTCCGGCGCGATCACTGGCAGGCCGGCATATTGCACCTCCAGCAGCGGCAGGCCAAGCCCCTCGTCATGCGCGGTGGTGATGTAGGCGTCGGCGCTTTCAATAATCGCGCGGCCCGCCGCGGTGCTCTGGTAGCCATGCAGCGTAACGCCCGCCGTCGCCCGCAAGACCTCGGCGTCGGGGCCCCAGCCAATGCGCCCGACAATGTCGAGCGTGGCATCGGCAAAATGCCTCGCCCGCAAGGCGCACAGGATTCCGGCGGCCGCCAGCAGGTTCTTGCGCGGTTCGACAGTGCCGAGCGCGACAAGGCGCAAGGCGCGCGGCGCGTCTGCCCGCTCCGCCCGGCCAAGCGCGGACACGCCGAAGACATTGCGCACGCCGGGGCGGTAGGGAATGATTTCGGCATCCGCCCGGCAGAAGCGCCGCAGCTCATCACGCGTATGCAGCGAATTGACCAGGAATCTCGGCAGCCGCTGCACCGCAAAGCGGAACGGCGCTGCCATGTAGAGCCGCGCGCGGATGTTCAGATCCTGCCGCCGCGTCAGCAGGAAAAGGTCGTGGATATAGGGCAGCACGCGCGCGCCAAACAGCGCCAGCAAAGGCGATGGCGGGAAGCCGGGCGTGATGACAATGGCGGTCTTGTCGCGCGCCGCCGCCAGCGGCAGCGTGACGTTCTGGCGCAGCAGCATCTGCGTCCGGCCCGCCGCGGTGACCAGCCTGACAGGCAGCGGCGCGAGCGCCTCAGCTGAAAACAGCTCCTGCGTTATGCGCTCAAGCCCGGTGACGTGGCGGCCGCAATGCGTGTGATCCACATAGATGTTCGCGTCCGCCTCAGACATGCGCGGGCTGCCTGATTCCGCGCCGGCCCGTGCGGGTTTCGCGTCCGCGCGGCAGGGCGATGAGCAGCACCGCTGTCATCTGCGCCAGCGTCAGGGATTTTGCCGAAATGCTCACCGATGTTGTCGCCACAGCAAAGAAAAACACCAGCACGATCCACGCGCCCGGGCCAGTCTCGCGCAGCAGCTCGCGGCAGAAACAGGCAAGGCCGATGAAGAAGAAGCCACTGGCCACAAGCCCGTAGGCCAGCATGAAGCCAATCCAGAAACTTTCGATGCCAAACTCTACACCCTCCAGCGTCTGCAGGCTGCCAAGCTTATCGGGATCAGGCCCGATCAGCAGCTCGCTCCACGAGAACTGGTTAATCAATTGCACCAGCACGAGGCGCGATTTGGCGCTGCCCTTGTCATCGACAAAACGCTCGGCGAGGCGGTCGAAAAAGCCCGAGGCGATGGCCTGGTCAAGCAGGATCGCCGCCAGCGGAATGGCGGCAATGACAAGGCCCGCCTGCACCAGGTTCACACGCGCCCCGCTTGCAGCGCGATAGCCGCCGAGGCAGGCAACCAGCCCAAGCAGCGCCAGCAGAATTACCAGCGAGGCACGCCCGCCAAAGGCAACCATCGCGATAATCTGGATGAGCAGCGCCGCCGGGCGCAGCAATGGCACCAGCGCCCGCCCGCCGCCCTGCGCCAGCGCCAGCGCATAAACGCCGGTGGTCATGGCATTGGTGAGCGGATGGCCCAGAAACGCTGACGAGCGCCAGTCGGTCTCAAACTCAATGCCGCCCGGCGTTGGCGCAAACGGTGTCAGCCGCCAGCCCGTGCGGGATTCATAAAGCCCGAGCAGGGCATTGGCGAACATCGCCGCATGCAGCAGCAGGGCCAGCCTGCCGCGCTGTGCCGGCGCGGCCTGTGCCAGGCAGATGAACAGGGCAAGCGGCGCCAGGAATGTGTCGATGACCGGTGTGAAGGCCATGCGCTGCACGAGCACAATATGCTGGAACAGCACCGCGAATGCGATGCCATAGACCAGCAGGCCCGGACTGGATTTTACCAGCGCGTTGAGATACAACAGCGGCGCGGGACGGCGCAGCAGCAGCAGCGCCAGCGCGGCAAAGGCCGCCCAGGTGGCGGGGTGAATTTTCTCGAACACGGTGCCGCCGGTGGTCTCGTAGTTGAACCCCCAGGCATTCAGCGCCAGCGCCGAGACCAGAAACAGCGCGCCAACGGAAATCAGCTCAAGGGCGGCGGCCCCGGCACTGCCAAAACGCCTGGCCCGCGCGGGCAGCCTGTGGCCCGCAGGCTGAAGGGCGCTCACGCCGCCCGGCTCGCGGCATCACTGCGCGACAGCACCAGCCCGTAAATTTTTTGGGACGGCACGCCAAGGTCCGCGCAAAGCCCGGCGAGACTCTCGCTGTCACATTCCGGGGCGCCGGAAACAATGATGATGTCGGTGGCGGCCGAGGCCATCATCGTCGCATCATCGTCACCGATCACCGCGCCGTCGATGACAACAAAACTGAAGTTGTTTTTTATGCCGTCGAGGCGGCGACCCGACACAGCCACATCAGGCGCGCCCGCCTCAGGCTCGTCCTCCAGCGGCACCACCATCAGCATGCCCTCGTCTCCCGCATCAAGGCGGTAGGCAAGGCGCATGACGCCCTTCAGCATGATGGGCGTGGCGATGCCGCCCTCCTGCACGAGCGTGGAGAGCACGGGATGCGCGCCATTGGCCTCAATCAGCAGCACCCGCTCGCCTTCAGCCGCAGCAGCAAAAGCCAGATTTGCTGACAGCGCGCTGACACCAATATTGGCATGGCGCGCGGTCACGAGAACTGTCTGCGGGTCACCCTCGCTCAGGCTGCCGCGAATTTGCGCCAGTATCGCGTGTATCGCCTCTGCGTAGGCGCTGCCGGGCCGCGCATGCGCGGCGTTCAGGGCGTCCACCACAGGCTCGCCGCCTGCGTGGCGCGCAAACCAGTTGGTGCCAGGCTGGCGCGCTGGCGCGAGTGTCGGCATTGACCCGATAACGCGCGGCACATCCGCGCTGCGGCGGCCGGCGCGCGGCGGCGAGGCTGCGGCGGGCGCTGCGGGTGCCATGCCTGGCGGCTGCGTTGGCGCTGCCGACCCAGGTCGCGCAAGCCCGCCGCCATGTGCCAGTGTCCTGGCCGCAACACCGGGCGGCTCCTGCGCAGCCGGCGCGGGCGGGGCAGGCCCATTGCGTCGCGACAGGCGAAGCGCGTCCAGCGCGCGCGGCAGCCTGCCTGCGGGCGCCGGCCCCCTGCGCCAGGCATGCGCCAGCAGCGCGTTGGCGATGCCCAGCGCCAGACCCCCGATAATTGCCAGTGACAGTATTGCGGCGCGGCGCGGCGCCGAGGGGACATTTGAAGGCAGTGCCGGCGCAATGATGCGGGCGATCGGCTGTTCAGAATTATCGCCGGTCAGGGTCTCGCGCGTGCGCAGGAATTTTTCGTAGACACTGCGCTGCGCATCCGCCTCACGTTGCAGCTCGCGCAACTGCACAAGCGACTGGTTGGTCACGCTGCTGGCTTTTTTAAGCGAGTCCGACTGGCGCTCAAGTGCCGTCTCGGCTGAACGCGCGGTCTGATACTCATTGGCGCTGGTGTCGGCGATGCGCTTCAGCTCCTCGGCAATCAGGCGGCGCACCTCGCGCAGCTGCGTTTCCACCTCAACCATCGCCGGATGGCGCGCGCCAAGCGTGGCGCGGAAATTGGCCTCCTGCCGCGCAATCTCGGCATATTGCCCGCGCAGCTTGTCGATGGTGACGGACTTCACCGCGTCACTTGTCGCGTCCGGCAGCTTGCCCGAATTTGCCAGCCGCTGAATCTGGTCATACTTGGCCTTGGCCTCGCTGGCGCGCGCATGCGCGGCGCCAAGGGCGGTCGTCACCTCCAGCAACTGCTGCTCATTGATCAGCTTGCCATTGGCATCCGAAATCCGGTTCTGGGTCTTGTAGTCCTCAACCTTGCGGTCGGCGTCCTGAACGCGGGCCTGCAGGCTCTCAAGCCGCACCCGCAGAAAATCAATGTCGCGCTTTGAGGTCTCATAGCGCGCATCCTGCTGGTCTGCGATGTAGGCGCGCGATATGGCATTGGCGATACGTGCCGCCTTTTGGCCATCGCCCGCCGCCACGTCCACATCCATGACATAAGTGCGCTCGGAGCGCTTGACCGTCACCGCCCGCGCCAGCGTGCCCAGCGCGTTGGCGGTCGGGTCACCACCGCCAGGGGCTGCCCCGCCAAGGCCGATCAGCCCAAGCAACCGGTCTCGCAGGCCGGGCGAGGCAATGATAAACTCCGGATCCTCCATCAGCTTCTCGCCCACCACCACCCGGCGCAGCACGACATCCGAGGCGATCAGCTTGACCTGGCTTTCAACCAGCGCCGCATCCGGAAAACCCAGCGCCGGCCCTGAGTCGGATGTCACCGGTGACTTGACCCGCGCATCAATCAGGATCGAGGCGGTGGCCGTATAGGTCGGGCGCGTCACCACAAGGTAGGCCAGCGCCAGCGACGTCGCCAGCACCAGCGGCAACAGCACCGCGAACCAGTGGCGCGCGATGATGCGCAGCATTTCGCCAAGGTCTGCGCCTTCCCGCTCGCGCCCCTCCCGCGCCGGATCGCGCCACGTCTGCGGTCCCTCGCCCTCAGGTTCTGCTGGCGTCTGATCACGAGGGAACACGAACCGGCCTTTCGGACCTCAACCCGGCCTGCGCGAAATTTCGCTGGCTGCGCCGGGTATATATTTATCGGCACGTGCGTGGCACGGGCGCTGAAGCAACAGGTTAAGCATAATTCGTTACGAAATGTTCACCACGGCGCGGAGCGACTGCCGAAGCCAAAAACGCTCGTCAGTTATTAATACATACTACTGAATTACATTAATACTTTTAATTAACGAGACATTTTAGTGCATAACCGGCCGCTGCCGCGGCGGTGCCTGGGCTGCCCGGAATCGCACCTTTCCCGCTGGCGCGCGAATTGCCACATTTCCCGCATGCGGGGCTTGGAACACAGGCCGCGCTCCGTTAATGGGCTGGATTGTTTCATTTTGGGACGCAATGTCATGGCGTACGCGCGTAGAGTTGAGACGGCACAGGCCGGAGTCAAACGAGTTCTGCCGCCGGTTACGCTGGGCATGCGATCTTCCTGGACCGCAGCCATGCCGCGCCACAACACGGCGCTGGTGCGCGGCCTGTTTGCTTTTGCCGCCGCGCTGGCGGACCTCGGCGCGATTGTCACGACATCGGTTGGTGCCGGACTTGCCTATCATCTGGCGCGGTATGAGGGGTTTCAGCCGATCGACTCATTCCTGCAGGTTGGCTTCATCATTGGCCTGCTGGTGCTGGTCCCCAAAATATCACGTGATGACTATGAGCTGTCAAAGTACCTCAGTTTCCAGGGCCACTTCGGCCGCTTGTTCATGCAATGGAACATCGCTTTCCTCAGCGCCCTGGCGCTGGGCTTCATGACCAAGACCAGCGCCATATTTTCGCGCGCCACAGTGCTGGCGTTCTACCTCTGCGGGTTTGCCGCCTTGATCCTGGTGCGCATTGTCATCATCCGCCTCGTGCGCGCAGGCTCGATGAGCGGCGCGGTCTCGGCCCGGCGCATTTTTCTGGTCGGCCTTGAGGATGAGGTGCAGGCGTTTTCGGCGCGCTACCGCCCGTGGGAAATGGGCGTGCAGGTGGTGGCGGCCGTCGCGCTGCGCGCCAGCCGCGAGACCCTGAAAGCTGATCTTGCGCTGGCCGCCGCCTCGGCCCGCATGCTGCGGCCCGATGATGTGTTCATCCTCGCGCCCTGGTCACAGCAGGAGGTCATTGATTCTGCGGTGGAGGCGTTCCTGCGCGTGCCTGCCGCGATTCATCTGGGGCCCGAGCGGGTGCTTGACCGGTTCAGCGATGCGCATATCTCGCACATGGGGCCGGTGTCCTCGCTCAACCTCGTGCGCAAGCCGCTCACCATGATCGAGGTTTTGCAGAAGCGGGTGATCGACTGCACCCTTGCCGCGCTCGGCCTGCTGGTGCTGGCACCGGTGTTTGCGCTGATCGCGCTGGCGATCAAATTCGAAAGCCGCGGTCCGGTTTTCTTCCTGCAGCGGCGCTATGGCTTCAACCAGGAGCCGTTCCGCATTTTCAAGTTCCGCTCCATGTCCGTGATGGAAAATAGCCCGGCCTTCCGTCAGGCGACAGCTGGCGATGCCCGCGTCACCCGCGTCGGGCGCTGGCTGCGCCGCCTCAACCTCGATGAATTGCCGCAGCTGATCAACGTGCTGTTTGGTAACATGTCGCTGGTTGGCCCGCGCCCGCATGCTCTCGCCCACGACCAGCAGTTCGACAACAAGATCGCCCTCTACGCCCGCCGCCACAACGTCATTCCCGGCATCACCGGCTGGGCGCAGGTCAACGGTTTTCGCGGCGAAACTTCCACTGTCGGCAAAATGCACAACCGCGTCACCTGCGACCTTTATTACATCGACAACTGGTCGCTGTGGCTGGACATGCGGATTCTGTTTCTGACGGTGTTTTCGCGCAAGGCATACCGCAACGCGCTGTAGAGGCGCTGCGGCCAAAGTGACTGAGTTTTGGGTCGGCCTGCCCGTCCTTGCGAGCGCCGCGAAGCGGCTTTCGAGCGATACATCCGCTGTTGCCGCTCCGTCAGAAAACTCTACGCCGGCTCAGCTGCGGTTATACACATCCTCAATGCGCACGATGTCGTCCTCGCCCGTATACGAACCGACCTGCACCTCGATCAGCTCAAGGTTGATCTTGCCTGGGTTGACCATGCGGTGGGTGCAGCCGATCGGCAGGTAGACGGACTCGTTCTCATGCACCAGCAACACGTCCGCGTTGCGCGTCACCTCCGCCGTGCCGCGCACAACCACCCAGTGCTCGGCGCGGTGGAAATGCTTTTGCAGCGACAGCCGGCCGCCCGGTTTTACGACGATGCGCTTGACCTGGTAGCGCGCGCCTGAATCGATGGCCTGGTAGTAGCCCCATGGCCGGTACATGCGCTTGTGCTCGGTGGCTTCTTTCCGGCCAAGTTTCTTCAGTTTTTCAACGAGTTGTTTGACTCTTGCAGTTTGCGACCGGTGCACGACAAGCACAGCGTCCTGCGTGGTGACCACCACCACATCGTCGAGGCCGACAACAGCTGTCAGCTGGTCATCGGCGCGGATATGCACGTTGTGGCTATCCATCACCACGCCGTGGCCGCGGATGCTGTTGCCATCAAGATCACGCGGTGACAGGTCATGCACCGCCGCCCAGTCGCCCACATCCGACCAGCCAAAGTCAGCGGCAAGCACCGCCGCCTCGCCGGTGCGCTCCATCACGGCGAAATCAATGGATTTTTTCGGCGCTTTTTCAAAGGCCCCGGCATCAAGCAGCAGAAAATCAAGATCCCGCCGGGCACCCTCAACCGCCGCCTGCGCGGCGCTTGCCATCATCGGCTCAAATTTGGCGATCTCGTTTTTCATGACATCGGCGCGGAAGAAGAAATTGCCGGAATTCCACAAATATCCTTCAGCAAGATAGGCTTGGGCACGCTCCGCGCCGGGTTTTTCCACAAACGCATCAATCTTGCGCACATCGGACATGCCGCCCAATGGGTGACCCGGCCGGATATAACCGTAACCCGTGGCCGGATGCGAGGGCTTGATGCCGAACGTGACAATTGCGCCCGCCCGGGCCGCCGCCGCCGCCTCAATGCATTTTGCTGCAAATTCCTGCGGATTGGCTATTGCATGATCGGAGGCGAGCACCGCGACAACCGTGCCGGGCGCGCGGCGCAAGGCCATTTCTGCCGCCACGGCAACGGCGGGTCCCGAATCCCGCCGCATCGGTTCAAGCACAATCTCGCCGCTGACCGCCATTTCCTGCATCTGCTCGCCAACGCGGAAGCGGTAATCGTGATTGGTGATGACGATGGGCGCGTCAAAGGCTGCCGAATCCCGCAAAATGGCCAGCAGATTTTGGAAAGTCGAGCGCTCGCCCACCAGCGCAATGAACTGCTTGGGCAGGCTTTCGCGTGACTCGGGCCACACCCGTGTGCCCGCGCCGCCGCACATGATGACCGGCAAAATTTTTCCCATGACCGTCCCGCCAAAAATTGCCCTGGTAAAATAGCACAGGCCGCACCCGCAAGCGGTGAACGCGCTCTGGCAGTCTGCCGCCTTGGTCAACAGGTGGCTAACAAGCGGCGGGAAATGCGATGGGGCAATGCCAAAAAGACATGATTTATTGTCGCCGATGTTTGCTAGACAGTGCAGGCAAACCCGCCAAGGACCCCGAATGGCCAAGCCAGAAACCGCCGCCCCCGCACACCCGGAGGCCCGCCAGCACCGCCGGCAAGGCGGCCGCAAGGCGGAGCGCGCGCAGTCCAGCGCCGTGCAGCCGCCTGCTGCCCAGCCGCGCAACCCCTACCCGCCGGTGCCCGCTGTTTCGGCTGACCAGCTCGAATCGATCCACCGCGCCTCGTTGCGCGTGCTGCAGGAAATCGGCCTTGATGTGCTGCATGAGGAAGCGCGCGCCATTCTCAAGGATGCCGGCGCGGATGTGGAAAGCGGTACGCAGCGGGTCCGCTTCGACCCCGCGCTGATCGAGGCGCAAATCGGCAAGGCCCCGCGCAGTTTCACCCTGCATTCGCGCAACCCCGCGCGGGCGCTGACAATTGGCGAAGATCACACCGCTTTCTGCTCGGTCGCCAGCGCCCCCAACAGCGCTGACCGCGACGGCGGGCGGCGCCCAGGCAACCACACCGACTTCAAAAACTTCATCCGCCTCGGCCAGACCATCGACTGTGTGCATCTGTGGGGCGGCTACCCGGTCGAACCCGCCGACATCCACGCTTCCGTCCGCCATCTCGACGCGCTGTTTGACATGCTCACCCTGTCCGACAAACCGATCCACGCCTACAGCCTCGGGCGTGACCGCAACCTCGACGCCTTTGAAATGGTCAAGCGCGCGCGCGGCATTGACGCGGCGACGCTGGATCGCGAGCCGTCGGTTTTCACCATCATCAACACCTCCTCGCCGCTGCGGCTTGATGGGCCGATGGCCGAGGGCATCCTCCAGATGGCGCGGCACAATCAGGTGACTGTCGTCACGCCCTTCACGCTGGCCGGTGCCATGGCGCCGGTGACCATCGCGGGCGCGGTGGCGCAGCAGAATGCCGAGGCGCTGGCGGGCCTCTGCCTCGCGCAGACTGTCCGCGCGGGCTCGCCCTTCGTCTATGGCGGCTTCACCTCCAATGTTGACATGAAATCCGGCGCGCCCGCCTTTGGCACGCCCGAATACATGAAGTCCGCGCTGATCGGCGGGCAGCTGGCGCGGCGCTACGGCCTGCCCTACCGCTCGTCAAACACCTGCGCTGCCAACACGCTTGACGCGCAGGCCGCTTATGAAAGCGTGTTCTCGCTATGGGGCGCGATCATGGGCGGGGCCAACCTGCTGATGCATGGCGCGGGCTGGATGGAGGGCGGGCTGCACGCTTCATTCGAAAAAATGATGCTCGATGCCGATCTGCTGGCAATGGTGGCCGATTTTCTCAAACCCGTCCTTGTGGATGACGAGGAACTGGCGCTCGACGCCATGCGCGAGGTTGGCCCCGGCGGGCATTATTTCGGCTGCGCCCATACGCAGGCGCGCTACCGCACGGCGTTTTTCGCGCCGATGATTTCCGACTGGCGCAATTACGAGAACTGGCAGGATGCGGGCGCGCCAACTGCCTACGACACGGCAAACCGCCTGTACAAGGAGCGCCTCGCGCGCTTTGAAGCGCCGCCGATGGAGCAGGAGCGTTATGAGGCGCTGGCGGAGTTTGTCGCCATGCGCAAGGCGCAGGGCGGCGTGAAAACGGATTTTTGAGATGAGCGCGCAGATGAAATCCCATGCACAAGTAGTCGTCATCGGCGGCGGCGTTGTTGGCGCGAGCGTACTGTATCACCTGACAAAACTCGGCTGGCGCGATGTGGTGCTGCTGGAGCGGGCCGAGCTTACCTCAGGCTCCACATGGCATGCGGCGGGCGGCATGCACACTGTCAACGGCGACCCGAATGTCGCAAAACTTCAGCAATACACCATCAATCTCTACAAGGAGATTGAGGCGATCTCCGGCCAGTCCTGCGGCACGCATATCACCGGCGGCCTGCTGCTGGCTGGCACGCCTGAACGGATGGACTGGCTGCGCATGGCCATTGCGCGCGGGCGCTATCTGGGCATGGACCTGACCGAAATTTCCATTGATGAGGCGCACCGAAAATTCCCGCTGCTCAACAAGAAGAAGTTTGTCGGCGCGGTTTATGACCCGATTGAAGGCCATGTCGATCCCTATGGCGTGACGCATGCCTACGCCAGATCGGCGCAGATCGGCGGGGCGGAAATCTATCGTCAGACACGCGTCACCAGCCTTGCGCAGCACGCCGATGGCTCGTGGGATGTGGTGACGGAAAAAGGCGTGGTTCACGCCGAGCACATTGTCAACGCCGGCGGCCTGTGGGCGCGCGAGGTGGGCCGCATGGCGGGGCTGGAACTACCTGTGCTTGCCATGGAGCACCAGTATTTTATCACCGGGGACATGCCTGCGCTGCGCGGCCAGCCCGAGCTGTGCGGCGCCATCGATTTCGAGGGTGAAATCTACACGCGGCAGGAGCGTGGTGGCATGCTGCTCGGCACCTATGAGCGGCGCGGCAAACCCTGGTCAGAGCGTGAAACGCCTTGGGATTTCGGACAGAATCTGCTGCCCGATGATCTGGAGCGCATCGCTCCCAGCCTCGCTGTGGGGTTCAAGCATTTTCCCGACATCGGCAAGGCCGGGATCAAGAAGGTCATCAACGGGCCATTCACTTTTGCGCCAGATGGAAATCCTCTTGTTGGTCCGATACGCGGCCTCAGAAATTTCTGGGTTGCCTGCGGCGTCATGGCCGGTTTCAGCCAGGGCGGCGGCGTTGGCCTCGCCCTGTCGAACTGGATGGTGCACGGTGATCCGGGCGCGGACATCTGGGGCATGGATGTGGCGCGCTACGGCGATTGGGCAACCATGGCCTACACCAATGCCAAAGTGCGCGAAAATTATTCGCGCCGCTTCCGTATCCGCTTCCCCAACGAGGAGCTGCCCGCCGCGCGGCCCCTGCGCACGACGCCGGTCTACGAGCGGCTGCAAAAGGCCAACGCGGCGTTCGGCGACTACTGCGGGCTGGAGCATGCGCTGTTTTTTGCTCCGCAAGGCGAGACCACCGAGGAGGCCTTCACCTTCCACCGCGCCGCCTCGCACAAATTTGTCGCCGCCGAATGCAAGGCCGTGCGGGAAAAGGTCGGGCTGATCGAAACGTCCAACTACGGCAAGTTTGAGGTAACCGGACCTGGCGCGGCGGCGTTTCTGGGCCATGTGATGACGAACCGCGTGCCTGAGGTCGGCCGCATGGTGCTGACGCCGATGCTCAACGAACAAGGCAAGCTGATCGGCGATTTTACTGTCTGCCGCCACGCGCCGGAAAACTTCTTCCTTGTCGGCACCTATGCGGCGGAGGACTATTACATGCGCTGGTTTGAGCGGCACATGCCGGCCAGCGGTGTCCATATCCGCCCCTGCGCGATGCAGTACACCGGCCTTGCCATCGCCGGGCCAAACGCCCGCGCCCTGCTGCAAGGCCTTGTGCGCGACGATCTTGCGACCGAACATTTCCCGTTCATGAGCTTCCGCAAAATGGATATCGGCATGGTCCCGGCGCTGGTCGGGCGCGTGTCGTTTACCGGCGAGCTTGGCTACGAGATGTGGGTGACGGGCGACTATCAGCGCGGGCTGTTCGACCTGCTGATGCAGGCGGGCCGCAAGCACGGCATAAAACTGTTTGGCGGGCGGGCGCTGAATTCGCTCAGGCTGGAAAAAAGCTTTGGGTCATGGTCGCGCGAGTATCGCCCGATTTACGGGCCGCTGGAGGCGGGTCTGTCGCGCTTCGTGGATTTCCGCAAGAGTCATTTCATTGGCCGCGAGGCGGCGCTGCGCGAAAAGGCGAGCGGCGGCGCGCTGCGGCTGCTGACCTTCGGCGTCGAGGCGAAGGGCGCTGACGCCATCGGCGACGAGCCGGTCTGGCACGCGGGCAAGGTCGTCGGCTGGGTGACATCCGGCGGCTATGGCCACAGTTTCAGGCGCTCGCTGGCGCTGGGTTATGTGCCCAAAGAGCTGGCGGGCGAACAGAACTTTGAAATCGAGATTCTCGGCGTGCGGCGCAAAGCCGTGCGGATGGATGGGCCGGCGATCGACCCCAAGGGCGCGCGGATGCGGGGGTGAGGCTTACGCGGCCCGTGTCGCGGTGAAGGGCAGCGACACAGTTTCGAGCGTTGTCAAATCCAGCCGCGTCGATGCGCCGTCAATGTCCAGCCCCACCACGCTGCCTTCGGCGTCGAGACCGGCAATGAGACCGTCGGCGATCTCGCGCGTTTCGACGCCGGGCTGAGTTTTCAGCTCAATGGAGAGACTGTCTGTCTCGGGGTAGTAATGCAGCTTCACGGCTGCTTCTCCTGGGCTTGGAACGATTTTGTTTTCGCACTCTCTTCGTCTTGGCCGGGCTGGTCCCGGCCATCCACGCCGCGCCGCTGCGCAAGGGTCGGCAAGAAGCACGAGGCAAGACCGCGTGGATGTCCGGGACGAGCCTGGCCAAGACGACCGAGTTACATCAACCTGCTCCCCTCACCCCGCCTTCGGCTGAAACTCCCCGGGCCGGAAATCCCGGGCCAGCGAGTCGAGCACGGCGTTGATCAGGCCTGACTCGTCGCGGTCATAGAAGGCTGCGGCAATGTCCACATATTCTGAAATAATCGCCCGCGCCGGCACATCCCGGCGCTTGCGCAGCTCATAGGCACCCGCGCGCAGAATGGCGCGCACCACAGTCTCGACGCGCCGCAGCGGCCAGCCTTCGGTCAGCGCCGCGTCAACATGCGTGTCTATGGCCTGCTGGTCCTCAAGCATGCCGGATACGATGTCTTTGAAAAAGGCGACTTCGGCGGGATTGTATGAAACCCCCTCAATTTCCTGGCCAATCCAGTGACTCTCAAACTCGGCAATGACTTCGCTGACGCCTTTGCCCGCAACATCCATCTGGTAGAGCGCCTGCACGGCATTGAGACGGGCGGCGGAGCGGTTGGCGGCGGCCATTATGCGGAACCCAATCTGTATTTGAGGCTGTGGAGCGCCAGCGCGGCGCGGGCAGCGTCACCGCCCTTGTCACCGCGATTTTGCGCGGAGCGCGCATGCGCCTGATCTTCGCTGTCAACCGTGAGAATGCCGTTGCCGAGCGCGAGGCCGCGCGCAACCGACATGTCCATCAGGGCGCGCGAGGATTCGCCCGCCACAATTTCAAAGTGATAGGTCTCGCCACGGATAACGCAGCCAAGCGCAACCGCGCCCTGATAGGGCCGCCGCGCGCGCGCCGCCGCGTCCAGCGCAATGACAATGGCCGCAGGGATTTCCAGCGCGCCAGGCACGCTGATGACATCGCAGCTTGCGCCCGCCGCGGCAAAGGCAGCCTGCGCGCCCGCCAGCAGCTCGGCGCCGATGGCATCGTAGAAGCGTGCCTCAACAATCAGGAAGCGTGCCGGGGCGACGCTGGGAGGCGCGTGTTCAGTTGCACGCTTTGGCGCGGCCATGGGGCTTGATCCGTTCTGTGCGGCTGGCCGCGGATGCGGGAGACGGGTCAATAGGCCGGGCTGCGCGTTGAGGCAAGTTTTGACCGCATCCCGCCCGCGCAGGCTTCAACAGGTCCGTCCACAATATTGCTTACGGCACGATCCGCTCCTGCCGCAGCCGGCCGAAAGCGTCAATGAATGACCTGAGCGTATTCTGGTAGCACAGGAAGCCAAGATCGCGGCTCTTGGTCATGTCGGTAAAATTCTCGATTGTCCGGCCCAAATCCGCGTCCGAATGCCACCAGGACGCCACGTCGGCCAGCGGATTTGGCTTGAGGCCATGCCGCGCAACAATGCGGTCCCACACCGGCTCCATGCCTGCCATGCTGCGTTCAAGCGGGCTGGCATGGCCGGGATACGGCGCTGGTTCCATGCCGAAATAATCCGCGAGTTTCGGCCACAGCCAGTTCCAGCGGAACACCTCGCCATTGACCACATTAAACGCCGCATTGGCCGCTGCCGGTGTTGCCACCGCCCATGCCAGATGCTGCGCCAGAATGCGCCCGTCTGTCACATCAACGGCGGCCACAAACTGCTCTGGCGAACCGGGAAACACGAATGGCAGTCCGGTTTCCCTGCAGATGGCGGCATAGGCGCAGAGCGTGCCCGCCATGTTCATGGCATTGCCCACCGCATAGCCGATAAGCGTGTGGGGCCGGTGCACGCTCCAGCTGTAGCCCTGCTGCTTTGCTCCGGCGAATACAACGTCCTCCTGGGTGTAGTAGAAATTTTCATAAGGCAGACGCGGCTGCTCCTCGCGAAACGGCGTCACCGGTTTTGAGCGCGCATAGGCTTCAAACGGCCCCATATAGTGTTTGAGACCGGTGACCAGCGCCACATGGGCAATGGCCTTGCCATTGAGCGCGGCCAGCAGGTTTGACACCATCGCGCCGTTGACGCGGCAGTTCTCGGCCTCAGTCGCCTGACGCGACCATGCGGTGATGAAAACATGGCTGGGTGACACCGGCTTCAGCGCGCGTGCCACGGCTGCGGCATCATTGAGATCCACGGCCACAGGCGTGACGCCGCCTGGCAGGCTGCGGCCATGGCGCGACAGGCCGGTCACCTCCCAGCCGCCAGTCTCCGCAAGATATTCTGCAAGCTGGCGGCCGATAATTCCGCTGGCACCGGCAATCAACGCATGTTTCTTCATCGGTCAGTCTCCCTGGCGGCGGCACGGGACCAAGTGGCACAGGCGCGCGCCGATTGCCACTGCGCAGAGCTGGCACAGCGCCAGCGGCGGCAGTCCACATGCGGCGCCAAACCGCAGCCGCCTCAAATCACGCCCTTGCGCAGTATGAAACAGCCATAAGGCCCGGGGTCCGAGGTGCGGATGATGGCGAAGGCGCGTTTGGCGGCGGCATAGAAACCGAAGCGCTCCAGTGCGCCCATGCGCACCGGTCTGCCTTCCGCCGTGTCGAGCGTCTGCTGCATGCGCGCAAAAATCGGCGCGGTGCCTTGCGGGTCGCCGACAACCTGCATGCGCATCACCGGCTCCTCGACAAATGTGTCGAGCGGCATCAGCGAGAGTATGGCGGCGGCGGCGCGCGGCAGGTCGCAGCCGCTCATATCGATGAGTTTACCATGCGACGTGTGTCTGGCGATGCTGGCGGCGGGGTGGTTGACGTCGCAGAGGACGAGATCGTCGCCATGGCCCATCAGCATGAGCACCTGCAGGACTTCGGCGGAGAGGACAGGGTCAATGCCTTTCAGCATGCTATGAAATCCTTCCCTGCGCCGCATCAGCGTGAACGCCGCCGACAAACGCGCCCGCTTCGGCATTGGCGAAGTGGCAGGCCGCCAGCACATCCTCGCCCGCTGCAAGGCGCGCGGCCAACGCCCCGGCAAAGCAGTCGCCCGCGCCATGCGTCGAGACGACGCTCACTGGCAAGGCTTCAATCTCAACCGGGGCTTTGCCCGGCACTGCAACTACCAGTCCGCCGCCGCCAAGCGTGACGATGACTGTCCGGTGCCCGGCCCCAAGGCTCGCCAGCGCGGCGATGGCGCCTGGCCTGTCGCCGACCGGCGCGCCCGACAGCATCTCCGCCTCAACCTTGTTGACCAACAGCACATCGACAAGATCGAGCAGCGCCGCGTCCATCGCACGCGCTGGCGCGGCGTTGAGCACCACCAGCGCGCCGGATTCCCGTGCGATGGTGGCTGCGGCGATATTCGCGGCCTCCGGAATTTCGTTCTGCAGGACCAGCACGCGCGCGCCGCCAAGGCGGCGCCAGTCCGCCACGATCCGCGTCGCCTTTTGCGACAGGTTCGCACCCGACACAATCACCGCGCCATAATCACCATTGGCGTCGACAATGGCAACGCTCATGCCAGTCCCGGCTTCACCGGCAACGCGAACGCCGCTGCGGTCAACGCCGGCCGCGTCGAGATGGGCATAGAGACGCCAGCCAAAATCATCCGCACCGACGCGCCCGATCATCGCCGTGCGTGCGCCTTGCCGTGCCGCTTGAACGGCCTGATTGCCGCCCTTGCCGCCGCAGGCCTGACGCCACGATTTGCCCGCCGCCGTCTCGTCAAGGCGTGGCAGGTGCGGGGCCTCCACTATAATGTCGAGGTGCAGGCTGCCGCAGACAATCACGTCAAACTTCGGTTCTGACATGGTGGCCCCTGCCTATTTGCGCTTGGTGTGGACGGCGGCCATGGTGCGCGACAGGTTGCTTTCAGCCTGGGCATAGCCCTTTTGCGCCACGGCTATAAATACCGCGTCCATAATATTGAGCTGCGCAATCCGGGCCGCCGCGTTCTCGCCGGTCAGCGGCGAGCCGCGCGCGGTCGAGCAGAGCACAACATCGGACAGTTCAGCGATGGGGCCTGTGTCATAGTTGGAGACAGCGATAATTGACGCGCCATTGCCTTTGGCAAACTGCACGGCGTCCACCAGCCCGGACGAGCGGCCCGAATGCGAGAAGGCGATGGCCAGATCACCCGGCCCGAGCAAGTTCGCCGACATCGCCATCATATGCGTGTCATCAAAAACCGAAGCACGGATGCCGATGCGCAGAAACTTGTGGGCGGCGTCACGCGCAATTTGCGCCGAACCGCCAAGACCGTAAAAATCGCGCTGGCGGCTCACGTGGATGAGATCAGCGGCGCGCTTGAAGGCGGCGATGTCGAGGATCGCCAGCGTCTCCTCCAGCGCCTGCACCGAAGTCCGGAAGACTTTTTTCAGTATCATCTCCGCCGTGTCTTCCGGCGTCACCTCCTCGTGCATGTCCACCGAAGGCAGGCGCTTGTACTCGACCAGCGCGGCGCGCAGCTCGCGAAAACCGTCAAAGCCGAGTTTCTTGGCGGTCTTCACCACCATGGCTTCCGACACCTGACTGTCATCCGCCACCTGTTTCAGCGGCAGCGTGTCGTCAAAGTCGCGGGCAAGCAGCAGTTCGGTGATGCGCTGCTCCATCACTGACATGTCGGGCAGCATCATGCGGATGCGCGGCCCCACGGTGCGTGGGTCCATGGGGGCGCTCATTCCTTGCCTCGCGTCAGACGGTCGATCAACATGGCAGCTATGATGATGATACCAGTGGCAAGCAATTGGTAAAACGCCTGAACATTGAGCAAGGTCAGGCCATTGCGCATCGCCCCCAGCACGATGGCGCCAATAATCGTGCCGATGATGGAGCCCTTGCCGCCTGACAGTGAAGCTCCGCCAATGGCTGCGGCCGCAATAGCCTCAAGTTCCCACAAATTGCCAAGCGTGGGCTCGGCCGCACCGAGGCGGGCGACGAGAATCAGCGCGGCCAGTGCGGCAAGAATGCCGGAGATGACATAAACCGAAATTTTGGTCCCCGCGATGGGCACGCCACTGACCCGCGCCGCCTCCTCATTGCCACCCACCGCCAGAATATATTCGCCCAGCGGTGTGCGGGCCAGCAGCACCCAGACCAGGACGCTGATGACCGCGACGATGACGACCGGCACGGGCAGTATGCCGATCTGCGAGGTGAACAGCGTGCGGAAATCCGCAGGCACGCCGAGAATCGGGCTGCCGCCGGTGAATATCAGGGCGAGTGCCCGCAACACGCTGAGCGTGCCGAGCGTGACGATAAAGGGTTGCAGGCCGGCATAGGCAATGAGGCAACCATTGAGCAGGCCGCAGGCAGCGCCGATGGCAAAAGCCATGGTGAAGACGACGATGACCGGCGTGCCCGCCACAATCGCCGTGGCGCAGACGACTGCCGTCAGCGCGGCTATCGGGCCGACAGACAGGTCAATGCCGCCGGATATAATGACCAGCGTCATGCCGATGGCGATGCAGGCGTTGAGGCTGGATTGCTGGAGAATGTTGACCAGATTGCGCTGGGTCAGGAACACGTCGGAGAGGCTGGAAAACACCAGGACAATGATGACGAGGCCGATGATCGTGCCAAGATCGCGCCAGGCGAGTGACAAGCGTGTGGTCGTTTCGGCTGGGGACGTCATCCGGCGGTTTTCCTGTTTTGCATAATTTGGCCAAGGTCAGACCGCCATCCGCATCACGGCTGCTTCACTCAGCACACCGCGCGGTACAATTCCGGCAATCGCGCCACGCCTGACCACCAGAACACGGTCGGCCAGCCGCAATATTTCCGGAAGTTCAGAGGAGACAACGATAATGGCGCGGCCCTCGCGGGCAAGGTTTTCTATCAGCTGGTAGATCTCGTTCTTGGCCCCGACATCAATGCCCCGGGTGGGTTCGTCAAAAATAAGGATGGCCGATTTTGCCATCAGCCAACGGCTGATAATCGCCTTTTGCTGGTTGCCGCCGGAAAACAGCCGGATCGGGCGATTAACATCATCGGGGCGCATGGAGACGCTGCGCGTGAGGGCCGAAACCGCCGCCCGCACTCTGGCAAGATTGAGCAGGCCGAAACGTGCGAGCCCACCAAGACGCGGCAGGGCAACATTGGCGAAGACCGGGCGCAGCGGAATGATGCCTTCCTTCTTGCGGTCCTCCGGCAGGAGCGCAATTCCGGCCCGGATGGCATCGCGCGGCGAGCGGAAGGCGACAGCGCGGCCCCTGACTTTGAGTGTCCCCCCGGTCGGGCGATCGAGGCCCGCGATCAGCCGCACAATTTCAGTCCGCCCTGCCCCCACCAGCCCGGCAATTCCCAAAATCTCCCCGGCGTGCAGATCAAAGGATACGTCACGCACCGCCTCGCCGCGTGCAAGGTTCTCAACCGACAAGGCCACGTCCGCCTGCGCGTGGCTCTCGCGATGGCTGACAGTCAGGGCGCGGCCAACCATCAGGGCGACGAGATCAGCCTCCGTGCTGGTGGCAAGATCAGCCTGCCCCGCCAGCTTGCCATCCCGCAGCACGCTCGCCTTTGACGCAACACGGAAAACTTCGTCGAGCTTGTGCGAGACGTAGATGACCGCAACACCCTGCGCCGACAGCGTCTTGATGACCGCCGTCAGTTTTTCGAATTCGCGCGGTGTCAGGCTGGAGGTCGGCTCATCCATGGCGATAATGCGGGCTCTCGCCAGCAGCGCCTTGCCAATCTCGACAATCTGCCGCTGCGCCACGCGCAATGTTTTGATGGGCGCTGTCACATCAATTGTGGGATCGAGGTTTTGCAGGATGGCGCGCGCCTCATTGCGCATGCGCTGCCTGTCATTAAAAATGCCAAAGCGCCGGTGCTGGCGGCCCAGAAACATGTTCTGCGCCACGTCAAGTTCCGGCACCTGCTGCAATTCCTGATGGATCAGCGCAATGCCGAGATTTTGCGCGGCGCGTGGGCTGGCTATTTCGTGGGGATCGCCAGCGATGCGGATTTCGCCGGAGCTGGCGCGGTAGACGCCCGACAGGATTTTCAGCAGCGTCGATTTGCCCGCGCCATTCTCGCCAATCAGCGCATGCACTTCGCCAGCGCACACATCAAAGCTGACATCGGCAAGCGCCTGCACGCCAGGGAATGCCTTGGAGATGTGCTGGAGGGAGAGGAGCGGGGCGGCGGCGGGGGTGGGCAATGGAGTGACCTGACGACAGTATGAATTTCGGTTTGTAAAGCCGAATCCGTCCCCTCTCCCGTTTACGGGAGAGGGCTAGGGTGAGGGCAGTCGGGCCGTTTAGTCCTTCAGGATTTGAGAGGCCCGACCGCCCTCATCCGGCGCTACGCGCCACCTTCTCCCGCTTTGCGGGAGAAGGGAATCGCGACGCCTTACTTCGCGGCGGCGTCCTCAATCAGGTTCTTGCGCACTTCCGCTGCATCACCGGAATAGCGCGCCATATTCGCCTTGGTCACCAGTGCCTGCGGGGTTGCCACCACGCGCGGCAGTTTCTGGCCGGACTGGAGCCGCAGCGCCACTTCCAGCGCCACTTCGCCGGTCAGCACGGGGAAACTGTCAACCGTACCGGTCAGCTCGCCGTCCTTGATCGACTTGTAGGCGTCGGAAATGCCGTCTGTGCCTATCACTGCGATTTGCTTCAGCTTGCCAGCCGCCTTCACCGCCTCGACAACACCCAGCGCCATGCCGTCATTGTTGCAGTAGAAGCCGACGATGTCCGGGTTTTTCTGGATGATGTTGGTGGCCGCATCATAGGACAGCTGGCGGTCCCAGTTGCCGGGCACGCTGGCCACAACGCTGAGCTTGGGGCCATCCTTGGCGATGGTTTCCTTAAAACCTGCGGTGCGCTGCACTGCTGCGTAAACACCGGCCATGCCTTCAATCACCGCCAACTTGCCGCCATCGGGCCGGTTGGCAATAAACCACCTGGCGGCGCGCATGCCATTGTCTTTCTGCACGTTGCCGACATAGTTTTTCGAGGTGGGGATGACCGCGTCATTGACATTGATCACCGGCACACCCGCCTTGCCCGCAGCTTCCACCGCCGGCACCAGATTGGCATCGGTCTGCGGCGACACCAGCAGCATCTTGTAACCTTTGGTCAGCATGTTTTCGGCAATCGCCAGCTGGCCGAGCTGGTCGCCCTCACTCTGCGCCGCCTGCAAATCCACTGTCACGCCAAAGCGCTTGCCAGCCTTGACATAGCCTTCCCCGAGGCTGCGCCAATATTCGTTGGTCAGGGTTTTGGCGACCGCGCCCACCTTGATGCCTTCAGCCATTTTCGGCATCGCGCCGAATTTGGCGTCCAGCTGCGACCAGTCCATGCGGTCCGGCTCGCTGTCGGAGCTCAGCGGTTTCAGCGCCTGCGCGCTGGCGCTGAAAGACAGCCCGGCGGTGAAGGCGGCGCCCATGAGCGCGCCGATCCAGAATTTCGTTTGCATATGTTACCCTCCTTGTTCAGTTGCTTTGCTTGCTTCTTTCATCGTTGCGGCGCACTTGCCCCTAAAGGCCAAACATCGCCGCCTGCACGATTCTTTGCGCCGCGACGCTGTCCTGCCGCGCCATGGCCTCGCTGAGCGCGGGCGAGCCGCGCAGCCGCTTCACGATGTTTTTCATCGCCAGAACGGAACTGATATTGGCGGCGCATTCGGCCACCGGATCGAGGCCCGAAGCGTCCGGAAACGTGTCGAAATACAGCGCGCCAGCGTAGCCGATCACATCAAGTGCATGCAGCAGTTCAATCGTCTGCTGCACATGCACGGAACCCACCATCAACCCGTCGTCGCGCTTGCCGTAGCCGTCATTGAGATGCACGCCGAGCAGGCGGCTGTGGCGCGCCACGAGATCCGCCGCACAGGCCGGCATTTCGCCGGCGTAGAGCACATGGGCGAAATCCAGCGTCACGCCGAGGTTGGCGTTGCCCGCCTCTCTAATTGCCAACAGTGTCGTCGCCACATCCGGCAAAAGGGCAAAGGCGCGCGGCTCATTCGGTTTGTATTCGAGGCTGATGTCGATGGCCGGATCATGCGCTGCGATCTCGTGGATGGCGCTGACTTCCATTTGCCACAGCGCGCCGTAGTCAGCCTGGAAGGAATAATCAAAACCGTCCTGGCCTAGCCACAGGGTCATCACTTGGCCGCCCGCCGCGCGCAGGGAATCGATGCCGCGTTTGGTGAGGTCGATGGCCTTGCGGCGCACCGCCGGATCGGGATTGGTGAAGGCGCCGATTTTGAAAGCGGGGTCGGAATAGTAGCGCATTGCATAGCCGTTGAGGGCGAGCTTGCTGTCCACAAGGCATGCATGCAAGTCCGCGCCACCCACATCCGCCAGATGGTCCGGGTAGTTCAGGTCAACCGCGTTCAGGCCCGGCACTGTCGCCGCCCGCTGCAAGAGATCAAGTGTCGTAACTTTATGATTCTTAAGCGGCCAGTAATCCTCTGACCGGGAGTGGAACGAGTTTAGCCGGGCAGCAAACTGCAATTCGCGCAAAGCCGCGCCTCCAATGCCATCGGACAAGAAATGCCGACGCTGAAAGGCTCGGCTGCAAATCTTACTTTACACAAAAAAGTATTTGTGTAAAGTAACATTCGTTCGCAGTTTCGCTTGGCAAATTTCTGGCGGAGTGCGACGCTACTGGACAGCGGTGCCGGGCAAGTGTCAGGTGTCCTCGCCAGCGAAAAAACAAAAAGACGACAATCAGCACCTGGACGAGTCTATCCGGCGGGGCGAAACCCGTGCGGAAGGTGTCAGCCGCCAACGGGAGGATTAGTGATGAAACAACAGGTCTATGATCATTTCATGCAGCTGCAGGCGAGCCGCCGCAGCGTTCTCCTCGGCGCGTCCGCGCTTGGCGCGGCCAGCGCGCTTGGCGTCGGTGCCGGCCCGGCCTCGGCGGCCGACGATCTGCGCAAGGCGCTGCTGCAAATCCCCGGCGTCGGCAAGGGTTCGCCCACCGACGCGGACTGGCAGAAAGTCGGCGACATGTGCCTTGCCGCCACCAAAGCCAATGTGACGGAAGGCGAGTTCAAGGG
>JANLPP010000062.1:0-3589 GCA_031367295.1 Hyphomicrobiales bacterium | reverse complement strand
CACCGCCATCTGCAAGGCCGCGAACCTTACCGGCGCTGATGGCGACGAGCTGCTCGTCTTCGACTATATCTACGGCGTGCTGCATTCCCCCGACTACCGCCGCGCCTACGCGCAGTTCCTCAAGATCGATTTTCCGCGCATCCCCTATCCATTATCGCCACAAGTTTTCGCCCATATCGCCGACAAAGGCGGCCAACTGCGCCGCCTGCATCTGATGGAAGACGCCGCCATCGGCGCAACGCCCTGTCCGTTCAACGGCCAGGGCGCAGGCGTGGTGGACAAGATCGTCTACACCGATGCCGGGCGCGTCCACATCAACCCGCAGCAATGGTTCGAGAACGTCTCCCGCACCGCGTGGGAATTCCGCATCGGCGGCTATCAGCCCGCGCAAAAATGGCTGAAAGACCGCAAGGGCCGCGCGTTAAGTTTCGACGACGTGCGGCACTATCAAAAGATCATCAAAATTCTGAACGAGACGGACAGGATAATGAAAGAAATCATCCTGCCGCCTTGATTGAGTTGCACTTGTCTTTGACGGCACAAGTAGCCGGCGCTGATTGCGGCTTTTTCATATTTAATACCAAAGGCCACTGGCACTGACCGGTTTGCTCGCCACGCCGTCTTTGCGAGCACAGCGAAGCAACCCGGAGGCCGCAAGCGACTCCTCGATTGCTTGGCTTTGCTCGCAATGACGGCGGAGCAGTTCAAACAGCCACCCTCCAGTGCCTTTGATATAAAGCAACCGCACAGATTACGGCTGCGCCCTACTTCCCGCCGTCCTCCGCCTCGCGCTTGGCTATTTTCACAAACTTCTTGATCACCCGCATGCGCTTCAGCTTGCTGATGTGATCGATGAACAGCACGCCGTTGAGGTGGTCGATCTCGTGCTGGAGGCAGGTTGCCAGCACGCCGTCGGCCTCGATTTCCTGGCTGTTGCCTTCGCGGTCAAGAAAGCGGGCGCGCACCCTTTGGGGCCGCTCAACCTCCTCGTAATAATCGGGGATCGACAGGCAGCCCTCCTCGTAGACAGAGCGCTCCTCCGACACCCAGACGATCTCCGGGTTGATCAAAAACAGCGGCCGCGGCGGCTCGTCCTTCTTTGACGTGTCAATCACCACAACGCGCTGCGCCACGCCGATCTGGATGGCGGCGAGGCCTATGCCGGGCGCCTCGTACATGGTGGCCAGCATGTCATCCATCAGGGCGCGCAGACTGTCATCAACGCGCGCCACCGGTGTCGACGTGGCGCGCAGGCGGGCATCGGGCAGGCTGAGTATCGGTTTGATGGTCATGGTTGTGTCCCTGTCGCGCCCCACATAGGTGCGCGCCCGGCAAGGGTCAATTTTCTTGTTGGCGTTTCCTGCCGGACCGTTCGCTTTATGTTCGCCAACAGGCCCGAATCATGGCATGCTGCTTTGATGCATGAAGTCATCCTTGTCGTTTCGGGGCGGCCCGTCACTTTGCTCGAAATCTGCGCGGGCGCGGCGCTGCTCGCCCTGCTGCTGCTGTTCAGCCTTGTGCTGGCGGCGCGCCGCGCCCGGCGCGAGCGCCAGTGGGAGGCTGTGGCAAGCGCGGAGCGCCAGCGCGAGCTGGACGACAAAGTCGCCGCGCTGAACCACGCCAGCGCCGAAATGACCGGCCGCATGCAGACCATGGCCGAGGTGCTGTCGTCGCGCCAGGCCGATCTGGCGCGGCTGATGTCGGAGCGGCTTGATTCAGTCAGCACCCGCCTCGGCCAGGGCATGGAGCAGACGCGCAACCAGACGACGGAAAACCTGACCAGACTGAATGAACGCCTCGCCGTCATCGACGCGGCGCAGGCAAAACTCACAGGGCTGACGCAGGAGGTCATCGGCCTCAAGGATATTCTGGCCAACAAGCAGGCGCGCGGCGCCTTTGGCCAGGGCCGGATGGAGGCGATAGTGCGCGACGGCCTGCCGCACGGGGCCTATGAATTTCAGGCGCAGCTGTCCAACGGCACACGGCCCGACTGCGTGGTGCGCCTGCCCTCGACCGATCTTGTGATGGTGATTGACGCGAAATTTCCGCTGGAAGCTTTCTCCGCCCTGAAGGACGCCAGGACGGACGAAGCGCGCAAACAGGCGATGGCCCGCGTTCGCAGCGATGTCGGCGTGCATCTGAAACATATCGCGGAAAAGTATTTTCTGCCCGGTGAAACGCAAGACCTTGCCGCGCTGTTCGTGCCCTCCGAGTCGATCTACGCCGACCTCAACGAGCATTTTGACGATGTGATCCAGAAGGGCCACCGCGCCCGCATCATCCTCGTCTCGCCGTCGCTGCTGATGATGATGATCCAGGTCATGCAAAGCATCGTGCGTGACGCCCGCATGCGCGAGGAGGCGCACCTGCTGCAAAAAGAAGTGCGCCTGCTGGTGGAAGACGTAACCCGCCTGCGCGACCGCGCCGCAAAACTCGACGGGCATTTCAGGCAGGCGCAAGACGATGTCGAGGCGATTGGAACATCAGCGGGCAAGATAGCCCGGCGCGGCGAGCGCATCGGCGCGCTGGATTTTGCGGAGGCAATGCCGGTCGCTGCGGCGTCGCCCGCGCCTGCCGCGCCGAAGCAAGGGGAGTTGCTGGCCATGCCGCGGCGGGTGGGGTGATCGGGGTGAGCGGGGTGATGGGCGTTCAAAGGTGGTGGTCAGGGAGAATTACTGCTTTCCGTCGAAACCGAAATGACGGCTCTCGAGCGGTCGGGGCAAGGAACTTGCCGTTCGTTCCGCCCTAACCGTTCGGCCGGTTTCGACCCGCGTCAACCGTAGGCATAGTTGCATGGGATCGGTGAAACGGACATATGGTCCGGCATACAAAGTAGCTAGCACTTCCCCAATGCCATTTGGATTGATAGGGAGCGCGCTGCGATCAGAGTGCGGGAGCAAGCATGGCGGAGGACCTGTTGGACGTAATCCGCGATCAAATTGCTAACTTTGCAGTGGGGTTGGTTAAACGAGTGGAAGGGGCCGGAAGCGAGGTGCTAGGTTCTGGCGTGCTAGTGTCCATCGAAGGTCGGCGCGGGATACTCACGTGCGGTCATGTCGCCGAACTTTACGACAAATTTCGTGAAATCGGATTGGTGCGGCTAATTGCTGGCACGCAACAAAGACGGATCGTGGATATCGCTGACGCGCACCACATTACCGTGTATAGCAGCGACAAATGGACTGAGTGTGACCTTGATCTAGCGTTCACATGCCTGAGCCCCGAAATTGCCGATTCCATCGCCACTCAAAGCATTTTCCTCAACATCGAAATGAACCGGGCGAGGATCGAAGGTGGACAGCCGACCAATGGTCATTTTGTCGATGTGATGTTCGGATTGGTGGCTGAGTATTCGGGAAAACCGGTCATCGAAGAAGGCGGGTTTGTCAGCCCAATGCGTGCCGTCATCTATAGAGGGGAAATGCACAGCGACAAGAATGCCTTGTTGCGATTCCAAACGATAGACGACGAACCGGAGAAACTGCCAAAGGACTTTGGTGGCTTAAGCGGTAGCGGCCTTTGGCGCATCCATTTTGTGGATTATGGAGCGGGAAAATTTGATATCATCGAAAAGCGGCTCTATGGCATC
>JANLPP010000462.1:0-2766 GCA_031367295.1 Hyphomicrobiales bacterium | reverse complement strand
CCGGCTGGAGGCGCTGGGCGGCGCCGAGATCAACGAAGCGAAGAAGGTGCTGGCCAACGAAGCCACCGCCCTGATCCATGGCCGCGAGGCGTCAGAGCTGGCGGCGGAAACCGCCCGAAAAACCTTCGTCGAAGGCGTGCTGGCCGAAAGCCTGCCGTCGATAGAAATCCCCCGCGCCGAATTCGGAGCCGGCCTAGGCGTGCTGACCGCCTTCGTGCGGGCAGGGCTTGTCGCCTCCACTGGCGAAGCCCGCCGCCAGGTAAAGGGCGGCGGGCTGCGGGTGAATGATCTTGTCGTCAGCGATGATCGGGCGGTGCTGGGCTTGGACGATTTGGGGACGGAGGGAGCGGTGAAACTGTCGCTGGGGAAGAAGCGGCACGTCCTGCTGAAGCTGAAATAGCCATGCTCGAGATATCCGCCAAGAATTCGGCGGCACCTTTATTGCGGATACAGGTCTGCACCGTCCGCATGGAGCCCACGCTTCGGCAGTTGACTAAGCCCAGAAAGAGGGCTCCCATCGTGTGAGCGACGGCGGTTGCTGGTTCGAGGGCGTCGCCAACGCCACGGTGGCGCAAGTGCAGGCGGCGAGGATAGCCAATGCGTGATACGGCAAGTGCTCCGAATTACCCGGACGAGGACGGGGCGCCCTCCGGCGCGGGGCTTCGCCGCGTCCTCACCTTCTGGCCGCTGGTCCTCTACGGCATGGGCGTCATTGTTGGCGCGGGCATTTATGTGGCGCTCGCGGCGGTCATGGCGCGCGCCGGTCCGGCCGCGCCGATAGCCTTTCTGCTAGCGGGGCTTTCGGCGGGTCTGACCGGCCTTTGCTATGCCGATCTCGCCGGTCGATTTCCACAGGCTGCGGGCGCGGCGGCCTATGTCCGGCTGGGGTTCAATTCGGATTTTCTCGGGCTGCTCGTCGGCGCGGCGACCACTTTCGCCGTGGCGACCGCCGCCGCCGCCATCGCGCATGGCGCGGTGCAGTTTCTTGTGAATCTCGTCCCTGTGTCGCCGCTCTTGCTCACCGGCGCGCTCGTTGCCGCGTTCACTTGCGTCGCCGCCGCCGGCGTCCGCTCCAGCGTCGGGATTGCGGCGGCGGCGGGAGTGATCGAGATCGCTGGTCTTCTCGCTGCCATCGCGGCGGGCCTGATGACGGCGCCGGAGTATCACCGGCCCGATATAGTTCCAACAAGCTTTACCGAGTGGCGCGCGGCGCTAGCCGGCGCATTCATTGCCTTCTTCGCTTTCATCGGCTTCGAGACGCTGGCCAACATGGCGGAGGAAACGAAAAATCCGCGCAGCACGGTTCCGCTAAGCATTCTGGTCGCTGTGGCTGCCAGCATCATCCTTTATGTAGGCGTGGCGCTTGCCGCCGTTCTCGCCGGTCAGGGCGGCGCCAATCCGCTTCTGGCGCTGTTTGAGGGGTCAACCGCGCGGGTTTTCGCGGTGCTGGCCTTCGTGGCAGTTGCCAATGGCGTTTTGGTTGAGATCATGATGCTGTCGCGCCTGTTCTACGGCATGGCCAACACCGGGCAATTGCCGGCATGGCTCGCGGCGGTGAACCCACGCACACGCACGCCCGCTGTCGCGACGCTGACCGCCGGCGTCATCGTGCTGGCGGCGGCTGTCCTGCTGCCCTTCGAGAGCCTGCTGGTCTTGACCAACGCCGTGGCGCTCGGCATTTTCCTGCTCGTCGATCTGGCGCTTGTGCTGATTCACCGGCGCGAACCGACCCCCGTCGGGAGCTTCGTGGCGCCGAGATGGGTGCCGCCCGCCGCCGCGCTTGTCTCAGCGGCGCTGCTCGCAGCGGAGATATTGTCGTGAAAAGCCAGATCGCTGTTAATGCGACATCAGAATAGGAATTTCGGTGTGATGCAGCATCGAATTCGTCACGCCGCCAAACACCAGCTGCCGCCAGCGCGAATGGACGTAGGCGCCCATCACCAGCAAATCGGCGGTGACGTCCCTTGCCCGGGCGCGTAGCGCCTTGCCCGCGTCTCCGTCGATGGCTTTGAGATCGCTGATGGTGACGGCGACGCCGTGACGCGCCAGCTGCGGCGCAACTTCGGCACCCGGCACAAGCCGGGACAGGTCTTTCTCATCGACTACACAGGCGATCTCCACATAGTCGGCCTGAGCCAGGAAAGGCAGCGCGTCATTCAGCGCGCGGGCGGCATGGGCGGAACCGTCCCAGGAAATGAAAATCCGCTTGGCGCTGAAGGACGCGCCGTCCGCCGGCACGACAATGATGGGCCGTCCGGTGTGAAACAGCAGCTCCTCGACAAGAGCGCGCCCGGGCTGCAAAAATTCCGGGGCATTGTCGATAACGGTGAGGTCATGCAGCCGCCCCTGAAAGCCGACGAGCTCCGTCAGCGCGCTGCAGGTCTGTTGTGACACCGCCATGTCATGCGCGCGTCCGCTGGACTTGAGTTCATTGCGCAGCGTTTCGATAGCTTGCTCGGCGAGCTTGCTCTGATGCTCGTTGTCGGGCATGACGAACGAGGCGGCGATGCTGGAGGCGAAGCTGTAGGGCGTATTGTGGTGAATGGCGAGCGCGCGTATGGTAAGATGCGCCTTCGCCCAGTCCGCGAGAGGCAGCGCATAGGCGACGGCGGCGCTGGGCTTGCCATCCTCGGTCGGGAAGAATGGCGCGAACAGGTTTTTGATACGGGAATGAGTCATGATGCGTTCCGGCGGGATTGGTTTTATATGGCTAGTGCCCCGTGTCATTCGATCTGAGGGTATAGTCTCTTCAGTTTAACTCGGGCG
>JANLPP010000443.1:0-8019 GCA_031367295.1 Hyphomicrobiales bacterium | reverse complement strand
GTGGGGCACACACATGGCAGGCCATAGTCAGTTCAAGAACATCATGCACAAGAAGGGCAAGCAGGATTCGATCCGCTCCAAGCTCTTCGGCAAGCTGGCGCGGGAAATTACGGTGGCGGCCAGGATGGGCCTGCCTGACATCGCCATGAACGCCCGGCTGCGCTCGGCAGTGATCGAGGCGCGGGCCGAGAACATGCCCAAGGACAATATCGAGCGCGCCATCCGCAAAGCCTCGGGCGCGGATGCCGAAAACTATGACGAGGTGCGCTACGAGGGTTATGCGCCCGGCGGCGTCGCGGTGATTGTCGAGGCCTTGACCAACAACCGCAACCGGACGGCGGGCGAGGTGCGCTCGTTCTTCACCAAATCGGGCGGGGCGCTGGCCGAGACCGGCGCCGTGGCTTTCATGTTCGACCGGGTCGGCGTCATCGAGTTTGCCGCCAAGGCCGCCAGTGAGGACGCCATGATGGAGGCGGCGCTTGAGGCGGGCGCCGACGACGTTGTGTCGGGCGAAAATGGCCATGAAGTCATCACCGCCATGGAGTCCCTGCGCGACGTGGCCAGGGCGCTTGAGGCAAAAGTCGGCGAGCCGCGCAAGGCCGGGCTGGTGTGGAAGCCGCAAAACACCATTGCGGTCGATGACGAGACCGGCGAGAGGATTCTGAAGCTGATGGACAATCTCAACGACAATGACGATGTGCAGAATGTCTACGCGAATTTCGAGATTTCGGATGCGCTGATGGCAAGGCTGAGCGGGTAGCGCGTAGGACAGCCGGCCTCCGGCCGGCTTTCCAGAAAGCGCAAAACAGCCGGCCGGAAGCCGGCGGTCCAACACTTGTGAGTCCGCCATGACCCTGCATGTCGTCGTCCAGATGGACCCGATCGAACACATCAAGATCGCCGGGGATTCAACCTTTGCGCTGTTGCTGGAGGCGCAGCGGCGCGGGCACCGCCTCAGCTATTACACGCCGGACCGGCTGTCACTCGACAGCGGACGGGTGATTGCGCGCGTGCAGTCAATCGAGGTGCGCGACGAGCCGGGCAATCACGTGACAATGGGCGAGACAAAACTGATTGATCTTGCCGAAGCTGACGTCGTGCTGCTGCGGCAGGATCCCCCGTTTGACATGGCCTATATCACCACAACGCATCTGCTGGAGCGCATTCATCCCAAAACCCTCGTCGTCAACAATCCGGCCAGCGTTCGCAACGCGCCGGAAAAACTGATGGTGATGAATTTTCCCGAACTGATGCCACCGACGCTGGTCTCGCGCGACCGGGCCGCCATCGAGGCGTTCCGGGCCGAGCAAGGCGACGTTGTCATGAAGCCGCTCTACGGCAATGGCGGCGCGGCGGTGTTCAAGGTTACCCGCATAGACCCCAATTTCGGCTCGCTGTTCGATCTTTTCTCCGTCACCTTCCGCGAACCCTGGGTGGTGCAGCGCTTCCTGCCCGAGGTGGTGGATGGCGACAAGCGCATCATCCTCGTCGATGGAGCGGCGGCGGGCGCAATCAACCGCGTACCGCAGGAGGGCGACATCCGCTCAAACCTTGTGCGCGGCGGCGCGGCGAGGCCGACCGACCTCAGCCCGCGCGAACTGGAAATCTGCGCCCGCATCGGGCCAGTGCTGAAAGACCTCGGTCTGCTGTTTACTGGCATCGACGTGATCCACGGCAACCTGACCGAAATCAACGTGACCTCGCCCACGGGCCTGCGCGCGATAAAGCGGCTCGGCGGGCCGGACCTGGCAGCAGCGATCTGGGATGCGATTGAACTGAGGAGACGCGCCAGCCAGGCTTGACCATCGACAGCGAAGAAAATTTGTGTTCACTTGTGTTTATCCAGAAGGGGAGCGCACTCTTGCCCGTCAAAGCTGAGACTTTTTCCATCCGTCTGGCAGACACTCTCAAGCAGGAGGTGGATGAAATTGCGCGTCTTTTCCGCCGGAGCCGCTCGTTTGTCATCAATGAGGCTGTCAGTGCCTGTGTGAGCGGCCGAGCCGACCATTTGCGCCAGCTTGATGACGCGGTCTCCAGTGCAGAATCGGACATCGGGCACTCCAGCGGGCAGATTTTCGCCTGGCTTCGTACTTGGGGAACCAAAGAGGAGATAGCTTCACCAAACCCTGATATTTTTCCGGCAAAATAGTCCATTGCAAATCATTTTCACCATTGAAGCCAAGCAGTATCTTGAAGACTTGCGGGCTTTTCTGCGACCCTTGAGCCCGTCTGGCTTGGCAAACGTCACGAGGCGGCTCGAAGAATGCATACTGCCTGTCCCGGATTTCCCAAAAATCGGGCGACCGACGCCTCGGGCCGAGGTTCGTGAAGTCATTGAAACCAGATATGGTTTTGTCATCCCTTATTATTTCAAGGGTGGCAATCTCTACATTTTGCGCGTCTATCGTACGGCTCGCAAGCCTCTGGACTATGCCGCAATCAAGCTGCCTTGACAGGCTGCGATGCTTGTCAGCTTGCCGCCCTACTGCGTCATTTTGTCAATCGATCCTGTCGGAATCTCGACATAAGCGCCTGCCGACGCGAACGGCTTGATGGCAGGGCCGGTGAAGGCGTCTGTGCTCAGGTCGCCATTGGGTGTCTTGCCAAAGCTCGACGCTACACCGCTTTCAGCCATTGTCGCAAAGGCGAACGTATCATTCATCAGGCTGGCGCGCATGGGCTGCATGACACTGGCCGAATGCTGGGCGCGGGCCGATGGCACCGGCGCAGTCAATTGCCGGAAATTCGAGCGGTCCAGCTTTGCGGCGACAAAGGCCGGACGCACTGGCGGCAGTGGCACGCCAGACCCGGCAGCGGAGGGGGCGGCAAGCGCCTCCCTGGCAGCGGGCCTTGAGGGTGGTTCAGGCACGCCATGCGGGGCAAATGCCAGCGCTGCCGTCTGGATTAACTTCTGGCCGCCTTCGGTTATGACGCGCGGCAACGGAGACGGCGGCACCGGCACATTCACGGCCACGGCAATGTTGCGGGCGAGCGTCGCCTTTTCTTCATTGTTTGCGCCATCCGGCGCGCCAGTTGCCGCAAGCGCAGCGTCAGCCGCCTTGCCATCCAGCACCCGCGCGGCGGCCTTCGGCGACAGGGCAGCAAACTCAACCGGCCGCTGCGGCGGAGCTGGCACCCGCGCAAATGTCTGCTGGTCCGCCGCTGGTAAATCCGTGGGCCGGCGCGGCGGGGCAGGCAGCGCAACGATATGGGTGCGCTCCAGCGTGGTGCCGTCAGGCGTGGTTATCTCCAGATCCAGCGGCCGCTGCGGCTTTGCGGCATCAGCCTTCAGCGTCTCGGGTTCTGGCAGCACCTGCGGCTTGGCGCTTGGCCCGCCAACTGGCGGTGTCAGCTGGGCAACCGCAACAGCTGGCACGTCAACCGCCGGGGCTTTGCCACGTCCGCGCAGGGGGGCTTCATTGCGCGCCACGGCCGAAGGCGCGGGGCTTGCAAGGAACGAATACATGCCGCCATCACGCGACGACGAGTCCGATGCTGCGGCTGACGGGCCGGCGCCACCGCTGCGGCCCAGTCCGGCAACCCGGGTCCTGCTGCCACGTCCCGAGGATCTCGCCACGCTCTCCTCATCCTCCTCGCCGCCGCCAAACAGCGAGGCGAAGAAGCCCCCGCCGCCGCCGGTGGCAACACTGGCGGTAAAGGCCGTGCCGCCATTGCGCTCAATCTCGGCGCGGGCTTCCTCATAGCGGGCCAGGGGCACGCCATTGGTACCCACATGCACGGTCTTGCCATCCGGAAAAATGCGCGCAAGCTGCTCGTAGGTCATGCGCGGCCAATGGCGCACCGAGCCGACATCCAGATGCACAAAAGGCGTGTTGGCAGTGGGATAATAGCCGACACCGCCGCGTTGCAACCGCAGGCCGATCTCGCGCACGCGGGACATCTGGACGCCTGGCACGAACGTGTCCATCGCCTTGCCCAGCATGTGCTGGGAAAATTTTGCCACGGCGCGCGAGCGGCGGCGCAGCATGGCGTTGGTCTCGGGCGAGCGGTAGGCCGACACCACATGAACTTCATGCACGCCCAGCTCGCGGTAGACTTCCCACAGCACATCGAACAGCCGGGGGTCCATCTCGGTCGGCTCGTCGCGCCGCCAGTCACGTAGCGCCCAGTTCAGCTTTTTAAGCGCCGCCGAATCATAGGAGCCATTGACGCGGAAGGTGACGGTGGTGGTCTCGCCAGTATGCTCGTGAACAAAGGTTATTGTGCGGGTATCGCCATTGGCAATGGCGGTTTGTGTCGTGGTTACAGCCAGACAGCCAATGACCACAGCAGCCGCCGAGGCGAGACAGGAGCGCAAAAACTTTCCGCCCGTAAGTGCAAATCTGGTCAGGTGCAAAATCAACTCACTCGCTTTTACGTGATCAGGACATCCAATAACCAACCGTGTGCGGAATTGATAAACAGTTACAGGAAAGAGTTAATGGCTCGTCACTGGCCAGCAGATCATTCACCTATGGTGTTGTGCGTCAGGATGCTGGTTCCGGCCCGCCTGTCTCCAGCCCGTCTTTACGCATTAATGCCTGTTTGCACAACTGCCGCAGCGTTTGTTCTGCCCGGGTTGCCGCAAAGGTATGCTCCCGCAGCTTTTGTCGTGCAGTCACGGCGTATTCGGGATGCAATCCAACAAGCCGGTATCCACGGAAAATGGCAAAAACAAGCCAAGGATATTTTCCGGTTGTCTGCACCAGTCACCGGCGCGCCCGGCTGGCGCGCGCCAGCCACCATCCGGCGCGCTCCAGCACCGCAGCCCGCATGCCCAGCCAACTGCGCCAACAGGGCTGCCATCAACCGCACACACCCCGCACCTCTGGCAACGCAGCCAAGGTCACGGCCCGGTTGCGCGCCAGTCCTGGCACCGGGGGGACAAGTCAAGCCTGTGCAGCACGGCCATTTTCTACACGGCTATTGTTTTGAAAGAATCCGCTCAAGCCCGGTACTGCGAGGAAAGGTCCCGCCGGCCTCAGTGCATCGTCTGGGGTCCGCTGCCCTGTTTGAATTTCTCGATTTCCTCTTTGAGGTGCAGTTTTTTCCGCTTTAGTTCCACGATACGCAAATCGCTGGATCCAGCACTGGCATTTTCAGTTTCGATTTCTTTCTCAAGTGCACGATGACGCTTTACGAGTTCGTCCAGATGCGCATGCATTGACATTCGAGACTCCTTGCCGAGGTCTGCACCGCATTCTCACTTGCGGCGCAGACTGAGTCTGTCACAGTCCATGAGCTTGGCAAGGGGCAGCATGCACTTCTCCGATCACGTTTTTCCCCCGCCACAGGTTTTTGCCGGATTCATTAACCGAATATGAACAGGCGCGGCCTTGCAGCCGTTTGGCGGACACGCCATAAGGCCTGCTGACGTGCGTGGAGGCAGGCAGTCTTGCGGCAATTCAGGCCGCAGGCAATCAGACAGAAGGCCATGGTGCAAAGGTCAGGTGGGGAAGAGCGCGCGCTGCTCGCCGAGGAAATGCATCGCCTGCGGCAGGATCACCGCGATCTGGACGCGGCGATCGCCGCGCTGGAACGGGTCGGCCCGATGGACCAGCTGCAGATCCAGCGCCTGAAGAAGCGCAAACTCGTGCTGCGCGACCGCATTGCCCATATTGATGACCAGTTGACCCCGGACATTATCGCATGATTGCGGCCAGCGCGGCCGTGCCCCGTCTGCCCGCCCATGCACCCGGCATGCGGATCGGCCTGTTTGGCGGATCGTTCAACCCGCCGCATGCAGGCCACCGCCATGCCGCGCTGGTCGCCCTCAAGCGCCTCAGGCTGGACCGGATCTGGTGGCTGGTGACGCCCGGCAATCCCCTGAAGCAAAATTCCGGACTGCCGCCGCTCGCCGCGCGGCTTGCCGCCGCAGCCGCAGTTGCCAGTCATCCCCGAATCAGTGTCACAGGCATTGAGGCTGCGATTGGCACGCACTACACCCATGACACGCTGTTGTGGCTGCGGCGGCACTGTCCGGGCGTGCGTTTTGTCTGGATCATGGGCGCCGATAACTTGCGGGGTTTCCACCGCTGGTGGCGCTGGCGGGACATTGCGCGCCTGCTGCCGATCGCCATCGTGGACCGTCCGCAGGCGACACTGAATGTTGCGGGCAGCCGGGTGGCGCAGGCGCTTGCGCGCTACCGCATTGACGAAAGCGGCGCGGCGCTGCTTGCCGGGCGGCGCGCGCCTGCCTTCGCGATCTTGCACGGGCCGCGCTCGGCCCTGTCATCGACGCAACTGCGCGCGGCGGGCCAGAAATTGACCTCGCCGCGCAGCTGACATAGGAACGCTTGGAAAAAGCAGCGCGGCCAACCTGAAACGCCAGTCCGGATCGATATGATTCGCTCGCAGCCGGTCCTGCCCGCGCCATTCCAGAAGAGGACAAACGACCTGGCCACCACCCCAACTAAAAAGGCAGCCGCAAGGCCCGCCGCCAAAAAAACCACGGTCCGCAAACCTGCGGCGAAAAAGGCAGCTGTCAAGAAGGCAGCTGTCAAGAAGGCGGCTGTTAAAAAAGCCGCCGTTAAAAAGACAGCGGCGGTCAAGCGGGTCGCTGCAAAGAAAGTGCCCACGAAATCGCCGGTGGCGGCTCAGGTTGCGGCACCCGCCGCTGCGCTGCCCTATGCTGTTGCCGCGACGCTGCACGCGGCTTCGCCACTCATGCAAAAAGTCCAGGCCTGCCTTGATGACGCCAAAGCGGAAAACATCGTCGCCATTGACCTGCAGGGGCGCACCTCCATTGCCGATTATATGGTGGTTGCCACGGGCCGCTCGACAACCCATGTGGCGGCGATTGCCGACCGGATCATGAAAATGTGCAAGGAGGCTGGCTTTGGCACGCCGCGTGTCGAGGGCATTCCCCATTGCGACTGGGTGCTGGTCGACACCAATGACGTGATCATTCACATTTTCCGCCCGGAGGTGCGCCAATTCTATAATCTGGAAAAACTGTGGGGCGGCGACCGGCCGGCCGACAGTTCGGCCACCCACGCGGGCCGCGCCTGAGCGCAATGCCATGCGCCTCGTCCTCATCGGCATCGGGCGGCTGAAGTCCGGGCCGGAACGCGACCTTGTGGAGCGTTACGTGGCGCGCCTCGCAGCTGGCGCGCGCACTGCCGGCCTGACCGGCGTTGACCTGCGCGAGACCGACGAAAGCAAGGCGCGCCGCTCCGACGACCGCAAGAGTGAGGAAGCGCGGGCAATCCGCGCCCTGCTGCCAGCCGGAGCAACCGTGCTGGCGCTGGACGAGCGCGGCGACCCCGTGTCCAGCGCGGCGTTCGCCGCGCGCATAGGCAAGGCCCGCGACGGCGGCGCACCGGCTCTGGCGCTGGTGATCGGCGGGCCCGATGGCCTTGACCCTGGCTTCCGGCAGTCCTGCGCGGCCTGCATCGCGTTTGGCGCGATGACCTGGCCGCACCAGCTCGTGCGCGTCATGGCCGCCGAACAGCTGTACCGCGCCACGACCATATTGACCGGGCACCCTTATCACCGGGCGTAAGACTGCGCCCGGCCCAGATGCAGCTGATGCCTACCTGCGGGCGTTGAGCACGTTGTGATAAAGATAGAGCACGATGACCGAACCGGCGATGGCCACGATCATGCTCCAGATATTCAGCCCGGAAACGCCGCCAAGCCCGAAAAAGCTGAACACAAATCCGCCGACAATCGCGCCAACCACGCCCAGCGCAATATCCATCAGCAGGCCCTCGCCGCGGCTATTGAGAATCTTGCTGCCGACGAAGCCGCCGATCAGGCCAAGGATTAGCCAGCTCAAGATACCCATAATACCACTCCCAAAAAACAGCTGCAGGCGAACACCTGGGGTCTAGCACGCCGGGGCGCGCAGCGGCGAGGGCTTTATTTTTGCCGCAAGCCTTGCGCATCTGCGTCCGCTGCCCAAAATAGGCGCAGTCGGCCTCGCCGCATATTGTCAAAAAGGAGATTACGCATGGGCATGTTTGATGACGCGGTGAAGGACGCCGTTCCGGGCGGCAATCTGGCAAAGCCGCTGAT
>JANLPP010000412.1:0-2473 GCA_031367295.1 Hyphomicrobiales bacterium | reverse complement strand
ACCAGGCGCGTGACGGGTGCCACGCGCCGCGCGGCTTGAGCACGATGCCAGTGAGTGGAATCGATGCAACTGGCGCACGCTGGACCGCCGGCCTCCGGCCCATAGGCGCTAACTTTGGTGCCAAATGGCAGTCTCGCCGTCTTGGCCGGACTTGTTCCGGCCATCCACGCCGCGCCGTTCCAGCAATTCTGGGCATTTGCAGCGGCCCGATGGCGTGGATGGCCGTGACAAGCACGGCCAAGACGGAGAGGGTCGTGCTAAAGTTAGCGCCTATGGGCCGGAGGCCGGCGGTTCAAGGCTGTTTCCTCTTGACGACATCGTATTCCAGGGCCTGCGTGTCGCACGTCTGGATGCTGATATTTCGGTTCCGGGCCTGTTGGCAGATCATCCTGGCTCGTCCATCATGACGCTCGCCGCCGCCCGCGCCACTGCCGCCAAAGCCAATGGCCGTCCGGGTGGCAGGCCAGGAAAGCCGCTGGCGGCGTGAACGGGACGCATTGTGGCGCGTTTGGCATCAAGGTTTCTGCAAATCACTCGTCTGCACCGGTTTGCGGATGTCCGGCGCGCGCGGGGCCTCGTAGGTCATGCCGGCGGCAGGCGCGAGCGCTGCGATTTCGCCGCTGGCCAGCATCGCCGCGAGGCTTGCGTCGACCTCAGCCAGCAGGGCCGCGTCGCGCGCGAGACCGGCGAAGCCGAGGTTGAAGCCGAGCGGATAGACGTAGCCGGACGGGCGCAGCCTGGTGTCCTTGTGCTGCGTGCGGTAGGCGTCGAAGCGGTGCAGCGGCGCGAGCGTTGCGTCAACATCGCCGCGCTCCAGTCCCGGCCATAGCTGCCCGCGTCCGGGCGCAAAATGCGTGATGCGGTCAATCAGCCGCCCGCCGTCGAAAAGCATCAGGATAGCGTCGCCCAGCGTGCCGCCCTCCGTGCCGATCCTGACACCGTCGAGATCGGCGAGACTGGTGATGGATTTGCCCAACGCGCCGCCGCCCAGAATGATGGTCAGCGGCGCAAAATGATAGGGCTTTGAGGCTTGCAGCGTTCCCAGCTCAACCTTGCGGCGCCGGTCCGCCGGCAGCGCGCCCTCAAAGCCCGGCAGGCGCGCGGTTGGCGAGCCGGGTTTGCCGAGCGCATCCTCACTCAGCGGATAGCCCGCCACCAGCTGGCAGCGCCCGTCGGACAGCATGGCATTGGCCTCAAGCGCGCTGCTCGACTCAAAATCGAGCTTGTCTTCAAACCATTGCAGGATCAGCGGACGCCCGAGCCGCTGCGCCAGGGCTGCGGCAACCGCCAGATCAAATCCGGCGGCGCCGGTCTTGAGGCGCACGGAGTAGGGAGCTGCATTTTCGTTGACGCATATGGTGAGCGGATCAGCGGCTTGCGCACTCCCGTATGTCAGCGCCAGGCCCGCCAGAAGCAAGCCGAAGACCCGTCTGGCGCGCATCACTTGCCCCCGGTGAGCACATAGGCCCAAATCGCGTCAATCTCTTCAAGATTGACCTTGTCGCCCCAGGGCGGCATTTTGCCATTTTTGCCGAAGATCACCGACTCGACGAAGCGCTCTTTGGCCTCAACGGGGAAACGCCGCAAATCATAGGCAACCGTGCTGGAAGTGATCATGCTGGGGCCATGGCAATGCGAACAATGCCGGGCGTAAAGCGACTTGCCTGCCGCCGCCAATTGCGGGTCGGGCGTTGCCGCCGCTGTCGGCGCGGGTGCCTGCGCTGCGGCGGGCACCAGCGCTTCCACTGCGGCTGGTGGTGTGACGCAGAGGGCGGCGGAAATGACATACAACGTCGCGAGGTTTCGAAGAAATTTCATGGCTGCTCTCACGATAAAAGGGGCCGCCAGTGCTGCGGCCCCTCTGTTTCTGATCGCGGTTATTGGGCTGCCAGCGCGAACACCCAGAGCGAGCCGCCGGCCGGAATATTGGCAAGGCCCGGGTCGCCCGAAACCGCCACATAGGCGCCGCCATGGCCACTGGTGACAGCGACATATTGCACGCCGTCCTGGCTCCAGGTCACCGGCTGTCCCTCGATGCCCGAGCCGGTCTTGAACTGCCACAGCCTGGCGCCGGTATCGGCGTCAAACGCCTCGAATTCGCCGGTCAGTTTGCCCGTGAAAACGACGCCGCCGGCGGTCGACAGCACGCCCGAAAAGCGCGGCGTATCGCTGGGCACTTCCCACTTGGCCTTGCCGGTCATCGGATCAATGGCCTTGAGGGAACCGCGCTTGCCATCTTTCGGCCAGACCCAGAGGTCTTCAAAGCTGATCTGGATATACCATTCTCCCGCCTTGTAGGCATCGGTTGTGGTCTTGTAGTTGACGCCGACATTAAGCGTGTTGGCATAGGCGAGCCCGGTGGCCGGACTGAACGACATCGGCGCCCAGTTCTTGCCGCCAAGCAGGGATGGCCAGATAGCAACCTTCTCGCCCTTGCGCGCCTTGGCCGAAACCTCGGTCTCGACGGGGCGGC
>JANLPP010000409.1:0-2422 GCA_031367295.1 Hyphomicrobiales bacterium | reverse complement strand
CATCGCGCCGCTGCGCAGTACGCAGTGTCGGCAGGCTGCCCCGAGGGCTGATGTCATGGGCGAATTTTCAGACGCGGACGTTGCGCGCAACGTCATTGCCTTCCGGCGGCCCGTCAGGGCGCTGCACCCGGCACCGCCGGTGGCGCTGCATGCCGGCCATATCGTGTTTTTCACCGGCGTTCGCTACGAGCGCATGGCCGAAAGCGCCAGCGCCAACCCGGATGGGCCGCACAGGGATGATGGTGCCAGCGCCAACCGCAAGAAGCGCCGCCGCGCTTAAGCCACATTAGACCCACACAGCGCCGGAGCGGCCCCGCCGCAGGCGCGCCGCTGCCAGCCCTGCGCCGTCTTTGCGCAGAGAGTGCCATGCCCAACTCGCCTGAACAATCCTCGGCCATCGCCCGCTCGCTGAGTGGCGGCCTGCGCGACAAGGTCGCGGTGGCGATCGCCGGTTTCATCCTGACCGGCGTACTCGGCACCATGGTCACCACCTGGATACAGCAGCGCGGCTGGGCCTGGCAGAACCGCGTCAGCAAGATCGAAAAAGACACAGAGAACGCGTTAAATACCTACAAATCCGCTTCTGATCTGGTAAATCTGCGCTGGCATGCCACCTACCGGCTGGTGCGCGCGCTGGAGCGGCGCACCCCCGGCGAGGAGCTGAAGGCGGCGCGCGACGGGTTTTACAGCGCCGACCGCGAATGGGCGCTGCGCTACACCAATGTCGCCCGCGAAATCGAGTTCTACGTTGACACGCCCTTTGGCCTCGACCCCTACGCCAAGCTCGGCGCCGTCTGGGGCCTCAACTGCTCCGACTATGCCCTGAAAAAATTTGACGCCGGCGGCGTCGATGTCAGCTCGGCCCGGGTCATCATGGAAGTGGTCAACCACTGCCAGGGCCGCATCAAGGGCGAGATTGACGCGCTGCTGGAGCGCGCCCCCGCCGGCGACAGCGGCGTGGCTGCCGCCCCGCTGGTGGAAAAACCGGCCATCGACAGTTTCTACGCCCAGCTTGACCATCTCTACCGCACCAATGAAGCGCTGCGCTGCACGATTTTTGAACGCGCCCTCACCGTCCGCCGTTCGGTCAGCGCCGAATCCTACTGGGGCACGTTCTTCGGCGTCAGCCAGCCCAGCTACGCCATTCCCGCCAATGCGCGCGATTGCTCAGGCTAGCGCCGCTTCAAATGTGCGGGGTTCCATTCCCCGCCTGTTTCGTCTAAAACCCCCGGCGCTGGCCGCGCTTGCGCCAGCCCCGAGTTTGCAAGGACGCACTTCCGCCATTGGCTCAGGGGAGTGCGCCCTTTTTTATGCGCGCGCGGACTGCCCGCCCGCGCACCGGTCAGGAACCCATGCCCAGACGCACTGATATTTCGACCATTCTCATCATAGGCGCTGGACCGATCATCATCGGCCAGGCCTGCGAGTTCGATTATTCCGGCACGCAGGCGGTCAAAGCCCTGAAGGCCGAAGGTTACCGCGTTGTGCTGGTCAATTCCAACCCCGCGACGATCATGACCGATCCGGATTTGGCGGATCGCACCTACGTAGAACCGATCACGCCGGAGATCGTGGCAAAAATCATCGCCAAAGAGCGCGGCGACCGCACGCAGGGCTTTGCGCTGCTGCCCACCATGGGCGGGCAGACGGCGCTGAACTGCGCGCTTTCCCTCAAGAAAATGGGGGTTCTGCGCGAGTATGATGTCGAGATGATCGGCGCCAGCGCGGAGGCGATCGACAAGGCGGAAGACCGCCAGCTGTTCCGTGATGCCATGACCAAAATCGGTCTCGACACGCCGCGCTCGCACCAGATAAAATCCCTCAGCCAGGCGCTGACAATCCTTGACGACATCGGCCTGCCCGCCATCATCCGCCCCTCCTTCACCATGGGCGGCACCGGCGGCGGCATCGCCTATAACAAGTCTGAATTCATCGAGATTATCGAGCGTGGCATCGACGCCTCGCCGACTAGCGAGGTGCTGGTCGAGGAAAGCGTCCTCGGCTGGAAAGAATATGAAATGGAGGTCGTCCGCGACAAGGCGGATAACTGCATCATCGTCTGCTCCATCGAGAACATTGATCCGATGGGCGTGCATACGGGCGACTCGATCACCGTCGCCCCTGCCCTGACGCTGACCGACAAGGAATACCAGATCATGCGCGACGCCTCACTGGCGGTGTTGCGCGAGATAGGAGTGGAGACGGGCGGCTCCAATGTGCAGTTTGCGGTCAACCCCGAAAACGGCAGGATGATCGTCATTGAAATGAACCCGCGCGTCTCTCGCTCCTCCGCTCTTGCCTCAAAAGCCACGGGTTTCCCGATCGCCAAGGTCGCCGCCAAACTCGCCGTCGGCTACACGCTCGACGAAATCGCCAATGACATTACAGGGGGCGCAACACCCGCCTCGTTCGAGCCTTCCAT
>JANLPP010000405.1:0-5425 GCA_031367295.1 Hyphomicrobiales bacterium | reverse complement strand
CAAGACCGGCTGGCGGGTGGCCGAGATCGGCCGCGGGTCTTCCGAGCGCACCTGCCCCGTCCAGGCGCTGGAGGTCTGGCTGAAGCTTGGCCGCATTGCCCATGGGCCGCTGTTCCGGCCGATGACCACGGGCAATGGCGGGATGTCGGCCAACCGCCTCAGCGACCGCCACGTCGCCCGCCTCGTGCAGAAGACCGCCATGGCCGCCGGTATCCGCGCCGATCTGCCCGAGGGCGAGCGCGCCCTCGCGTTCGCCGGGCACTCGCTGCGCGCCGGCCTCGCCTCCTCGGCGGACGTTGACGAGGCGCATATCCAGCGCCAGCTCGGCCACGCCTCCACTGAGATGACCCGCCGCTACACACGCAAGCGCGACCGGTTCCGGGTCAACCTCACCAAAGCGGCAGGGCTGTAACACGATCGAACGGAAAATCAGAGACAGGCCCCCGAATGCGTGGCAAATACATGCAACTATGCCGCCTGAAGGCCCCACGACCCGCTGCTCCACGCCGCCGCCCCTGCCCGCCCGTTTTGCCCGGGCCGGCATGGGCGACAACACGCTGCGGGCGCTGGCCTCCGACCTTGCTTATCTCGAGCGCTGTGGTGTCCCACCGCCACCGCCGCGCCCCTGCCCTGGCCGGCCCCGCCCGGTCTGGTGGTCAAATTTATCGCGCATCATCTTTACGATCCCGTCAAGCGCGAGACGGTCACTGAGCATGGCATGCCGGAAGCAGTGGCAGCCAGCCTGAAACAACAGGGCGCGCTCAAGGTCGTTGGCCCGCACGCGCCAGGGACGGTCAAGCACCGGCTTTCGCTTTGGGGCACGATGCACAAATGGCGCGACCTCGCCGGGCCTTTTGGCGACGGGCAAATCCGTACCGCCTTGCGCCTGGCGGTGCGCGCCGCGGCCCGCCCCAGCCAGCGCAAGAGCCAGAACGCGGTCACAGGCGGCATCATCACACAATTGCTCGCCACCTGCGGGCGCGGCCATCTGGCAGACCGGCGGGACGCGGCGCTGCTCCTTACCGCCTTCGCCTCGGGCGGTCGCCCCCGCAGCGAGATCGCCGGGCTCCGGGTCGAAGATATTGTTAAAGTGCCGGATGTTTTGAGCGATCCGTCCGATCCGAATTCGGTCCTCCTGCCCTGCCGGTCCCTGCGGCTTGGCCGCACCAAGACCACCGACGCGTCGGACGACGCCCGGTCTTATCTCGTTGGCTAGCCGGTGCTGGCGTTCGAGGCCTGGCTCGCAGAATCGAAGATCGTCACCTGTCCAGTGTTCCGGACGATCGATCAGCGGGGCAACATAGGGCAAGTGGCGCTGACGCCGCAGGCGGTCGACCTGATTCTGAAAAAGCGCATCGCCCAGGCCGGTCTCGACCCCGGGCTTGTTCAGCGCGCACGGGCTGCGCTCCGGCTACTTGGCCGAAGCGGCTCGGCAGGGCGTGCCGCTGCCCGAAGCCATGGCGCAGTCCCAGCACAAATCCGTCCAGCAGGCGGCGCGCTATTACCGCGCTATTGCAATGACGCAGAGCGCAGGCTCGGCAGGGGCGCAAGGCTGATGGGGCAGGCGACGCGTTGCCTGCAAGCTGCCCGGTACCAGTCCAGCCTACACAAGCCAATAGCGCTGCCAGGCTTTTAGAGCGCGGCGGACTTCTGAAAAATAATTGAAAGTTGCCAGTTGGCAACTCTTCTGCTTCGCTTGGCAGCGGCCCGTTTCAAACATCGTTAACGCGCGTTAACTAATTTTCGCTTGCTAAAAGTACAGAATCGGCGCGAACATAGTTACGGTGCGGTGCGTAACGATGCTTCTAGAGCGTAATTATGAAATTTGATTTCGATCCGAGCGGGCCAGAATGCAACTTGATTCGTCAATCGCACAATTAATTTCCGGTGACGGCAGAGCTTTGTCGAGCGAACTGCATGCCATGCGGCGGATGCTTTTCCCTCCAACGTCGGAGAAGAAGCTTCGTCCTTTCACCTCGGGCGAAGCGGCAAAGCTGCTCGGCGTCGCTGACGGCTATCTGCGGCAAATCTCCATCGCAGGCAGAGGCCCGGTTCCAGACGTTGGCGTAGGCGGCAGGCGCTCCTATTCGCTCGATCAGATCAATCAGCTTCGTCATTTGCTTGATCAAGGCTCCAAGGGAAAGAAATATGTGCCCCGCCGCACCGGTGCGGAGCACTGTCAGGTCTTGGCGGTTGTGAACTTCAAGGGCGGTTCGGGAAAGACTACAACTGCGGCACATCTCGCCCAGTTCTTGGCTCTGCACGGCTACCGGGTTTTGGCAGTGGACCTTGACCCGCAAGCCTCATTGACGGCTCTCCACGGCTATCAGCCAGAATTCGACATTGACGCCAATAAGACCCTCTATGGAGCGATCCGTTACGACGAGCGACGCTGTTCTCTGGAGAGCATTATCAAGCCAACATACTTCGCCGGGCTCGATATTGTTCCGGGAAATCTTGAGCTGATGGAATTTGAGCATGACACGCCTAAGGCGCTGATACAAAAGGGCGCTGAGCCGTTTTTTGGGCGCATTGCGACAACGCTCGGTTCCGTGCAGGCGAATTACGACGTCATTGTCATCGACTGCCCGCCGCAGTTGGGCTTTCTCACGCTTGGTGCGCTGTGCGCGGCAACGTCCGTATTGATCACTGTGCATCCCCAAATGCTGGATGTGATGTCGATGTGCCAGTTTTTGTTGATGGCCGCTGATCTTCTGTCCGTCGTGCAGGAGGCCGGCGCGCCTCTTGAATATGATTTTCTGCGCTATCTGGTGACTCGATACGAGCCGGGGGACGGGCCGCAGACACAAATGGTTGCTTTCATGCGCTCGCTTTTCCGGGAGCGCGTTTTGACCAATACAATGCTCAAGTCAACGGCGATCTCCGACGCCGGCCTGTCCAAACAGACGCTGTATGAGGTTGGGCGGGAAAATTTCACGAGGGCTACATATGACCGGGCTGTAGAGGCCTTGGACGCTGTGAACAAGGAAATCGAGGGGCTGGTGAAGCAAGCCTGGAGGCGGGACGCATGAGCCGGAAGGATACATTACGCAGCTTACTGGCCGAGAGAGGGCAGGGGTTGCCAACTGGCAACTTGGATGCGGCGGGCGTGCCTGCGTCACCCCTGCCGCATTCTGCAACGCAGCTCGTGCGCGCCGGTGCCGTCGGTGCAATGAGCCGGACGCTCGGCAAGATTGCGCTAGCTGCCGAGACTGCCAAGGCACTTATTGCATCGGGTGAAACCGTGCTGGAGCTTGATCCCGGCCGTGTTGACGGTTCGTTTCTGGCGGACCGGTTGGCGGGGGATGTGGCCGATCACGCGGCGCTCGTCGCGTCAATCAGGTCTAATGGACAACAGGTTCCCATTCTTGTGCGTCCGCATCCAGCGCAAGAGGGGCGCTATCAGGTGGCCTATGGCCACCGCCGCCTTCGCGCCGTTGCGGAACTCGGGCAACGGATACGCGCAGTGGTCAAAGACCTCAGCGATGAAGCGCTGGTCGTGGCGCAAGGTCAGGAAAATTCCGCCAGAATGGACTTGAGTTACATCGAGCGCGCGATGTTCGCCGCTGCGCTCGAGGACAAGGGCTTTAGCCGGGACATTATCATGGCGGCCATGTCTGTCGAGAAAACCCAGCTCTCCAAGCTGATTGCAGTGTCAAGGGCCATCCCTGCAGACATTGCCCGGGCAATAGGACCAGCGCCCAAGACCGGGCGGCCGAAATGGATGGCGCTGGCGGAGCGTGTGTCGACAAAAAGCGCAGCCAACACCGCAGCCAAAATTATTGCCGATCCGGCGTTTGCGCGCCTCGTCTCGGATCTCCGGTTTATGCAAATTTTTAATGCCGTTGCAGCGAGAGAAGCAAAAGCTGCCCGGCTTTCGGCGTGGGCGACGGATGATGGCAGGAAGATTGCCCGGTATCGCCAAAAGGCAAACAGTTTTGTGCTTGAGCTCGACGAGACGCTGGCCCCAAGTTTTGGCGCATATCTGGTCGCTCATCTGTCCGAGCTGTACCGGGGATTTCAAGCCCGTGACACGAGCACCGCCAAAACTAGCCGATAGCGGCTGAGCCCTGGATTAGTAAGCGTATCCCCAAACACCAGCGAAGGAGCATGCGAGCAAAAGAAAAAGGCCCCCCAAACGTCTCCGTTCCGGAAGCCCTCATCTCTATCTTCGCACGTTAGAGAGAATCACTTCCGTAAATTTTTGTCAAGAGTCGGCACCGTTTTTGCGGGATGATTTCTTTTGCCTGATGTCAGGCATGAGCATGGATCAGCAAATTTCAGCGACGCCCTTTGGGCGCCGGCCGGTGACACTTGGCCAAATAGCCATGCGGATGCATGTTGACCGCGCCACTGAAGAGGCGGGCAAGCCTGGGTCGAACCAGCCTGTTGCGGTCAATAAATGGGCGCTGTTCCGCACGCTGACGCAGATCAAGGACAAGCTTGGCGTGTCGGACCGGGCGCTCAGCGTGCTCAACGCGCTACTGTCATTCCAGCAGGAGACGGCGCTGAGCCTGCCGGCGCCGCGTCGGGCGGTTGGCCATGGCCGGACCATTGAAGGCGAAGTCGGGGCAGGGCAGGGGACATCTGACGACGCCTCCTGTGATCTTGTCGTGTTCCCCTCAAACCGCTCGCTGTGCCTGCGCGCGCATGGCATGGCCGAGGCGACGCTGCGCCGCCATCTGGCGGCGCTGGTGGAGGCGGGGTTGATCCTTCGCCGCGACAGCCCCAATGGCAAGCGCTACGCCCGCAAGGACGCCACAGGACGCGAGCGCTTCTCCGACGCCTTTGGTTTCGACCTGACGCCGCTGGTGGCGCGGGCGGGCGAGTTTGAAGCCATAGCCGAGGAACTGCGCCGGGAGGGCAGGGCGCTGCGGCTCTTGAAGGAGCGCATCTCGCTGCACCGCCGCGATGTGACGAAACTCATCGCCTGCGGGCTGGACGAGGGCCTCGAAGGGCCGTGGGAGGCCTTCCGGCAGCGGTTCATGAGGCTGGTGACGCCGCTGCGGCGGTTCAAGTCCGCAGCGGAACTGGAGACCGTGGCGGCGGAATTGGCCGAACTTCGGCAGGAAGTGACTAAAACATTGGAAAGTCACATTAATTCTAAAAATATACACGGCAATGACGATCAGAATGATCGGCATGAATCTAATTCAAATACCCAATGTCTTATAGAACTTGAACCTGCTTTCGAAAAAGAAGGGCGAAAAGTTGAGGTCAAGCCCGACCCCGAAGGCGGCACTGAGCCTGCCCCGCGCCAATCCTATACGCTCGGTATGGTGCTGGAAGCCTGCCCGGATGTCCGCGACTACGCATCCAGCGGATCAATCCGGACCTGGCCGGAGTTTCTGGCCAGCGTGCGCCTGCTGCGACCGATGCTCGGCATCAGCCCGGACGCCTGGCGCGAGGCCATCGCGGTTCTGGG
>JANLPP010000399.1:0-3376 GCA_031367295.1 Hyphomicrobiales bacterium | reverse complement strand
GTCGGCGTGCTGCTGATGGAGGACGAGGCGGGCGGCGACGAAAAGCTGATCGCGGTGCCGTCCAGCAAGCTGACGATGCGCTATGACACGGTGGAAAACTACACCGACCTGCCCGCCATCACGCTGAAACAGATCGAGCATTTCTTCGAGCATTACAAAGACCTTGAGCCGGGCAAATGGGTCAAGATCACCCGCTGGGGCGACGCCGCCGAGGCGCGCCGGATGGTGGTTGAGGGCATCGAGCGGGCGCGCGCCGCCAAGCACAAGTAACGGCGTTTTGCGCCAAGAGTCGTCATTGCGAGCAAAGCGAAGCAACCCAGAGTCGCGCTTGTCACCTCTGGGTTGCTTCTCTGGGCTCGCAAATACGTCTCACTGTCCTTTTGCAAGTTCGCTGAACTGATGGCGCGCAACCCCTATTACAGCGGCCCGGTCTCGGACCATTTTGACGGCACGCGCTTTTTCATCGCTGGCCATCCGCTGCCCATAACCGGCCTCGAATTCCTGCAATGGAAGCTGCGTTTTGGCGCGACACGCTGGCCGCGCGCGGTGGACGCGCCGCCGCAGGACAAGCCGCCCGCCCGCGTCGGCGACGGCGCGCTGCGCGTCAGCTACGCTGGCCACGCGAGCCTGCTGATCCAGACGCGCGGCGTCAATATTCTGGTCGATCCGGTGTGGTCGCAGCGCCCCAGCCCCCTGACGTTTGCGGGGCCGGTCCGCGTCCAGCCGCCGGGCATAGCCTTTGACAACCTGCCGCAGCTGGACGCCATCCTGCTGTCGCACAACCACTACGACCATCTTGACACGCGCACCCTGTCGGCGCTGGCGAGGCGCTTTGACGCGCCGGTGCTGACGCCACTGGGCAATGACACCATTCTCAAACGCCACGATCCGGCCATCCGCGCGCAGGCCTTTGACTGGGGCGCGAGCGTGGAGCTTGCGCCCGGCGTCGCTGTGCATTTCGAGCCAAGTTACCACTGGTCGGCGCGCGGCACGCGGGACCGGCGCATGGCGCTGTGGTGCGCCTTCGTCATCCGCACGCCGGACGGCGCGATCTATCACATTGCCGACACCGCCTATGGCACGGGCGCGATTTTCCGGCAGGCGCGCGAAAAACACGGCCCGGTACGGCTCGCCATCCTGCCGATCGGGGCCTATGAGCCGCGCCGCTTTATGCAGAACCAGCATGTCAATCCGGCAGAAGCCGTGCAGATTTTTTCAGACTGCGGCGCGGCCCATGCGCTGGCGCATCACTGGGGCACATTCCAGCTGACGGACGAACCCTGCGACGCCCCGCCCCGGGCGCTTGCCGCAGCGCTGGCGGCGGCGGGCATCGCGCCCGGGCGCTTTGTGACGCGCCGGCCGGGCGAGGTGTTTGACGTGCCCTTTATTTGAGCGTGCCGCCTATTTGATGAAAACGTAAATATCGATCTGCGTTCCAGCATCCTCCTGCGACTTCATCTCGTTGAGATATTCCTCGACGAACAGGTTGCGCGCCTCGATGCCTTTTTCGTCGAGGTAGGCGGTGACCGCCTCATAGGTCGAATCAATATCGTCATAGGCGCCGCGATGCTGGAACTTCATCGCCTTGCCACCGGGTGACTGGCCCAGACGCACCTCGGGGGTCAGCGACTCTTTGCCCTCCGGCGCTTTCTCGATTGGCACCATGGCCTCATAGTGGAAGCCCGTGTCATCGGTTTCGACAAACGCCGTGATCGGCCGGCCGGCGGCCTTGAGGCCGCTTTTGGTGATTTCGCCGTTGATTTTGACGAAGGCGGCATTGATGTTTTTGTAGCCGTCCTCCCAGGTGGAATTGCCGCGCAGCAGCGCAACCGGGCGGGGCGTGACATCAATCGGCAGGGCATTGGAGGCGTCGCCGTCGGCGGGCGGCTCCGGCGCGGCCTCGGGGGCTTTATCGGCGGGCGGCGCAGGCGTGCCTGGATCAGCCGGCGCGGGCGGCGCAGCCGTGCCTGGATCAGCCGGAGCGGGCGGCGGCGCGGCAGGCTGCGCCGCGGCGGCTGGCGGGCTTGCCGGAGCTGGCGCGGTCTCGGCAGCGCACAGCTGGCCGCTCCAGCCGGAGAGCGCGACAAAAGCTGCAACGCGCACACCGTGTTTGACGCTCTGAAGCCACTGCATCGTACTCTCCGCCAAGGTCATCCTGCGGGCAACTCTACAACCGAAAACCGCCGTCTGGCAAAGCAAGAGTTGGCCGCGCCAAAAACCGGGTCGGCGGCGAAAAAAAAGGCCGACGCAATGCCGGCCTTGAATTCCTGGGCAGTTGAAGGCGGTTACGCCTCGGTTGCCGACTTGTCCTTGATTTTCAGAACCTGGCGGCCACCATACATGCCGGTCTTCAGATCGACATGATGGGGACGGCGCAACTCGCCTGAATCCTTGTCCTCGACATAGGTTGGCGCTTTCAGCGCGTCCATGGACCGGCGCATGCCGCGCCGCGAGGGGGAGGTCTTTCGTCTCGGAACTGCCATGTCACTCTCCGCAAGGGTTGCCAGACGCAGAGGCGCCAGCTGAATTCGAAGCCGGGTCAGTACACGCAAATTCCCGGCATGGCTAGGGGCGCGGCAAGCTATTTCAGGCAATCCAGCCAGGTCTCGGCCTGCCCCATGCGCCGCTCGATCAGCCGGACCAGAAACAGCTGCCGGCGGGTGGGGTGCGCCGGATTGCGCAAGGCCGGGTTGGGCAGTGCCGAGGCCAGCAGCGCGGCCTCATGCGGGGTGAGGCTGGCAGCGCTCTTGCCGAAATAGTGGCGGGCGGCGGCTTCCGCGCCAAAAATGCCTTCGCCCCATTCGGCGATATTCAGATAGGTTTCCATCACGCGGCGCTTGGGCCAGAGCGCGTCAAGGGCCAGTGCCAAGGGTATTTCGAGGCCTTTGCGGATAAACGAGCGCTGCGGCCACAAAAACAGGTTCTTGACCGTCTGCATGGCAATTGTCGAGGCGCCGCGCGCCGGACCATCGGGGCCGGCACTCTGCAAAACCTGGCCAAGGGCTGGCCAGTCCACCCCGTTGTGGTGGCAGAACTGCCCGTCCTCCGCCATGACGACAGCAGCGGACAGGCTGGGCGATATCGCGCTGAGATCGCGCCATTGCCGGTCCACCGGCCGCGCCAGCGCGTAGCGGCCCAGCATCAGTGTGGAGACCGGCGGTACAAAGCGCCATACCGCGAGGAGGGCGAGCAGCATAGTCACCAGCGCCAGAACCAGCAGCACGGCGAGGCGCAGCAATCTGCGCCACCATGGGCGGCCAACGATCCTGCCACTTCCAGCCTTGCTGCTTTTCGCCTGCATGGTCCAGCCTTGACCGAGACGAGGCGGTGGGGCAAGCCAGCCGGACGCAGCCATCGAAAAACCAGTGGACCACCA
>JANLPP010000033.1:0-8460 GCA_031367295.1 Hyphomicrobiales bacterium | reverse complement strand
ACAGACAGGCGCATCGCCGCCGCCCGCGTCGCTTTCGGCGGCATGGCGGCAACCCCCAAACGCGCTCCGCTGTGCGAGTCGGCGCTGGCGGGGCATATGTGGTCGCTGGAAACTGTTGAAGCTGCGGGCCGCGCGCTGGCGCGCGACTACCAGCCGCTTAGCGACCTGCGCGCCTCGTCAAAATACCGCGCCCTGGCTGCGGCCAATCTGCTGCGCCGCTGCTTTATCGAGACAACGCAGGCGGGCGTGCAGACGCGCGTGGCAGGCAGTGTCAGGAGCCGCGCCAATGCATGAGGCAGCAAGCGGCACGCTGCGCGGGACAATCAGCGGCGGCGTGGCAGCGCCCGCGCCGCACGACAGCGGTCACAAGCACGTGGCGGGCGAGGCGGCCTATATTGACGACATGCCGGAGCCTGCGGGCCTCGTGCATGTGTATCTTGGCCTGTCAGAGCGTGCCCATGCGCGGCTCGCCGGCGTCGATCTCCACCCGGTGCGTGCCGCGCCCGGTGTCATCTGTGTGCTGACCGCCGCCGATATTCCCGGCGTCAACGACATTGCCTCCACCGGCAAGCATGACGAGCCGCTGCTGGCCGATACGCTGGTCGAGTATCACGGCCAGCCGATATTCGCGGTTGTTGCGCAGACCCGCGACGCCGCCCGCCGTGCCGCGAGGCTGGCGCTTGTCACCTATGCGGACCTGCCGGCAATCCTTGATGTTGCGGGCGCACGTGCCGCTGGCGGCAGGCTGGTGACTGAGCCGCTGCGGCTGGAGCGCGGCGATATTGCCGCCGCCATGGCGGCCGCGCCGCGGCGCCTGCAGGGGTCCATGCAGATTGGCGGGCAGGAGCATTTTTATCTTGAGAGCCAGGTGGCGCTGGCCATTCCGGGCGAGGATACCGACATCACCGTCTACTCGTCGACGCAGCACCCAAGCGAGGTGCAGCACATGGTTGGCAATGTGCTGGGCATCGCCGCGCACAGCGTCAAGGTCGAAATCCGCCGCATGGGCGGCGGATTTGGCGGCAAGGAAACGCAGGCCAATCCTTTCGCCTGTATTGCCGCGCTCGCCGCCAAAAAGCTGAACCGCGCGGCAAAATGCCGGCCGGACCGCGATGACGACATGGCCATCACCGGCAAGCGCCACGACTTTGTCATGGATTACGGCATCGGCTTTGATGACTCGGGCTTCATCCATGCGGTGGACATGACCTGCGCGGCGCGCGCCGGTTTTTCCGCCGATCTCTCCGGCCCGGTGACCGACCGCGCGCTGTTCCACATGGACAATTGCTACTGGTATCCAGCGGTGCGCGCGGTATCGCAGCCGCTCAAGACCAACACCTGTTCCAACACGGCTTTCCGCGGCTTTGGCGGGCCGCAGGGGATGGTGGCCGCCGAGCGGGTGATTGAGGAAGTGGCGTTTGCCACGGGGCTTGATGCGCTGGAGGTGCGCAGGCGCAATTTTTATGGCGTGAGCGAGCGCAACATCACGCCCTACCACCAGACCATTGATGACAATATCATCGCGCAGCTTGTCGACGAGCTTGAGCGCACGGCTGATTACCAGGCGCGCCGCGCCGCGATCCGCGCCGCCAATGCGCAGAGCCCGCTGATCAGGCGCGGCATTGCGCTGACACCGGTCAAATTCGGCATCTCGTTCACCGCCACATGGTTCAACCAGGCCGGCGCGCTGGTGCATGTCTATGCCGACGGCTCGGTGCAGCTGAACCATGGCGGCACCGAGATGGGGCAGGGCCTCTATGTCAAGGTGGCGCAGGTGGTGGCGGAGGAATTCCAGATCGACCTCGCCCAGGTCAAAATCACCGCCACCGCAACTGACAAGGTGCCCAACACCTCGGCGACCGCAGCGTCTTCCGGCACCGACCTCAATGGTATGGCGGCGCTGAACGCGGCGCGGACGATCAAGCAGCGGCTGACGGAATTTGCGGCAAAGGCCTGGCGCGTCAGCGAAGCGGCGGTTGCCTTCACGCCGGGCGGCGTGCGCATCGGCGACGCGCTTGTCGCCTTTGGCGAGCTGGCGCGCCGCGCCTGTATGGCGCGCGTGCCGCTGTCCGCCACGGGCTTTTACGCCACGCCGAAAATCCACTGGGACAGGGCGGCGGGGCGCGGCCACCCGTTCTATTACTTCGCCTATGGCGCTGCGGTTTCAGAGGTTGCCATTGACACGCTGACCGGCGAATATCGGGTGGAGCGCGTTGATATTCTGCAGGACGTTGGCCGCTCGCTCAACCCGGCAATAGACCGGGGCCAGGTGGAAGGGGCATTTGTGCAGGGCATGGGCTGGCTGACGACCGAGGAGCTGGTGTGGGACGCCAAAGGCCGCCTGCTGACCCATGCGCCATCAACCTACAAAATCCCGGTCGCCGCCGACCGGCCCCGCGTTTTCAACGTGACGCTGGCCGACGGGTCAGCCAACCGCGAGCCGACCGTGCACCGCTCCAAGGCTGTCGGCGAGCCGCCCCTGATGCTGGCGATATCGGTGCTGCACGCGCTGTCGGACGCGGTGGCGAGCGTCGCGGATTATCGCGTCTGCCCGCGCCTTGACGCTCCGGCAACGCCCGAGCGCGTGCTGTTTGCGGTGGAGGCAATGCGGGCGCAGGCGGGCGGGGAGGCGGGTCGATGAGTGCGGCTTTGTCGGGCAGCCTGCGCATGCTGCTGGCCTGCGGCGAGCCGGTGATGCTGGTGCGCGTCGCGCAGGCCAGAGGCTCGACGCCGCGCGGCACGGATGCGGCGATGCTGGTGAGCGGGCGCGAGACATTCGGCACCATTGGCGGCGGGCAGCTGGAGTTTCACGCCACCGACGTGGCGCGCGGCCTTATGGCGGCGGGCGCGGCGCACCATCGCCTCACCATCCCGCTGGGCGCGCATCTGGGCCAATGCTGCGGCGGGCAGGTGACGCTGGAATTTTGCGCGGGCACGCCAGAGGTTGCAGGCGGGATGGCGCGCGGCGAGGCACTGTTGGAGGACAGTTTTTCGCCTGTGCTGATTTTCGGCGCTGGCCATACCGGGCGCGCCCTGGCACTGGCGCTGGCGTCGCTGCCGTTTGCCACGACGCTGATTGACGACCGGGCGCAGACGCTGCGGGATCTGCCCGCGCGCATCGCCACGCTGCGGCTGGATGATCCGGCCGAGGCCATTGCCGCCGCGCCGCCGGGCGCGGCCTTCGTCATCCTGACGCACAGCCACGCGCTCGACTACCGGCTGGCGCAGGCCGTGCTGCTGCGGCGCGACGCGGCCTATGCCGGGATGATCGGCTCGGCGACCAAGCGGGCGCGGTTTGAGCGCTGGTTTGTGGCGAGCGGCGGGACGCGCGAGGATTTCGCCGCGCTGGTCTGCCCGATTGGCGGCGGCGCGGTGGCGGACAAGCGGCCTGCGGTGATCGCGGCGCTGACAGCGGCGGAGTTGCTGGCGCGCTGCGCCGCCTTCCAGCGCCCGCTCGCACGCGTCCGCGAGGCTGTGGCATGAGCGCGCCCGCCCTGCTCGAGCTGCGGGCGCTGACCAAGCGGTTTGGCGCGGTCACGGCCAATGACGCTGTGTCCCTGACCGTGCAGCCGGGCGAAATCCACGCACTTCTGGGCGAGAACGGCGCGGGCAAATCGACCTTGGTCAAGATGATTTATGGCGTGCTGCGCCCCGACAGCGGTGCCATGCTGTGGCAGGGCGCGCCAGTGACGATTGCCAGCCCGGCCAGCGCCCGCGCGCGCGGCATTGGCATGGTGTTCCAGCATTTTTCGCTGTTTGAGGCGCTGAGCGTTGTCGAGAATGTCGCGCTCGGGCTTGATGGCGCCTCAGCCGATGCGGCGCTGGCAAAGCGCATTGTTGCAACCGCAGACGCCTACGGCCTGCCGCTCGATCCGCAGCGCGAAGTGCACACGCTGTCGGTTGGCGAGCGCCAGCGCATCGAGATTGTGCGGGCGCTGCTGCAAAACCCGCAGCTGCTGATCATGGATGAGCCGACCTCGGTGCTGACGCCGCAGGAGGTGGAGCGCCTGTTCAAGACGCTGCGGCAATTGAAAAACGAAGGCCGCTCCATCCTCTATATCTCGCACAAACTCAACGAGATTCAGGCGCTGTGTGACACCGCCACCATCCTGCGCGGCGGCAGAAATGTCGCCAGCTGCGACCCGCGCCGCCAGAGCGCGCGCAGCATGGCCGAACTGATGATCGGCGCGGAACTGAAAAATATCCAGCGCAAGCCGGGCCGCGGCACAGGCGCGCCGCGCCTTGCGGTGCGCGGGCTGAGCCTCGCGGGCGAGGGCGCGTTCGGCACGGCGCTGAAGGATATTTCGTTTGAGGTGCGCCAGGGCGAAATCCTCGGTGTTGCGGGCGTTGCTGGCAATGGCCAGAGCGAGCTGCTGCTGGCGCTGTCGGGCGAGCGGCTGACGCCGGAGGCGGGCATGATCACGCTTGATGGCGCGGCGATCGGCCAGAGCGGTCCCGCAGAGCGGCGCGCGCGCGGCCTCGCCAGCGCGCCGGAGGAGCGCAACGGCCACGCCGCGGTGCCGGATTTTTCGCTGGCCGACAATATTTTTCTCACCGCCCGCAACAAGCCGGGTATGTGCGCCAGCGGTTTTCTCAACCCCGCCGCAGCGCAGGCATACGCGCGCGACATCATCGCCACCTTCGCGGTCAAGGCCACCGGCCCGGCGGCGCTGGCGCGCAGCCTGTCGGGCGGCAATCTGCAAAAGTTTATCATGGGCCGCGAGATCATGCTGGGGCCGCAGGTGTTTGTGGTGTCGCAGCCGACATGGGGCGTTGACGCGGGCGCGGCGGGTTTTATCAGGCAGGCGATTGTTGACCTTGCTGCCAATGGCGCGGCGGTAGTGGTGATTTCGCAGGATCTCGACGAACTGCTCGAACTTGCCGACCGCCTCGTAGTGCTCAACGAGGGCCGCGCCTCGCGCGTGCTGGGTGCCGGAGAGGTCAAGATCGAGGAGATCGGCCTGCTGATGGGCGGCGTGCATGGCGACGCGCAGGCGGGAGGCGGGCATGCAGCTCAGGCTTGAGCCGCGCACCGCGCCCAGCCGGCTGCTGACCATCGCCACGCCCGTCGGCGCCGTGCTGCTGGCCATGCTGCTGAGCGCGCTGCTGTTCAGCGCCATGGGCCTGCCCGGCTTTGCGCTGATCAGGGAGATTTTTCTGACGCCGCTGCTCGCGCCCTCGCGCTGGCCGGACCTTGGCGTCAAGGCCGCGCCGCTGGTCATTATCGCGGCGGGCCTGTCGCTGGGCTTTCGCGCCAATGTCTGGAACATTGGCGCGGAGGGCCAGTACATCATGGGCGCGGTGTTCGGCACCGGCGTCGCGCTTGCCACCGGGCAGATGACCGGCTGGTGGATTCTGCCCGCCATGATTGGCGCCGGCATAGTTGGCGGCATGGCATGGGCCGCCATCCCCGCGCTGCTGCGCACGCGCTTCAATGTCAGCGAAATCCTCGCCAGCCTGATGCTGACCTATGTCGCGGTGCAGGTTCTGAATTATCTGGTGCGCGGCCCGTGGCGTGATCCGGCGGGGTTCAATTTCCCGCAGACGCCCATGTTCAGCGAGGCGCAGAGCCTGCCCATCGTCGTACCTGGCACGCTGGTGCACCTGGGTGTGCCGCTCGCGCTGCTGGTCGCGGTCTTCGCCTCGGTCATTTTGCAGCGCATGGTCGCGGGCTTTGAAATCCGCACTGTCGGCCTCGCCCCCGCCGCCGCCCGCCATGCGGGTTTTAACGCGGACAGCACAATCTGGAAGTGCCTGCTTGGCGGCGGCGCGATGGCTGGCCTTGCGGGCATTCTGGAGGCCGCAGGGCCGTTTGGCCAGCTGACGCCGCAGTTTCCGGTCAACTATGGTTTCACCGCGATCATCGTCGCATTTCTCGGGCGGCTCAATCCGCTCGCCATTGTGGCGGCGGGCCTCGTTATGGCGGTGTCCTATGTCGGCGGCGAAATCGCGCAGACAAGCATGGCGCTGCCGCATCCGGCCATTGGCATTGTGCAGGCGCTGATGCTGTTCTGCCTGCTGGCGCTTGACATGCTGGTGCGCTACCGCGTGCGCTTTGTCAGGCCAGCGGCGGCGCTGGGCGGGGCAGGGAGCGGCGCATGAACGGCGACATATATGTTTCGATTGCGATGACCATTGTCGCAGCCTCGACGCCGCTGCTGCTGGCCGCGCTGGGCGAGCTGGTGGCGGAGAAATCCGGCGTGCTGAACCTTGGTGTCGAGGGCATGATGCTGCTGGGCGCGGTCTCTGCGGCTATCGTGGAACTCACCACCGGCAATCATCTGCTGGCGCTGCTGGCGGCAGCGGCGGCGGCAGCGCTGGGCGCGCTGGTGTTTGGCGTGCTGACACTGACGCTCACTGCCAATCAGGTCGCCACCGGGCTGGCGCTGACCATTTTCGGCATCGGGGTCAGCTCGCTTGGCGGCGCGGGTTTTGTCGGCAGGCCGGTGGAGCGGCTGCCCGCGCTGTTTCCCTCTGGTCTGTCCGGACATCCGCTGCTGCGGGTCATTTTTGGCTATGACGCGCTGGTCTACGGCTCCATCGCGCTTACTCTTGGCGTCGCCTGGTTTCTCAAGCGCAGCCGCGCGGGCCTCATCCTGCGGGCGGTGGGGGAGGCGGATCATTCAGCCCATGCGCTGGGCTATCCGGTCATCCGCGTGCGCTATTGCGCCGTGCTGTTCGGCGGGGCCATGGCGGGGCTGGCGGGGGCGTGTTTCTCGCTGTCGCTGACGCCGATGTGGGCCGAGCGCATGACGGCCGGGCGCGGCTGGATCGCGCTGGCGCTGGTGGTGTTTTCCGCCTGGAAGCCATGGCGGCTGCTGGCCGGCGCCTATTTGTTTGGCGCAATGATGATTTTTGAGTTGCAGGCGAAAGCCATGGGGCTAAATTTTGTTGCGCCGGAAGCCCTTGCAACTTTGCCCTATGTTGCCACAATAGTGGTTCTGACGGTTATTTCCGCCAGCCGGAACAGCGCCGCCTTGCGCGCTCCGGCCTGTCTGGGCAAATCATTCCGGGCGGCAAGCTGACGCACGGGCAAGAGGGAGGGATTGAAAATGTCATTCACCATCAACCGGCGTGGCGTGCTCGCGGGCAGCGCCGCTGCCGCCGCGCTTGTGGCCTCAGGCCGCGCCTTTGCCGCTGATCCGCTCGGCGTCGCCTTTGTCTACACCGGGCCGATCGGCGATCATGGCTACAGTTTCCAGCATGACCAGGGCCGCATCGCGGTGGAGAAGGCGCTGGGCGCGAAGGTCAAGGTCAAATATGTCGAGAACATTGCCGAGGGGCCCGACTCCGAGCGTGTCATCCGCGAGCTGGCGCAGACCAATGGCCTGATTTTCACCACCTCGTTCGGCTTCATGAACCCGACGATCAAGGTCGCCAAGGCCTTCCCGAATGTCAAGTTCGAGCATGCCACCGGCTATCTGAAGGACAAGAATGTCGCCATCTACAACGCGCGCTTCTATGAGGGGCGCGCGGCCATTGGCACGATGGCGGGCATGATGTCGAAGGCCGGTGTGGCCGGCTACGTCGCCTCCTTCCCGATCCCGGAGGTGGTGATGGGCATCAACGCCTTCACCCTCGCCGCGCAGAAGATCAACCCGAAATTCAAGACCAAAGTGATCTGGGCCAACACCTGGTATGATCCGGCGAAAGAAGCGGACGCTGCCAAGGCGCTGATGGATCAGGGCTGCGATATTATCACCCAGCACACCGACAGCCCGGCGCCTTTGCAGGCAGCCGAGCAGCGCGGCGCCTTCGCCTTTGGCCAGGCCTCGAACATGGCGTCATTTGCGCCCAAGGCCTGCCTCACGTCGATTGTCGATGACTGGAGCGCCTATTACATCGCGCGCGCCCAGATGGTGCTGGATGGCAAGTGGGAGTCGACTGACACGTGGCACGGCATGAAAGAGGGCATGGTGGCGCTTGGCCCGTACAGCGAGTCGACACCGGCCAATGTGCGCGCCGCCGCCGACAAGGTTGTGGCGGACATCAAGTCCGGAGCGCTGCACGCTTTCACCGGTCCGATCAAGGACCAGAAGGGCACAGAGAAGGTTGCCACCGGCGTGAAGGTTGCAGACGGCGATCTGTTGAAGATGGACTGGTATGTCGAGGGCGTGCAGAGCTGAGGTGCCCGAAGACCCTCATCCGGCGTTTCGCGCCACCTTCTCCCGTGTAACGGGAGAAGGTGGCCGAAGGCCGGATGAGGGCCTGCGCAAACTCTTTCGAATTGCCCGAGCATGCCCTTCCCCCACCGCCACGCCCTGCGCGGGCGTATCCTGACGTTCGTTGACGATCCGGCGCTTGCCAGCGTTGAGGCCAGTCATCGCTATTGGAGCGATGGCCTCATCATCATCGCGGACGGGATCATTGAAGCTGTCGGCGAGGCCGCGCAGCTGCTGGCGGGCGAGGGCGCTCCCCTCGCCATTACCGACCACCGCCCGCATCTCATCACGCCCGGCT
>JANLPP010000368.1:0-2008 GCA_031367295.1 Hyphomicrobiales bacterium | reverse complement strand
TCATCGGCGAGAAACGCAACTAACCCGGATTATTCACCGCAGGCTGGCGGATGTAGCTTAACTTGATGAAATGGTTTATGATTTGGTTATCGAGGCCAATCATTCCAAATTACCGGGACCACATCCGCCATGGACAATACTACGCTGCTTTTGCCCGGCCTGTCACCTGTGTGTGGCAAGCGGATTGTTGCCCATTTTGACGGCGGGCGGATGTCGTCGGATGGTGGCGTTTTGCTGTTGCGCGAAGCCGGGCGGCAGCTGGGGGTTTCGGGGCGGCTGGCCTCGTGCCTGAAAGACCCGCGCGCGCCCGAGTTGGTCACGCACCAGCTTTCCGACATTATCGGCTTTCGCACGCTGATGATTGCTGCGGGTTATGAGGACGGCAATGACGCCAGTTCGCTGCGGTCCGATCCGATGTTCAAACTGGCGATGGAGCGGCTGCCCGGCAGGCGTGACCTGTGCTCACAGCCGACCATCTCGCGGCTGGAAAACCTCGCCGACACCCGGGCGCTCTTGCGCATGGGCCGGGCAATGGTTGATTTATATTGCGCTTCGTTTGCAAAGGTACCCAACAAGATCACGCTCGACATTGATGACACGTTTGATGCGGTGCATGGCGGCCAGCAGTTGCGGCTGTTTAACGCCCATTATGACGACTATGGTTTTCAGCCAATTGTGGTGTTCGACGGATCGGGGCGACTGGTAGCCAGCGTGCTGCGTCCAGCCAAACGGCCTTCGGGCACCGAAATCGTCCCGCATTTGCGCCGGTTGTTGCGCCTGATCCGGGCCAACTGGCCCAAAACGCAGATAGTGCTGCGGGCCGACTCGCATTATTGCTGCCCGCAAGTGCTGGATTTTTGCCGGGCCAAAGGTCTTGGCTACATCCTTGGCCTGGCACCGACCAAGCCGCTCAACCGCCATGTCGAGGCGCTGGAGAAGGACGTCAAGGCCCGTTACGAGGCCGCGCCAAAGGAAGGAAAAGCACGCCGTTACAAGGAGTTCCACGACAGCGCCAAAAGCTGGAGCAGAACTGAGCGCATCATCGCGCGGGTCGAGGCGGGAGCGGAAGGTCCCGACACGCGCTTCATCGTCACCTCGCTCACCGACCGCAACGCCCGGCGATTGTATGAAGAGGTCTATTGCCAGCGCGGCTGCGCCGAAAACCACATCAAATCCTGGAAAACCCACCTCGCTGCCGACCGGACCTCATGCATGAAGGCCAGCGCCAACCAGTTCCGGCTGTTTTTGCACGGCGCAGCCTATTGGCTGATGTGGGGCCTGCGCGCCTCCATGCCCCGGCGCTCGCTCTGGCGGGTCGCGCAGTTCGACACGATCCGGTTGAAATTGTTCAAGATTGCCGCACGTGTCGTGGAAATGAAGACGATGATCTGCCTGCACCTGCCGACATCCTGCCCGTATCAGCCGATCATCCGCCTCGCCCTCGAGCGCCTGCCGCGCCTTACCATCTGAGCAACGGGGCTCTTATGCGCCCCCGCACTCCACCCGATCCCCAACCCGCAAACCCCGACAACAGACCTGCCCGGCAAAACCGGAGCGAACACCCATGCCAAAAATCAGTAAAATGCGACCGGCAAGCGCGCGAAAGCCGAAAAATCAAAGACGGGATGAATAATGCGGGCTAACTGTGATGTGATTCCCCTAATATAGACGGTCTATAGGTGCCATGCTTAATTCCGAATCTTTCGTGATGGCAGAGCGCCTGCAAAAGTGGCTCGAACTGATATCAAAACAGACTCTGAGAAGCGCCGGGCGGGTAGTGATGTGTTGACAACTTTTCATTTCACATGCGATATTTGCAGCTGTTGGTTGACTTGGAAACCGGAGGTTTAGCCATGAAATATTTGACTTTATGGGCGTTTTTTGCCGCATCGCTTGGCCTTGCGGGGGGAGCGGTCGCTCGTGGAGGCAGCAGCGGTCGAATGACGAAAACCTCTAAGGGTGACGTGTGGAACAATTGCGCGTTGCAATCTGGCCTGAAGTTTGTTGC
>JANLPP010000320.1:0-17695 GCA_031367295.1 Hyphomicrobiales bacterium | reverse complement strand
AGAAAATCTTTCAGCAGGGCGGGCGTGTCGCGCTCGGGATCGACACTGATGAACAGGCCAGCCAGTTTCTTGTCCGGCCCCAGCGCGGCAAACACCTGGCTGATCTGGAACAGTGTCGTCGGACACACATCCGGGCAATGCGTGTAGCCGAAAAACACCAGCGCCGGGCCACCCAGAAAATCGCGGTCTGTGACCGCCTTGCCATCCTCGGCAATGAGCGAAAATGCTCCGCCAATCAGCGCGGGCAAAGGCGCGCCGGGGCGGCGGGGCGTCAGCGTCACCACCAGCGCCACGGCCAGCATGATAAGGCCAAGCGCCAGTGCGGCAAGGGGAATCAGGCGGCGGGTGTTTATGGTCATGAATCTCGTTTCGGCATGCGGGCGCAGCGCAGCGGCCAGCGTCCTAGATGCAGTTCCACACCGCCGTCAGGCTGTCCACAAAAACCGCCGGCCCAAAGCGCAGCCACAGCAGCGCGGCGGCAAGGAGAATAAAGCCAAAGCCGCCAAGCGCCAGCGGCCAGAGCGGGCGCTCGGGGGCGGGCAGGCCGGTTGCAGGGTCAAACTGTTTCATGACCGGTTCATTCTGGGCCGCTTAAGCAACGGCGCGCAAATCAAATTCCGCGTGAATCACGCTGTAGGGCACATGCACCAGGCCGGATTCGGCGCGCTCCACCAGTCCCCACTCAATCATCGCCGACACATCGTCGTGAACCCGCTTCACGTCGCGGTCCAGCGACCGGGCGAGGCCGCGTATGGTGCTCATGCCAATATGCTGGAGACGCTCGATCAGCTGCCAGCGCTTCGGGCTGATCACGGAAAATAATTGCGCGGGCGAGCTGAAGGTAAAGATGGCGGCGGCTGGCGCGCCCGATTTCCACGCTGCCCTGAAGCGCTCGCCCGCCTCGGTGAGCACGGCCTCGTCGTCGCTGCGGATGCGGATGATCGCCTCTGTCATGGCTGTTTTCTCCTGCTGCGAACGTCCCGCAGAAAATCACTGACAAGCCGATCAACGTCAATGAATTCATAGGGCGCTTCGATGCCGCCGTGATGGCAATGGTCGCCCTTGGAGCGCTCATTGTCATAGCCCAGAATTCGAACGTCCGACTTTCCATAGTAGAGCAGGTATTTGTATGAATGCTTGCTGCCGGATACAGGCTCAGGCACTTTCCAGATCACCATTTCCAAAATAGCTCCGTCTGACAGCAGCTCTTTGGATTTGAGTATCAGCACTGCTCTCATGTTGACATTAATGCCATCATGCAAATACGTTGTCAATCATGCCAACGCACTGCGCCGGAAGGGACCGCACCTCTTCTCTTCCTGCGCGCCTTATAGGTTTTGGCCGACTGTGTCGTTGACCGCGCGCCACTTGCGAATATTTTTGACAGGACACCACCCATGCCCCCAGAACCACCTCCCCCGCCCACCCCCATAGCCGCCCGCGCCGCCCTCTTTGACGTGGGCCTCGCGCACCGCCGCGCCGCGCTCGGCGATACCTGGGTGGACAAATCGCTGGCCCGCCGCAACCCGTTCAACGCGGATTTTCAGGGCCTGATCACCCGCATCGCCTGGGGCGAGATCTGGTCGCGGCCGGGGCTGGAGCACAAGACGCGGCGCATGCTGGTGCTGGGCATGACCATGGCGCAGGGGCGCTGGGAGGAATTCCGGCTGCACACCCGCGCCGGGCTGGAGCAGGGCGGCTTTACGTGGCAGGAGCTGCGCGAGGTGATTATGCAGGGGGCCATCTACTGCGGCGTGCCCGCCGCCAACACCGCCATGAACGAGGCGGAAAGCATTTTGCGCGAGCTTGGCATGCTGCCGCAAAGCGAGCCGCAGACTGGGCCTCAGTAGAATCCAACCGGAAAATACTTCAGGTAAAGTTCGGCATAAACGCCGCGCTCGCTCAGCCGTTGCAGGGCATAATCCAGCGCAAGGCGCAGCGACAGATTGTCTTTGCGCACCGCAATGCCCGCGCCATCGCCGAAAAACCGGCTCTCCGTATAGGGACCACCGACAAAAGCGCAGCAGTCACTCGAATTTGCGCCCGACAGCCACAGGGCGAGGGTAATTCCATCGCCAAAAACCGCGTCGAGCTCGCCGCTGCGCAACGCCGCGCGCATGCCAACCGTGCTGTCATAGGGCCGGATGGTCAGGGCGGGAAAAAACTGGCGCAGATAGGCTTCATGCGATGAGCGCGCCTCAACCCCGATTTTTCGCCCGCGCAGCGCATCGGACGCAGCGCCGGTGAATTTTGCGGCTTTGCGCCCGATAAAACGCGCCGGCGTGCGGTAATAGGGTGCGGTAAAATCTACTTTTGCGCGGGCCGCATCACTTATCGCCAGCGAGGCGATGGCCGCATCGCCGCGCCCCTCGGCAACAGCGTCAACCAGCGTGTCCCAGCGGCGCGGCTGAATGGAGCAGATGACTTTCAGCTCCTCGCAAATCGCCCGCGCCAGATCGACATTGAACCCGCTGAGCGAGCCATCCGCGAGTGCAAAATGAAACGGCGGATAGTCGTCGTCGGTCAAAAAGCGGATAACGCGCATCTCGTCAAGGTTCGGCTTTTCGGGCCGGTGCGTCGGGTCCCAGAAGTCCGGCAGAAACACCTGGTCCTGCGCGGCCGCGCGCGGTGCCTGCGCCGGCAGCCCGGCCAGCACCAGCGTTATTGTTAGAAATAGTACTGTCTTTTTTTGTCTTTTCTTCATGATTTACGGAATGTTCCGGGTGACGCACGGCAGGCTTTGTGTACGAATATTAACACACGTTAATGTTGAGTTAAGCGTAACTGCGGCGATTGTACATGGCTTTGGTTTCTGCGTCCCCTGCCGTTGTCTGGCAGCCCGGCATCCCTGCCGCGCCGCGCTGGCGGAGGTTGCGGCCAAAATCGCTGGCGTTGCCCGCTTCGGTGGCATTCCTGCCGCACTATGGCGTTCCGCTGGGCGTTCTGCTGCAAAGCGCGGACCTCGCCGGGCGTGACGGCGTGCAAACCGACGAGGCGCTGATCCACAGTGGCGCAATGCCGCCTGAACTGTTTTACCGGCTGCTTGCGAGGCACTTGAACGTGCCATTCATTGACACCTATGTGCCGCTGGCCGTGCACGCCTGCCGCGCGCTGTGCAGCCAGTCCGGCATTGCCCCGCTGGCCCCCAATCGCGCCGGCCTTGGCTATGTCATGGCGCCGCGCGGCGCGGGACTCGCAGCGCTGCTGGCGCGCGCTCCCCGCGCGCCCGGATGCGCGGCGGAATTTGCGGTCACCACGCCCGGCCACCTGACCCGGCTGGCTCTGGTGAGCCAGAGCCACAGAATTGCTGGCGAGGCAAGCGGGCAGCTCCTCGCCGAAAGACCGGACCTTTGCGCGTTCGGCGGGCCTGGCAAAGGCCAGAAGCATGTCGCCGCAAGCGCTGCGGCGCTCGCCATTGCGGGGCTTGCCGCGGCTCCCACACCCGGATTTCTGGTGCTTGGCGGCCTGTTTGGCGCGCTGTTTGCGGGCACGGTCATGTTGCGGCTCTGGGCGCTGGGCGCAAGCCTTGCGGACAGGCGGCCCGCGCCGCCGCCGCTCGGTGACCATGATCTGCCGGTCTATTCGGTGCTGCTGCCGGTCTACCGCGAGCCGAATGTTGTGGGAAAGCTGCTTGGCGCAGTGTCCGCATTTGACTATCCGCGCGCCAAGCTGGACGTGAAGCTGCTGGTGGAAGCGGGGGATTGCCAGACCCTGGCGGCCCTGCGGGGCAAAACGCTGCCCAGCTTTTGCGAGGTCATCATCGCCCCGCCAGGCGCGCCGCAGACCAAACCGCGTGCCCTCAACATCGCGCTGCCGTTCTGCCGCGGCGCGCTGGTCGTGATTTATGACGCGGAGGACGAGCCTGACCCGGGACAGCTGCGGCTGGCCGCCGCGACTTTTGCGCAGGCGCCCGAAAGTCTGGTCTGCCTGCAAGGGCGGCTGCACATCGACAACGCCGGTGACAGCTGGCTGACCGCCATGTTCGGCATGGAATATGCCGCGCTGTTTGACGTGACCAATCCGGGATTTGCGGCGCTCGGGCAGCAGTTTCCGCTTGGCGGCACGTCAAACCATTTTCGCATCGGACCGTTGCGCCAGATTTGCGGCTGGGACCCGTGGAATGTCACCGAGGACGCGGATCTGGGCGTGCGCCTTGCAAGGTTCCGCTATTCCATCGGGGTAATCGACTCGACGACACTGGAAGAGGCACCAGCCCGCCTGCGCGCCTGGCGGCTGCAGCGCCAGCGCTGGCTCAAGGGCTGGATGCAGACACTTGTCACGCATACCCGCAATCCGCGCGCTCTGGCGCGGGAGGCGGGCGCCGGGCGGGCAGCCGCCGCGCTGACCCTGATTGCCGGCACGGTGTTTGGCGCGTTGCTGGGGCCGCCGCTGTTCTGGCTCACGCTCTACCAGGCGTGGGCGGGTGACCTGCTTGCGCCCGCAACGTTGCCCCGCGCAGCGGCCAGTCTTGCGGCGCTGACCCTTCTTGGCCTCGGGGCAATCAGCTGTGTGTGGCCGCTGCTGCTCGGGATCAAGCGGCGGCGAATGTGGTATCTGGCAAAATACCTGCCCCTGCTGCCGCTATACTACTTCATGACCACGGTTGCCTGCTGGGGTGCGCTGCTGGAACTGTTCCGCAATCCCTATCGCTGGAACAAGACCGAACACGGCCTTGCCAGAACATCCCGCCGCAAGACCGAGCACGCGCAAGCGCTGTCCAGTGTGGCCGCAGCCCCCAAAAACCTCGTCGAGGGCTAATTGCGCGCGACCGGTGTCTGTGGAAGTACGATACAAGCGCCAAATGGCTGACGCGTTCGGGCAGGCGCAACAATTCCACCTGCCATTCGAACATCGCGAGCGCGGGCAGTCGCCCGCGCTGTATTCTATTTGAGCGCAGGCTAATTCTGGCTTGGCGCGACGCGGCGTTGCGCCCTTACCCTGACGGCATTTCGCGTTCTATTCCAGCGGCGCAACTGGAATGTCATTGACCGGCTTTTTGGGCTTGCTTGCCGGGGTTGCGTCATCGAGCGGCTGCACGGGGGAATCATCGGCTGTCGCTGCCGGGGCTGCCACAGCCGCAGGCGCGGCAGGCGGCAACGGCGCAACTGGCGGAACAGCGGCAACAGCCGGATCGGGCGCGGGCACGACAGGCGCTGCTGTCTCAGGTGTCCCCGGCAGGGACAGCGGGTTGCTTGGCTGTGCGGCGCTCGGCAGCGGTGGCTTGACCGGCACAGCGGGAACCGCCGACCCGCCCGGCGCAACCGGGTTGCGTCTGGCAATCACCGGCTTCGGCTTGACGGGCAGCCTCACGCGTGCGGCAGGCCTGGGACCAATCACATGCGGTTTTGCGCCAATGCCGGGCAACACCAGCGGATCGCCCGCGTCTGCTGGAGGCGCGAGCCGCGCGTCGCGCCGGGCTGCGGGGCGCGGATCTGGCGCGTCGGCACGCGGCACCCTGCCGGGCGGGGCGAATTGCCGTCCCTGCGGATAGGCCTCGATGATGTCGCCGCTATAGGCGTCAATGACCAGCCGTTCGCGCTGGCCGGTTTCGCTGTCGGCCACATCGGCAAGGTATACCCGCCCGCGCGGCGTCAGCGGCCCCATGACGCGGTAGCCATCCTCAACCAGCATGCGGTAGACCGCGCGTGGCTGCATGCCGCGCCGGGCATAGCCGGGATCGCCGCCCAAATCATCCTCATAGGCGGGCGGGGCCCAGGAAAAGCGTGACCCAAATGCACCGCCGAAAAACTGCGCCTGTGCCGGTCCGCAGGCCAGCAGCAGCGGCACCGCGCCCAGCACGGCAAAACCCGCGGCGCGGACAGCACGCCGCACGATCTGTGTGGAAATCCGCAACCCCATGACACCAATACTCCTGATGCGGGCACGCCCGCGCCCGCGCGCCCCCGCAGCGTGAAAATTCCGCTGCAAGGTATCGTTAGCGATTGCGGCGAGGTTGAGACGCAGAGCCGCGTCTCACGCGGCTTTTGCGGCAGCCTTGCGCACAATGGCGATCACTGCGTCAACTTCCGCATTGCTGGTCGCAAACGAGGCGACCAGCCGCAGGGGAACCTCACCGGCGCGCGGCGCAAGCGCTGACGGCACGCTGCGCGACACCCATTCGTAATAGCGTGCGCCCGCCTGTTTCAGCGCCGCCTCGGCCACGCGCGGCACAATGGGGAACACCTCATTGGCCTGCGCCGGCCAGGCCAGACGCACGCCGGGGATGCGGGCGAGGCCCGTTGCCAGCCGTGCCGCGCAGGCGTTGGCATGAGCGGCAAGCTCCAGCCAGTGGCCGTCAGCCAGACAGGCCTGCATCTGCGCGCCCAGAAACCGCCCCTTGGACCAGGTGTGCCCAGCGCGCTTGCGCTGGAAAGCCATGTTTGCCGCTTTGGCCGGGTCAAAGAAAATCACCGCCTCACAGGCCAGCGCGCCGTTTTTCGTTGCGCCAAAGGACAGGACGTCAACGCCCGCCTTCCATGTCATGTCTGCGGGCGAGCAGCCGAGCGTCAGCAGGGCGTTGGCAAAGCGCGCGCCATCCATATGCACGCCCAGCCCGGCATTGCGGGCAAGGTCACTCAATGCGGCAATCTCGGCACAGGAATACACAGTCCCCGCCTCAGTCGCCTGCGACAATGACAGGCACGCCCCTTGCACATGGTGCGCGACGCCGCGCGGGAAGCGCTTCAGCGTCTCGCCCAGCGCCGACGGTGCCAGCTTGCCGCCAACGCCCGCAATGCCAACCAGCTTTGCCCCGGCACTGAAAAACTCCGGCGCGCCGCACTCGTCTTCGCTGACGTGCGCCTCCTCATGGCAGAACACCGCGCCCCAGGGCGGCGTCAGCGCGGCCAGAGCCAGTGCATTGGCCGCCGTGCCGGTCGCCACCAGAAATACCGCGCAGTCACGCTCAAATATCTCGCACAGGCGGGTGCTAGCGCGCTGCGACCAGTCGTCGCCGCCATAGGCGGTGGCAGCCCCGGTGTTGGCCGCTGTCAGCGCCGCCAGCACCTTCGGGCTTGCGCCTGCGGCATTGTCGCTGGCGAAGTTCAAGCTTTGGCCGCCGGGAGTGCCTGCGTGGCGGACATCGGCGCAGCCACCGCTGACGCCTTTGACTTGCGCCGGAACAGACCAAAGAAGGCGTCCAGCGAGATGGCCCCCGGCCCCCGGCTCATCAGCACCAGCAGCAGCGCCAGCCAATAGGCATGTTCGGTCCACCAGTGGCCGGGAAAGACCAGAAACTGGATGACCAGCACCATGAGAAACAGGCCAAGCGCCGACAGCCGCGTCGCCAGCCCGATCAGGATCAGCAGCGGCAGCACAATCTGGGCGAAAGTCGCGATATAGGCGGCAATGTTCGAGGGGATTATCGGAAGCTTGTAGTCGTTGGCGAAGACATCGAAGGTTTTCTGCGCGATGGCCTGCGGAAGTTTGTAAAACAGGTCGAGGCCAAACAGGTCGTGGCCCAGCTTGGCCGCCGCATCAGGCACAATATTGTCGCCTTCGACATTGGCCTGTCCTGCAACGAGAAAAGGAAAGGCAACCACTATGCGGACAAACAGGCCGACGATTGCATAGGGGATAGACCCGAGCCGGGCTGACAGCCGGCCAAATATGCTGAACATGGTTATACTCTCAAATGAATGGACCCGCCGGATTGCCAGCGCCGCGATTCAGATAGCAGGATCGCTGGCGCAAATCCATGCGGCGCATGTGGACAATCGAAAGATTGCCGGGGCCTGCCGTGGCTATACGGTGCCGGTTTGCTGCCGCGACAGGCGGGCGCAAAACACATGTCGGGCGAATCGCCCGCAATTAATCGCATGACAGTTGCCCGAAACCGAATTTTGGGTTCGTCCATCTTGCCTGCAATCAAAAACTATGTATTCGTCTCATTCCCCAAATAGGACAGAGGCGCTGACCCTTTGCCGCAACAGTGACCGCTTTCGGCAGGGGTTTTGGTGGCAGGGGTGTTGGTGGCAGGGGCTTGCCTTTGCGGCGGGAATGGCTTTGAAGAATTTTCTTGTTTTCCGGGCGCTGGTGCGGGGCCGGGGCAAGATGGGCGCATGGCGCTCTTGAGGAGACGGAACAATGGCACACAGCGGGTTTGAGGCAACAGGCGCAGGCGTTGCATTGCATGGCACCGACCATGATGCCGCGCGCCTGAAACCTGCGCCCGTTTCCGCCGCCACGACCGACGCGGGTCTGCCTGTGGCGCAGGGCCTCTACGATCCGGCCAATGAGCATGACAGCTGCGGCGTCGGCTTTGTGGCGCAGATGAAGAACATCAAGTCGCATGACATTGTCGCCAAGGGCCTCGAAATCCTGCTCAACCTTGACCATCGCGGCGCGGTTGGTGCCGACCCGCTGGCCGGCGATGGCTGCGGCATGCTGGTGCAGATTCCGCACGTTTTCCTCAGCCAGGAAATGGCGAAGATGGGGGTGGCCCTGCCAGAGCCCGGCCACTATGCCGCTGGCACGATGTTCCTGCCCAAGGACGACACCGCCCGCGCCACAGTGCAGGCGATTGCCGAGCGTGTGACCGCCGCCGAGGACCAGGTGTTTCTGGGCTGGCGGCAGGTTCCCGTTGACCCCTCCGGCCTCGGCGAAAGCGTCAAGCCGACGGAACCGGCAATCTATCAAATTTTTATTGGACGCGGCGCGGAAGTCGTCGATCAGGATGAGTTTGAGCGCAAGCTGTTCATCATCCGCAAGGTGGTGTCGGCGGAGGTCTACAAGCAGCGCGATGTGCTGCGCGGCATCTACACCGTCTCGCTGTCGTCGCGCACCATCGTCTACAAGGGCATGCTGCTGGCAACCCAGCTTGGCGACTATTTCCATGACCTGCGCGACCCGCGCTTTGTCTCGGCGCTGGCGCTGGTGCATCAGCGCTTTTCGACCAATACTTTCCCGACTTGGTCGCTGGCGCACCCGTATCGCATGGTGGCGCATAATGGCGAGATCAACACGCTGCGCGGCAATGTCAACTGGATGGCGGCGCGCCAGGCCTCGGTCGATTCCGAACTGTTCGGCGCCGATATTTCGAAGCTGTGGCCGATCTCTTACGAAGGTCAGTCGGACACGGCGTGTTTCGACAATGCGCTCGAATTTCTCGTGCAGGGTGGCTATTCGCTCGCCCATGCCATGATGATGCTGGTGCCCGAAGCCTGGTCCGGCAATCCGCTGATGGATGAGGACCGCAAGGCGTTTTACGAATATCACGCCGCGCTGATGGAGCCGTGGGACGGCCCGGCGGCTATTGCATTTACCGACGGACGCCAGGTCGGCGCGACGCTCGACCGCAACGGCCTGCGCCCGGCCCGTTATTTTGTCACCGATGACGACCTTGTCGTCATGGCCTCCGAGATGGGCGTGCTGCCAATTCCGGAAGAAAACATCATCACCAAGTGGCGTCTCCAGCCTGGCAAGATGCTGCTCGTCGATCTTGAGCAGGGCCGCATTATTTCGGACGATGAGATCAAGACGACGCTCTCCACCGAAAGCCCCTACCGCGCCTGGCTGAAGGCGACGCAGATTGTGCTCGAAGACCTGAAGAAAGTCGCGCCGCGCGCCTCGCGCACCGATGTGTCGCTGCTCGACAAACAGCAGGCCTTTGGCTACACGCAGGAAGACTTGGCGCTGCTGCTGATGCCGATGGCGACAACCGGGCAAGAGGCTGTCGGCTCGATGGGCACCGACACGCCGATCTCGGCCATGTCCGACCGCTCAAAGCTGCTCTATACTTATTTCAAGCAGAATTTCGCGCAGGTGACCAACCCGCCGATTGACCCGATCCGCGAAGAGCTGGTGATGAGCCTTGTTTCTTTCATCGGCCCGCGCCCCAACATCTTTGATTTTGAGGGCAACACGCGGCGCAAGCGGCTTGAGGTGCGCCAGCCGATCCTGACCAATGGCGATCTCGAAAAAATCCGCTGCATCTCGCATTTCGAGGGCAGTTTTGAGACCAAGACGCTCGACATGACCTATCCCGCCACCAAGGGCGCGGATGGCATGGAGGAGGCTTTGAAGGGCCTGTGTGACCGCGCCGGGGCGGCGGTGGCCGGGCGCTTCAACATCATCATTCTGTCGGACCGGATGATCGGGCCGGACCGCATTGCCATCCCTGCCATGCTGGCGACCGCCGCTGTGCATCATTACCTGATCCGCCGTGGCCTGCGTACCTCTGTCGGCCTCGTGGTCGAAACCGGCGAAGCGCGCGAAATCCATCACTTCGCCTGCCTTGCCGGCTATGGCGCGGAGGCGATCAATCCCTATCTCGCCTTCGAGACACTGACGGCCATGGCCGAGCAATTCCCGGAGGAAGTGGACGCCTATGAGGTAGTCAAGCGCTTCATCAAATCCATCGACAAGGGCCTGATGAAGGTCATGTCGAAGATGGGCATCTCGACGTATCAATCCTATTGCGGCGCGCAGATATTCGACGCGATTGGATTGTCGAAGCCCTTTATTGAGCGCTTCTTTACCGGCACCGCCACGCAGATTGAGGGCGCGGGCCTTGCCGAGATTGCACGCGAGACGGTGGAACGGCACAGCGACGCGTTTGGCGACGCGCCGGTCTACCGCAATGCGCTTGACGTTGGCGGCGACTACGCCTTCCGCCTGCGCGGCGAGGCGCACAGCTGGACGCCGGAAACAGTCTCGCTGTTGCAGCACGCCGTGCGCGGCAACAGCCAGGAACAGTTCCGCGCTTATGCCAAGCTCTTGAACGAGCAGGACGAGAAGCTGCTGACCATCCGCGGCCTGTTCCGCATCAAGGACGCGTCCGAGGATGGCCGCGCGCCGGTGCCGCTTGCTGAAGTCGAGTCCGCCAGGGAAATAGTGAAGCGCTTCGCCACCGGCGCAATGTCTTATGGCTCCATTTCGCGCGAGGCCCATACCACGCTGGCGATTGCGATGAACCGCATCGGCGGCAAGTCCAACACCGGCGAGGGCGGCGAAGAATCAGACCGCTACAAGCCGATGGCCAATGGCGACAGCATGCGCTCGGCGATCAAGCAGGTCGCCTCGGGCCGCTTTGGCGTGACGACCGAATATCTCGTCAATTCGGACATGATGCAGATCAAGATGGCGCAAGGGGCAAAACCCGGCGAGGGCGGGCAATTGCCCGGCCACAAGGTGGACGCGATCATCGCCAAGGTGCGCCACTCGACGCAGGGCGTCGGCCTGATTTCGCCGCCGCCGCATCACGATATTTATTCCATCGAAGACCTGAAGCAGCTTGTTTACGATCTGAAAAACGTCAATGAGCACGCGCTGGTTTCGGTCAAGCTGGTGTCGGAAGTCGGCGTCGGCACGGTGGCGGCGGGCGTCGCCAAGTGCAAGTCGGACCATGTGACGATCTCGGGGTTTGAGGGCGGCACCGGCGCCTCGCCCTTGACCTCGATCAAGCATGCCGGCTCGCCCTGGGAGATCGGGCTGGCCGAGACGCACCAGACGCTGGTCATCAACAAGCTGCGTTCGCGCATTGCCGTGCAAGTCGATGGCGGCATCCGCACCGGGCGCGACGTCGTCATCGGTGCCCTGCTCGGCGCCGACGAGTTCGGCTGCGCCACCGCGCCGCTTATTGCGGCGGGCTGCATCATGATGCGCAAGTGCCACCTCAACACCTGCCCGGTCGGCGTCGCCACGCAAGACCCCGTGCTGCGCAAGCGTTTCGTCGGCCTGCCCGAACACGTGATCAACTTCTTCTTCTTCGTGGCGGAGGAAGTACGCGAGCTGATGGCGGCTTTGGGCTACCGCAGCTTCAACGAAATGATCGGCCAGATGCAGATGCTTGACCGCACGAAAGTGGTCGATCACTGGAAGGCCAAGGGCCTTGACTTCTCAAAGCTGTTCCACAAGCCGCAGGCCGAGACGGCGAGCGACATTCACCATTCGCAGAAGCAGGAGCACGGCCTCGAAAACATTCTGGACCGCAGGCTGATCATCAAGGCGCGCATGGCGCTGGACCATGGCAGGCCCGTGCGCATCGAGGAAAAAATCAACAACACCAACCGCACCACGGGCGCGATGCTGTCTGGCCTCATCGCCCGCAAGCATGGCCATGCCGGGCTGCCGGCCGACACGATCCACGTGAAGCTGAAGGGCACCGCCGGGCAGAGCTTCGGCGCCTGGGCCGCCCATGGCGTGACGCTGGAGCTGGAGGGCCAGGCCAATGACTATGTCGGCAAGGGCCTGTCGGGCGGCAAGCTGATCATCTATCCGCCCGCCGAGGCGACAAAAATCGTGCCGGAAAAAAGCATCATCGTCGGCAACACGGTGATGTATGGCGCCATCGCCGGCGAGTGCTATTTCCGCGGCGTCGCCGGCGAGCGTTTCGCGGTGCGCAACTCCGGCGCGATTTGCGTGGTGGAAGGCACCGGCGACCACGGCTGCGAATATATGACCGGCGGCATTGTCGTCGTCATCGGCCAGACCGGCCGCAATTTCGCGGCGGGCATGTCGGGCGGCATCGCCTATGTGCTCGACGAGGACGGCACGTTCAAGCAGCGCTGCAACATGTCGATGGTCGAGCTTGAGCCGGTCGAGGAAGAGGAGATGCTGAACCAGCGCCTGCACCATTCCGGCGGCGATCTCGAAGGCCATGGCAAGGTCGATGTGATGGGCGACATGACCCGCTTCGACGCCGAGCGCCTGCGCCAGCTGATCGGCAATCACGCCCGCTACACAGGGTCATCGCGGGCGCGGGAAATTCTGGATAATTGGGAGGCCTACAAGGCGAAATTCCGCAAGGTCATGCCAGTCGAATACCGCCGCGCGCTGGCGGAACTGGCTGAGCGGGAGAATGGGATGGTGCTGGCGAAGGCGGGGGAGTGATGGCTCAGACAACTCACGACCGCATCGTCAGTGACCCGAAAATTATGATGGGCAAGCCGGTGATACGCGGCACGCGCATCACGGTCGAGGTCATCCTGCGGCTGCTTGGGCGGGGCCACACCGTCGAGGTAATTGTCGACGCTTACCCCAACCTGAAGGAAGCAGATATCCATGCTGCGCAGGCCTTCGCAGCCGAATATCTCGCAAGTGGACGCATCCTCGCGGCGGAGTGACAATAGGTGCGTATCCTTGTCGATGAATGCATACCTCGCCAGCTGGTTGAGGCGCTTCGGCTTGACGTACATGATGTAATTTGGGCGCAGCACGTTTGCGCCGGCGGCGACGACACATTGGTCCTTGCACGCGCTGCTGCTGAAGACCGTATCCTGCTGACGGAAGATAGGGATTTCGGTGAACTGACAGTCCGCTTCAAGCTCCCAGCAATTGGAGTGATCATTGTGTCAGTAAGCGAATTTGCATTCGGTCTTGACGCCATCGCGGAACATGTGGTCCGGGTGGTCCGCGAGCTGGGTGAGAGTTGTGTGGGCACGCTCACCGTTATCGAGCCAGGCCGCGCCCGGCAGCGTCCGCTTTGAGGCGAAGAAGACTGGATAGTTTCGGGGTTCGCCTCGCATTACAACGGATTGAACATGGGCAAGGTTACAGGCTTTCGCGAAATCGACCGGTCGGCTAGCGATAGGGATTGCGGATCATGAGCCGGTCAAACGCGCGGCCGTCCTGCATGTCTTCCGAATACAGCGTCTTGCATCCGGCGAGGCGCGCGGCGGCGATGATCATCGCGTCGTAGAGCGACACGCTGTGTTGCTCGGCGATAGACATGCCGAGTTCATGCGTTTCAAGAGTGAGGGGTTCAATGCGCAACAAGGTCTTGAACACGGCGAGATTGTCTTTGACGACGCTCCACGGCGCTTTTCGCCGCTTCGATGCGGCGTTGGCGAATTCGTTCAGAACCTGAACACTTATGGTACCGCCAGCCGCCAGCAATTCCTCCGACCGGGCCGCTTTGGCCGTGTCGCCTGACAGAAGATAGACAAGAATGTTGGTGTCGAAAAAAACCTCAGCGCTCATTGGCTTCCAGCCGGTCGAACTTGAAATCCGCCGGAAACAGGCCGCGGTATCGCCGCAGCCGTTTCAGCAGTTCGAGACGGCTCGGCGTCTTCTCGATTTCCACCGCGTGGCTGCCAACGACGCCAACAGAAATGTCGTCGCCCTCATTCAGTTGCAGAGCCTCGACAAGCGCGGCAGGCAGCCTTATGGCGAGGCTGTTTCCCCATCTGGAAACCTGCATGAAAGCCTCCTTGATATACGTTCGTGTTTAGGTATATCTAAGTCTGATTGAAGTCCGCGTCAAGACAGGACGATATGAACGCGGGGAAATCGCGATGAAAATCACTTATGACCAGAACGAGGACGCTGTGGTTATCCGTCTAACCGGCGAACAGATTATTGAGTCAGAGGAAACACAGCCAGGCATAATCGTGGATTTTGACGCGAACGGAAAAATCGTGGCCTTGGAATTTTTGAACGCGACCCGGCAGTTCTCGTCAGACGCGATCAAGCAGTTCCAGCAGGCGGCATAAGACAAGCGTTAAGGACAGTTCAACACATGGGCAAGGTAACAGGCTTTCTCGAAATCGACCGGCGCGACCGGCGCTATGCGCCCGCGTCCGACCGCATCCGGCATTTCAAAGAATTCACCATTCCGCTGGGCGAGGACTCGACCAAGGAGCAGGCGGCGCGCTGCATGAACTGCGGCATTCCCTATTGCCACACTGGCTGCCCGGTGAACAACCAGATCCCCGACTGGAATGACCTCGTCTATAATGGCAATTGGGAAGATGCCTCGCGCAACCTGCACTCGACCAACAATTTCCCCGAGTTCACCGGCCGCATCTGCCCGGCCCCCTGCGAGGCGAGCTGCACGCTGAATCTCACCGAACAGCCGGTGACCATCAAGACTATCGAATGCGCCATCGTTGACCGCGCCTGGTCAGAGGGCTGGATTCAGCCTGAAGCGCCGAAACACAAGACCGGCAGGAAAGTGGCTGTCATCGGTTCGGGCCCGGCGGGTCTTGCCTGCGCCCAGCAGCTGGCGCGCGCCGGACATGAGGTGCATGTGTTCGAAAAATCAACGAAGCCCGGCGGGCTGCTGCGCTTCGGCATTCCTGATTTCAAGATGGAAAAGCACCTGATCGACCGCAGGGTAAAACAGATGGAGGAAGAGGGCGTCACCTTCCATTGCAACGTGCATGTCGGGCACGACCTTGCCGCCGACAAGCTGGTGGCCGGCTATGACGCCGTGGCGCTCGCGGGCGGCGCCGAAAAGCCGCGCGACCTGCCGGTGCCGGGGCGCGAGCTGAACGGCGTGCATTTCGCCATGGATTTTCTGCCGCAGCAGAACAAGCGCGTCGGCAAAGAGCCGATCGGCGCCAATGACCCGATTCTTGCCGGCGGCAAGCACGTCATCGTCATTGGCGGCGGTGACACGGGGTCGGACTGCATCGGCACCTCGATTCGCCAGGGCGCGGTCAAGGTCACGCAGATCGAGATCATGCCAGCGCCCCCGGCGCATGAAAACAAGCTGATGACCTGGCCCGACTGGCCGATGAAAATGCGCACCTCGTCGAGCCAGGAGGAAGGCGCGGAACGCGACTTCGCGGTGATGACGACAAAAATCACTGGCGAGAACGGGCAGGCCGACGCGCTGCATTGCGTGCGCATTGACGAAAAGTTCAAGCCGATTCCCGGCACGGACTTCGAGCTGAAGGCCGAGCTTGTGCTGCTGGCGATGGGCTTTGTCTCGCCGGTGCAGGACGGGCTCTTGAAGGCGCTTGATGTCAAGCTTGATGCGCGTGGCAATGTCGAGGCCAACCAGGTCGCCTATAAATCGTCGAAGGAAAAAGTGTTTGCCTGCGGCGACATGCGGCGCGGCCAGTCACTGGTGGTCTGGGCCATTCGCGAAGGACGGCAGGCAGCGCATTCCATCGACAAGCACCTGATGGGCAAAACCAGCCTGCCGAGATAGGGCGCAGCCACCCTGCCGGGGGGAGAGCGGCGCGATTCAGGCGACAGTCCGGTAGTTTTCAGCGAGAAGTCCACTGCGTGTCGTGGCGTGAGTCCCGTGGCCTCCTGCCATGGTTTGTGCGGCTGCCGCTTGACAGCCGCATCCTGTTTAAACGGGAGTCTGAAGGTTGCCGTCTTTGCAAATGTCCGATGCCCTGCGCGACGCCGCGCGTGTTTCCACCGCCTGGCCGTTTGAGGAGGCGCGCAAGCTCGTCGCCCGCATGGAGCGCACTAGACAAACCGAAGTGCTGTTCGAGACCGGCTACGGACCCTCGGGCCTGCCGCATATCGGCACGTTTGGCGAGGTGGCGCGCACCACCATGGTGCGCCACGCTTTCCGGGTCCTGACGGACGATGCGGTCAAGACGCGGCTGATCGCTTTTTCCGACGACATGGACGGTTTGCGCAAAGTGCCCGACAATGTGCCCAACAAGGCGCTGCTGGCCCAAAACCTTGGCAAGCCCCTGACCCAGGTGCCGGACCCGTTTGGCACGCACACCAGTTTTGGCGCGCATAACAACGCGCGGCTGCGGGCCTTTCTCGACCAGTTCGGATTCGATTACGAGTTCATGTCGTCGACTGATGCGTACACGAATGGCCGCTTTGACGCGGCGCTGCTGCATATGCTCAGGCGCTATGACGCTGTCATGGAAATCATGCTGCCAAGTTTTCGCACTGAGCGCGCCGAGACCTATTCGCCGTTCCTGCCGATTCACCCGCGCACCGGCATTGTCATGCAGGTGGCGCTGACCGGGCGCGACGCCGTCAAGGGCACGATCAGCTGGGCCGACCCTGTGACGGGCGAAGCGTTTGAAACGCCGGTCACCGGCGGGCGCTGCAAGCTGCAATGGAAGCCCGACTGGGCGATGCGCTGGTACGCGCTGGGCGTTGACTATGAGATGGCCGGCAAGGACCTGATCGACTCGGTCAAGCTCTCCGGCAACATCGTGCGCGCGCTTGGCGGCACGGCTCCGGAGGGCTTCAACTACGAGCTGTTCCTTGACGAAAACGGCCAGAAAATTTCGAAGTCCAAGGGCAATGGCCTGACGATTGACCAGTGGCTGACCTATGCCAGTCCGCAAAGCCTGTCGCAGTTCATGTTCCAGAAGCCCTCGGTGGCCAAGCGCCTGTATTTTGATGTTATCCCGCGCACATTCGATGATTATCTGACCTTTCTGGAAGCCTGGCCGCGTCAGGAGCTGCGCGAAAAACTCGGTAATCCGGTGTGGCATGTGCATGGCGGCAATCCGCCCGCCGCCGAGACCCTGGGCGGCGAGCCCGGTGAGCGCGGCAATGGCGTGTCCTTCGCCATGCTGCTCAATCTCGTCGCTGTCGCCAACAGCGAGGACCGCGCCGTGCTGTGGGGCTTTCTGCGCCGCTACGCGCCCGTGGCCTCGCCCGCAACGCATCCGCGCCTTGACGCGATGATCGGCTACGCGCTCGCCTATTACCGCGACTTTGTGCGTCCCGCCAAGACCTACCGCGCCGCCGACGCGGTTGAGGCGCAGGCCCTGCAAGCGCTGTCTGCCGCGCTCGCCGCCATGCCTGCGGGAACCAGCGCCGAGACAGTGCAGGGCGCGCTCTACGACATCGCCCGCCCCATCCCGCGCTATCAGGACATGAAGGCCAAAGGCGCAACGCCGGAACGGCCCGGCGTGTCGAATGCCTGGTTCAACACACTCTACCAGATTTTGCTGGGAGAGGAGAAAGGCCCGCGCTTTGGCTCATTTGCGGTGCTGTACGGGCTGAAGGAAACGCAGGCGCTGATCGGCAAAGCGCT
>JANLPP010000274.1:0-6774 GCA_031367295.1 Hyphomicrobiales bacterium | reverse complement strand
CCGGTGTTGTAGTAGCCGCCGAAACCGTAGCCATGGCCATGTCCGCCGCCGAACCCGCCAGCCAGCGCGCCAACCGCCAGCCCGCCGACGAGTCCGCCGGAGAAGGCGGCGTTCTGGCCATTCCTGGCAGAGGCGGGAGTAGCGGCAAACGAGCCAGCCAGAACTGCGGCAGTCAAGGTGGGGCGAGGGTCTTCTTGAACAAAGTGGTCATTGTAAGCTCTTGTTTCTCTTGTGTGTCCGGCGTCCGGGATGGTGCGCCTTTGTGAGGGCGGCGGGTTGTTGTCCGTCGATGAATTGGACACTAGCAGCCTGTCAAGCTTGCTGTGCGCGGATGCACGCGGGGTAACGGCGGCCTCAGATTTCAGCGCGGTGGCAGGAATTTTTCATCCGGGCCATGGTCCGCGTTGCGCGTCCATTCCGCCGGGTCAAGATCGAGTGCCTCTGTGCCGCCGCCGTCCGCTTTGCCGGTCACGCTGCGGAAAAACGGGACAAGGCGCCTGCTGACGATGCGCCGCACGAAGGGCACCGACAGGGCAACAGCCACGGCTGTTGACAAGAAACCCGGAAGGACAAACAGGACGGCGCCAAAGGCGGCCACAAGGCCGTCAGCGAAACCGGATTCCGGGGCCGCATCCGCGCGCAGCCCCTGTTGCAGCGCGTTCAGCACATTGCGGCCAAGGCGGCGCAGCAACACCGCGCCAACCAGCATCGACACAATTTGCGCCAGAAGCGCCGCGCCAAATCCATAGCGCCCGGCAACGAGCAGAAACACGAACAGCTCGGCGCACAGCCAAATCCCCACCCATCCAGCCGAAAACTGGCGGTTCCGCAGCTGAAACGACAAAGGCAAGTCAGTCCTCCGGGCAGGTTATGCGGCCAATTCCTGCTGATTTCGCTACAGGCTGGCATGCTGCCTTCATTAGACCCTGCGCTGCGGCGGCGCTATCAGGCATTGCGCCAGCAGTGCCCGGGACAAACAACAAAGCCCCGCCTTGCGGCAGGGCTTTTTCAACGCGGAAAGAACTGCTCAGTTGCAGACGCGCACCCGGCGGTAGCCGACCACGTCGCCCCAGTGGTTGTAGCGCGGCTGGCTGTCGATGTAGCAGTCGCTGTAGCCGGTGTTGTAATAGCCGCCGTAGCCGTAGCCATGGCCATACCCGCCGCCAAACCCGCCAGCCAGTGCGCCGACCGCCAGCCCGCCGACGAGGCCGCCGAAGAACGCGGCGTTCTGGCCATCCCTGGCCGAAGCGGGAGTGGCAGCAAGCGAGCCAGCCAGGACCGCTGCGGTCAGGGTGGCGGCGAAGGTCTTCTTGAAGAAAGTGGTCATTGTTAGCTCCTGTTTCTCTGATGTGTCCGGCGTCCGGGATGGTGCGCCTTTGTGAGGGCGGCGGGGTCTGTCTCCGCCGATGAACTGGACACTAGAGGGCAGCGCAAAAGGCTGCTGTGCGCGGATGCACGCGGGGTAAAGGGCATGAAAACGCCCGGCCTCGCGGCAGGGCTTTCAACAGCGCTGCGCCAGAAAAAAAGCGAACATGCTGTCACGCCAGCAGCGCATGCACGCGTCCGGCAGTCCTGCAGCCGCTTACTGGCAGGCGTCCCCGCTACGCGGCGCGTCATTGCCGCCCCTGAACTGCCCGCCGCCGCCCTGCCCGCAGCGGTCTATTGCGGGGGCCGCCCGCTGGCGTGGCGCACGGCGCAGGGCGGGATCATCGTCCTCGCCCGCCCCGGCCCGCAGATTTTTGCCGCGCTGGGTGAACCAGTGCGTCTCAAAAGCCGCCACTGGCATAGGTGCGGACGCCAAAATCATGCCAGCCAGCGCCGCCGCGCCGCATAGTGTTATTCCCCGGCGCACATTCGCCTCCCGTTGTGACCATCGCGATAGTGCACAATCCTCGCTGAATGCCGTATGAATGGACATGGGGCACGTGTCATGGTGCCAGAGTCAGCCAGGCGACAGGCAAAGTAACCGGCAATGCACAGGCCTTTTGCGATCATCGAAGACGGGCGGGCAGGCCGCATCCTGCCGTTTCATGCGCCGCTGGCGCTGTTTACCGCGCAAAACCCCGCCGAAGTGCCAGCGGCCTTTGCCGCCATGGAGCAGGCGCGCCGCAGCGGTCTGTGGCTGGCCGGCCATGCCGCCTATGAACTGGGCTACGTGCTGGAACCGCGGCTGCGCCCGCTGCTGCCAGCAAAGCGCGCCGGTCCGCTGCTGTGCTTCGGCGCCTTTGCCGCGCCCGGCGGGCCGGACTGGCAAGCGCAGGCCGGGGCGCAGGCCAGCGTGTCGCTGCAGCCCGACTGGGAGGTGGCGGATTACGCCCGGCGTTTTGAAAAAGTCATCGCCTATATCCGCGCGGGCGACGTCTACCAGATCAACCTGACTTTTCCGATGCGCGGCCAATTCTCTGGCGACCCGCTGGCGCTCTACGCCCGGCTGCGGGCGCGCCAGCCGGTGGCGCTGGGCGGCGTGTTTTCGCTGGGGCACGAAACCATCGTCTGCTGCTCGCCCGAGCTGTTCTTCGAGACCGAGGGGCGCACCGCCCGCGTGCGCCCGATGAAAGGCACCGAGCGGCGCGGCGCCGGCCCGCAAGAGGACATGTGGCTCGCCCGCCTGCTGAAGACCGAAGAAAAAGCCCAGGCCGAGAACCTGATGATTGTTGACCTGCTGCGCAATGACCTTGGCCGCCTTGCCGAAATCGGCTCGGTCAAAGTCACCGACCTGTTCACCGTCGCGGCCTATCCGACACTGCACCAGATGACCTCCGGCATTGAGGCGCAGCTGCGTGACGGACTGACCCTGCTGGACCTGTTCAAGGGTCTTTTTCCCTGCGGCTCCGTTACCGGCGCGCCCAAAATCCGGGCAATGGAAATTATCCGCGAGCTGGAGAGCGCGCCGCGCGGCGCCTATTGCGGCGCGCTGGGCTATGTCACGCCCGATGGCGACGCGCATTTCAGCGTCGGCATCCGCACCCTGACGATTGGCGCGGAAGGCGCGGCGACACTGAATGTCGGCTCGGCGGTGGTGGCCGACAGCGGAATGCAAGCGGAGTATGACGAATGCCTTCTGAAAGCCTCGTTCCTGACCGGCGCGCGCATGGCGCAGCCGGTGACGCCGCAGACAGCGATTTTGGCCTGATCGAGACCCTGGCCTTTGCGCGGGCGACGGGTTTTGTGCTGCTGGACGGGCACATGCGGCGGCTGGCGCGCTCGGCGGAGGCGCTTGGGTTTGTCCTCGACCCTGCCACCGCGCGCGCTGCCCTCGAGACGGCTGCCGCGGCTGCTTCCGGCGCGGCCCTGCGCCTGCGTCTGGTGCTGTGGCGCGACGGGCGCATGGATGTCAGCGCGGCGCCGCTGACGCCGGTTGCGCCGGGCACGGTGTGGCGCGTGGTGATGGCGGAGCGGCGCTTCCATTCGGCCATGCCCAGCCTGCGGCACAAGACGACGCGGCGCGATTTATATGAGGATGAGCTGGCCCATGCCGCGTCCGTCAGCCAGGCCGATGAGGTGATTTTTATGAACGAGCGCTTCGAGCTGTGTGAAGGCGCGCGCGCCAATGTGTTTGTGCGCCGCGAAGGTGCGCTGCTGACGCCCGCGCTCGCCTGCGGCCTGCTGCCCGGCGTGCTGCGCGCCAGCCTGCTGGAGCGGGGCGAGGCGCGCGAGGCGGTGCTGACGCGCGAAGATCTGGCGGGCGGCGAGCTGTTCATGGGCAATTCGGTGCGCGGCCTTGTGCCCGCGCGGCTGATAGCGGGCCCCGGCGCATGAGTGCGGCCACGCCGGTATTTGCATCGTCCGGCAACCTGTTCGCCGACCGGCGCTACGAATACGCGCGGGCGGCAGCAAAGGACGGCGACGATGCGGCCGCCGCCGACCTGCTGGAGCAGGCGCTGGAACTCGCGCCAGACTGGGCGGCGGCATGGTTTGCGCTGGGCGAGGCATGCGAGCGTCAAGGTGCGCGGGACCAAGCGGCGCGCGCGTTTGCGCAGTGCATTGCCAGCGACCCGGACGACCGGCATGGCGCATCCCTGCGCCTTGCGCTTGGCGGCGGCGCGCCCGCGCCCGTTGCCATGGGCGCGGCCTATGTGCGCGGCCTGTTTGACCAGTATGCGCCGCGCTTTGACGCGCATCTGACCGGCGCGCTCGGCTATCGCGGGCCGCAGATTCTGGCAGGTGCGCTGCGCGCGGCCTGCGATGCACGCGGGCGCGGCTTTCACTTCGCTGCTGTTCTGGACCTCGGCTGCGGCACTGGCCTGATGGCGGCGGCGCTCGACCCGCATTTTGACACGATCCACGGCGTTGACCTGTCACCGGGGATGATTGCGCAGGCGAGGAAAACCGGGCTGTACGACAGTCTTGAAACGGCAGAAATGCTCGGCTGGATGAAAAGCCGGCCAGCCGCGCAGGCCAGTCTTGTCACAGCGGCAGATGTGCTCGTTTATGTGGGCGACCTCTCGCCGTTGTTCGCCCAAGCGGCGCGCGTGCTGGACCCGGCACGCGGCCTTTTCGCCTTCACCACGCAGCGGCTCGAAGGCGAGGATTACGCGCTCGGCGCCGACATGCGCTTTGCCCACGCGCCAGAGTATTTGCGCGGCTGCGCACAAGCGGCGGGGTTACAGGTTGTGCTGCTTGAGGAGCAGTCAACCCGCCGCGACGCGGGCCGCGACGTGCCGGGGCTGGTGTGTGTGCTGGAGCTGGCGCGCGAGGCCGCAAGTTGAGCGCGCATGCACGCAATGTCGAAGGAGAGAAGCAACGCTGGACCGCCGGCCTCCGGCCGGCTTTTTGGCCGCCGAGGCATGCATGCAAGTTTTGTAAAATCTTTGCCTGCGGGCAGGGCCGGCCAGAGGCCGGCGGTCCAACATGCGTGCCAGCCTGTTGAGCGCCGCCGCAACCCGCCTCCCCCAGCGCTTCATCGACTGGTTTGCCGCGCGCCGCTGGACACCGCGCGCGCATCAGCTGGAGCTGCTGGCGCTTGCAGAGGCCAAACGCGACACGCTGCTGATCGCCCCCACCGGCGCGGGCAAGACACTCGCCGGCTTCCTGCCCTCATTGGTAGCACTTGCCGAAAACCAGCGCCCCACCCGCACGGGCGGGCATCTGCACACGCTGTACATCTCGCCGCTGAAGGCGCTGGCAGTCGATGTGGCGCGCAACCTGGAGCAGCCAGTGGCCGAGATGGCGCTGCCCGTCCGCATCGAGACGCGCACTGGCGATACACCCGCCTCGCGCCGCCAGCGCCAGCGCCGCGATCCGCCGCACATATTGATGACGACGCCCGAGCAGGTGGCGCTGCTGCTGGCCAGCGCTGACGCGCCGCATCTTTTCGCGTCTTTGCAGCGCGTTGTGCTGGACGAGCTGCATGCGCTGGTCACCTCCAAGCGCGGCGACCTGCTGGCGCTTGACCTCGCCCGGCTGCGCGCGCTTGCGCCGCAGATGCGCGCCACGGGCCTGTCCGCAACGGTCAAGGCGCCGGACGAGCTGCGCCGCTATCTTGTCGCGCAAACGCTCGATGCGCCGATGGCCGCGCTGGTCATGTCGCAAGGCGGCGCCAAACCGGTGCTCGACATTCTCGACACGCAGGAGCGCCTGCCCTGGGCCGGCCACATGGCGCGCCACGCGATGACCGAGATTTATGCTGCCATCAAGGCTGCAAAAATGGCGCTGGTTTTCGTCAACACGCGGGCGCAGGCTGAGCTGGTGTTCGCCGAGCTGTGGCGCATCAATGACGACGCGCTGCCCATCGCGCTGCATCACGGCTCGCTCGATGCCAGCCAGCGCCGCAGGGTGGAGGCGGCGATGGTGGCAGGCAGGATCAAGGCCGTCGTCTGCACCTCGACGCTGGACCTTGGCATTGACTGGGGCGATGTCGATCTCGTCATCAATGTCGGCGCGCCCAAGGGCGCAAGCCGCCTGACGCAGCGGATCGGGCGCGCCAACCACCGGCTCGACGAGCCCTCGCGCGCGCTGCTGGTGCCTGCCAACCGCTTTGAAGTGCTGGAGTGCCGCGCCGCTGTTGACGCTGCAAACGAAGGCGCGCAGGACACCGCGCCCGAGCGGGTCGGCGCGCTGGATGTGCTGGCCCAGCACATCCTTGGCATGGCCGCATCCGGGCCGTTCAGCGCCGATGCGCTCTATGCTGAAGTCATCACTGCCACGCCCTATGCGGCGCTGCCGCGCGAGGATTTTGACGCGGCGGTGCAGTTCGTCGCCAATGGCGGCTACGCGCTGAAAACCTATGACCGTTTTGCGCGGATAAAACGCAACACGGACGGGCTGTGGCGCATCACCAGCCCGATGATGGCGCAGCAGTACCGCATGAACATCGGCACCATCATTGAATCCAACGTGCTGAAGGTGCGCCTCGTGCGCGCCGGGCCGCGCGGGCGCGGGACCAAAGCCAACTACACCGGCATGGTCGGGCGCGGCGGGCGCGTGCTGGGCGAGATTGAAGAGTATTTTCTCGAGACCCTGCTGCCGCGCGACACGTTTGCTTTCGGCGGCGAAATTCTGTCGCTGCAAGGCATTGTTGAAAACGAGGCGCTGGTGGCGCGGGCGCAGAGCGACGCGCCAAAAGTGCCGTCTTACGCTGGCGGCAAATTCCCGCTCTCGACCTATCTGGCTGCGCGGGTGCGCAAAATGATCTCCGATCCGGCCGAGTGGCATGCGCTGCCCTCGCAGGTGCGCGAGTGGCTGGAATTGCAGCGCCTCGTTTCCGGCCTGCCGCGACCGGACGACCTCCTCGTCGAGACTTTTCCGCGGGCTGGCAAATTCTATCTTGTCTGC
>JANLPP010000270.1:0-4060 GCA_031367295.1 Hyphomicrobiales bacterium | reverse complement strand
CTGCGCCTGCCGGCGGCCTTGCCTTTCATTTTCAACGGCCTCAAGATCAACTCCACCCTGGCCTTTATCGGGGCCATCGTGGCGGAGTTTTTTGGCACGCCGATTGTCGGCATGGGCTTTCGCATCAATACGGAAGTGGGGCGGATGAACATCGACATGGTCTGGGCGACGATTGTGGTTGCCGCGCTGGCCGGGTCGCTGTTCTATGGGCTTATCGCTGTGATTGAGCGCCGCGCGACATTCTGGCATCCGTCCTACCGCCAGCGTGACAGTTGAGTTGCAACAGGAGAGAGCAATGAAAAAGACACTCGCATTCGGATTGGCGCTGGCTGGTTTTGCCGCAGCGCTCGGCGGCGCGCAGGCCGCTGACAAGGTGACGCTGCAATTGAAATGGGTGGCGCAGGCGCAGTTTGCCGGTTACTTTGTCGCCAAGGACAAGGGCTTTTACAAAGAGGCCAACCTCGAAGTCGCGATCAAGCCGGGCGGGCCGGACATCGGGCCGCCGCAGGTCATCGCGGGCGGCGGCGCGGATGTGATCGTCGACTGGATGCCGTCCGCATTGGCCAGCCGCGAGAAGGGTGTGCCGCTGGTCAATATCGCCCAGCCGTTCAAGCGCTCGGGCATGATGCTGACCTGCCGCGCCGAAACCGGCATCAAGGCCCCCGCCGATCTCAAGGGCAAGACACTTGGCGTGTGGTTCTACGGCAATGAATATCCTTTCCTGTCATGGATGTCGAAGCTCGGTCTGAAGACCGACGGCTCGGCGGCAGGGGTCAAGGTTTTGAAGCAGGGCTTTAACGTTGACCCGCTGCTGCAGAAACAGGCCGACTGCGTCTCGACCATGACCTACAATGAATATTGGCAGGTCATCGACGGCGGCATTCCCGCCGACAAGCTGGTAGTGTTCAAATACGAAGACCAGGGCGTCGCCACGATGGAAGACGGGCTGTATGCGCTGGAAGGCAGCCTCAAGGATCCGGCCTTTGTCGACAAGATGGCCCGCTTCGTCGCCGCCTCGATGAAGGGCTGGGAATGGGCGCGCGCCAACCCGAAGGAAGCCGCCAAGATCGTCCTCGACAATGACGCTTCGGGCGCCCAGACCGAGAAGCATCAGACCCGCATGATGGGCGAAATCAACAAGCTGACCGAGGGTTCCTCCGGCAAGCTTGACCCGGCAGACTATGCCCGCACGGTCAAGACGCTGCTCGCCGGCGGCTCTGATCCGGTGATTTCCAAGGAGCCGGCCGGTGCGTGGACGTCCGTGGTGACCGACAAAGCCGGGCTGAAGTAAGAGACGCTGCTGCGGCGTTGGTGGCCCCTCTCCCGTTAACGGGTCGAACCGCAGGTGAGGGGCCAGGGTGACGGCGGTCGGGCCGCGCAAATCTTCGAGAATTGCGCGGCCCGGCCGCCCTCATCCGGCGCGTCTCGCCACCTTCGCCCGCGTCGCGGGAGAAGCGATCACCCCTTCACATCCCTGTCATCGTCAGCCGCTATAGAACGCCCGTGTGCGCTGGCGCACATATAGTGCGGTACGTCACATTTATGCCGGTTCACATCATGAAGACGCCTTGATGGCGTGGTCTTGGTGACACATGAGTCGGCGAAAGTTCGACGGGACAGGGCAGCGACGCGGTTGCGCCCTCATTGACAGGGAGACGAACGATGCTGGAAGAAATCCTGCGCTCTTGCAGCAATGCGCATATTGCCGGAGCGGCCGTTGCCTCGATTGGCGGGGCTTTTGCGTCGCGTGCCCGGCTGCTTGCCGGTGCAGCGGGCATGACTGAGGGCGCTTTTGTTGCCCGCGAGGTTGTCCGCTTTGCGGAGGAAGCCACTGATGAGCAGCGTGGCGTTCTGACGGGTGCCATGCATGGCAGCGACCAGCCGATTCTGCTTGGGCTGCAGCTGATTGTGGCGATTGCCATGGGACAGAACCCTTTTGCCGTCAGCAAAAGCAAAGCAGGCCGCAACCGCCGGGATTCGGCGCGCGGCTGCGAAGCCTGTGTGGCCTGAGCCAGCGCACAGCGCCGCTGCGCCAGGCAAAGGCGTGTTAACCATTGCTCACAAAATCAGCGGCGGCGCACGCGGCCGCTAATTTAATGCACAGGTCTCCCTTGCACCATAGAGATCACGCGGCCGCAAACCGGAGGCGCGGTCGTGGTGCGGAGGGACTTATGAGCCTGAGCCCAACCCTTGACGATCATGGCGAACTGCGCCGCGCGCAGTCCACCCCGGAGCGGTTTGCCGATGGCTTTGTGCATGCGCTCGGCATTGTCGGTGGCGTTGCGGGCGCAGCCATGCTGCTGGCGATGGCGTCGGGCCAGTCTGGCGGCTTCAAGCTTGTCGCCATCAGCGTCTACGCGTTCTGTTTCATGGCCATGCTCAGCTGCTCGGCCGCCTACAACATGGGCTATCATTCGCGCTGGCGCGGCATATTCCGGCGCTGCGATCATTGCGCTATTTTCCTGATGATTGCGGGCACCTACACGCCCTTCACCACCCAGCTTATGGCCCCCCTGCCGGCGGCTGGCCTGACCAGCGCCATCTGGCTTACCTGCCTGTTTGGCATTGTCATGAAGCTGATGGAACCTGATGTCTTCGAGCGCTGGAGCGTCGCGTTGTATCTGGGGCTTGGCTGGGTGTCACTGATTGCGCTCGCGCCGGTCGCAGGCGGCTGCAACGGGATGACGCTGGCGCTACTGGCATCGGGCGGGGCACTCTACACCATCGGCGTGGCTTTCCATGCCTGGGAACGACTGCCTTTCCAAAACGCCATCTGGCATGTCTTTGTGTTGGCGGCGGCAATCTGCCATTATTGGGCGGTGGTGGAAGGGATTGTGCTGGTGCCTGCTGTGGCCTGAGCCTTCCCGATTGCTGGGGTGGGACTGTGGCGCATTTTCTCGGTCTTGATATTGGCACGTCAGCGGTCAAAGCACTGATCTGCGACGAAACCCAGGCGGTTGTGGCCGAACATGGTGCGCCGCTCGCCATTTCCCGCCCGCAGCCCCTGTGGTCCGAGCAGAACCCGGCGGACTGGGTGCGCGCTGTTGAGGGCGTGCTCGATCATTTCCACAAGGAGGCGCGTGCCGCGCTGGCCGATGTGCGGGCCATTGGCCTGTCGGGCCAGATGCATGGCGCGGTGATGCTGGACGCGGCTGACCAGCCGGTGCGCCCGGCGATTCTGTGGAATGACGGGCGCGCGCATGGCGAATGTGCGGACCTGTGGGCCGCCCATCCGCAGCTGGCCGAGATAGCCGGTGTCGTGCCCATGCCCGGCTTCACTGCGCCCAAACTGGTGTGGATGGCGCGGCATGAACCTGCGGCCTTTGCCCGCATTCGCTGCGTGCTGCTGCCGAAGGATTTCGTCAGCCTGTTCCTTACCGGCGAGCGTGTGACGGAAATGTCGGACGCGGCGGGCACATGGTGGCTGGACGAGGCGCGCCGCGCCTGGTCGCCGGAATTGCTCGCCGCAACAGGGATCGGTCTCGCGCAAATGCCGCGCCTGATTGAGGGCAGCGCGGTCGCGGGCCGCCTGCGTCCGGCGCTGGCGGCGCGCTGGGGCATGCGGCCCGACGTTGTTGTGGCTGGTGGCGCGGGGGATGCGGCGGCAGGCGGCATCGGCCTTGGCGCGATTGAGGAAGGCGCGGCGTTTATCTCGCTCGGCACCTCCGGCCAGCTGTTCGTCACCAACACCAGTTATCGGCCATCGGTCAAAAATCTCGTTCACACCTTCGCCCATTGTATCCCGGGTCGCTGGTTCCAGATGGCGGCGATGCTGAATGGCGCGAGCTGCCTGTCGTTTGTGGCGGGCTTGCTGAACGATGGTGTCGGCGGGCTGATTGCCGAGGCGCAGGAGCAGTACAAGGGACCGGGTGACCTGATTTTTTTGCCCTATCTGGCCGGCGAGCGCACGCCGCATAATGACGCGCATGCGCGTGGCGTGTTTTTCGGCCTTGCGCCCGACACCAGCCGCGCCAGCCTGATGCAGGCGGCGATGGAGGGCGTCGCCTACAGTTTTGCCGACGCGCTGGAGTGCGTCGAGGCGGCAGGCTCGCCGGTTGGC
>JANLPP010000267.1:0-12097 GCA_031367295.1 Hyphomicrobiales bacterium | reverse complement strand
CCTGAAAACCAGGGTTCGACTGGCTCGCTGCGCGCATGTCTGTTCCCGCTTCAAACGCGTTCTGTTGCCGCCTGCTTGTGCGCCGGTCCTGGGCGGGCTGATGTGCGCTGCCGCACATCAACCGCAGCAGCGGTTCCGTGCTCCGCAGGCTTTCAATGTGATAACACCGCGGCAGATGATTCGTTCCAGGAGCTTGATACACATGCTTTATTCCGATTTCCGCCTTGCCAGTCTTGCACTTGTTGCAGGCCTTGCCGCTTGCAACACCACTGCGTCTGCGCCCCAGCCGCCCGCTACGCCGGCCTCTGGCATCCCTTACGTCACCGCTCCCGGCTTCAAGCTGCCGGAGGGCAGCGGCTGCGCCGGGGATGTGGCGCGCTATCAGGCGATCATGGACAATGACCTGGAGACCGGCCACGTCAACAAGGGGGTCCACACAATCATCAGCGGCGAGATCAGCGCCGCCCGCAGCGCCTGCGCCGCAGGGCAGAAGGCGCAGGCCAGCAGCCTCGTCAATGCCTCGAAAATGCGGCACGGTTACCCCGTCGGACTGTAAACGCGCGGGACCCGCGCCGAAACGGGCACCGAAACAGAGGTCGAAATCGAGGGCGACATTGGTGTTGCACAGCGCCCGGTTGCCATCGGCACCGACCGGGCGCACCCGGCGATGCGTCCTAATCCCGCAGCAGCTCAAACCGGTCGACGTCCACCAGCCCCATATCGGTGATCTTCAGATGCGGGATCACTGGCAGCGGCAGGAAGGCGACTTGCAGGAAGGGTTCCGGCAGAGCGACGCCGAGCGCCCTGGCGGCGGCGCGCAGCGGCGTCAGGCGCGCGCGCACCGCCTCATAAGACAGGAGACTCATCAGCCCCGCCACCGGCAGCGCGATCTCCGCCCGCACCGCGCCGCCCTCGGCGACGGCAAACCCGCCTTCGATGTCAATCAGCCGGTTGACGGCGACCGCCATATCCGCCTCGCTGACGCCGATGACGCAGATATTATGGCTGTCATGGCCGACCGACGAGGCAATCGCGCCGCGCTGCATGCCAAAACCATGCACGAAGCCGGTGGCAATGTTGCGGTTGACACCGTGCCGCGCCACCACCGCCACCTTGATGGCATCCTGCGAGAGATCGATGCGGCGCTCACCATTGGCGTACGGCAGGCTCATGCGCAGATGCTGGGTGATGATTTTGCCCGGGGTCACGCCGATGACCGAGGCTGACGGGCCGCTGCCGCGCGCCGCGAAATCACCGGCAGAGACTGGCGTGGCTTTGACCGAGTGGCGGCCGACGGGCGCGACTTTTTTGCGCGCGGCGAACAGCGCGCCGTCCACAAGCCGGCCCGCGCTGATAACCGCACTGACGGCACAGGTTTCAAGATCATCGAGCAGCACAAGGTCGGCGCGCCAGCCCGGTGCGACCAATCCCCGGTCGCGCAGGCCAAAAGCCCGCGCGCCCGAAATGCTGGCGGCGCGGTAGGCAGCGAGCGGCGGCGCGCCAAGGCTGATCGCCGTGCGGATCATGAAATCAAGATGGCCCTCCTCGAAAATATCGAGCGGGTTGCGGTCGTCCGTGCAGAAAGCGATGAACGGCGAGTGCCGCTCGGTGATGATGCCGGCCAGCGCATGCAGGTCTTTGGACACAGAGCCTTCACGGATCAGCACATGCATGCCCTTGGCGAGCTTTTCCAGCGCCTCCTCAGCGGTTGTCGTCTCATGGTCGGTGCGGATGCCCGCCGCCAGATAGCCGTTGAGATCGCGCCCGCGCAGCAGCGGCGCGTGGCCGTCAATGTGGCCGTTCTGAAACAGCGCCAGTTTGGCCAGCGCGTCCGGCGCGGCGGCGAGCACGCCGGGAAAATTCATGAACTCGGCAAGGCCGATGACGCGGTCGTGATTCATGAGTGGCGCGAGGTCGCCTGCTTCCAGCCGCGCGCCGCTGGTTTCCAGATGCGTGGCGGGCACGCAGCTCGACAGGTTGACGCGCAGGTCCATCGCCGTCTCGCGCGCGCAGTCAAGAAAATATTGCATACCGGGAAGGCCAAGCACATTGGCGATTTCATGCGGATCGCAGATGGCGGTGGTGACGCCATGCGGCAGCACCAGGCGGTCAAACTCATGCGGCGTGACCAGCGAGGACTCGACATGCAGATGCGTGTCGATAAAGCCGGGAACAATAATTTTGCCGCGCGCGTCGATTTGGCGCGCGCCGCTGTAGTCGCCATGCGTGCCGACGATGCGGTCACCGCAGATGGCGACATCGGTCTGCGTCAGCGCGCCGGTGACAAGGTCAAACACCCGCCCGCCCTTCAGCGCGAGGTCTGCGGGTGCCGCGCCTCGCCCTTGCGCGATGGCGCGGGCGAGAAAGGCGGGGTCGTGGGGAAGAGCCGACGTCACTTCCACTGTTCCACTTGCAAGCAGCCGTTGTCTTGGCCGGGCTTGTCCCGGCCATCCACGCCGCGCCGCTGCAGCATTGCTTGCAGAATGCCTGAGGCCCAGCCGCGTGGGTGGCCGGGACAAGCCCGGCCAAGACGGCGCGTGTGCGAATAAGCCGCTTTCCTCATCGTATTGGTTTACGCCCTTCCCCATGCGCCACCAGCACATGATTGACAAACCCGGCAACCGCCGCAAGCGTTGCCTCCGCCGCCTCGTGGTGCGGCGCATGCCCTATGCCGGGCAAGATCACCGCCTCAACCGGGCAGTAGCATTCTTCGCGCGCAATTTCGATCTGGCGGGCCGTTCCGTACTGGTCGTCCGAACCCTGCACGATCTGCACCGGCACGCGGATGTAGGCGAGGTTTTCGGATATGTCCCAGGCGCGGAACTCCGGCGACAGCCACACGTCATTCCAGCCACAAAAGGCGTTGTCCACGTCTTTGTGCCAGCGCGCCAGTTTTACCCGCAAGTCGGTGTCTGCATAGGTGGCGCGCGCCGCCTCAATGCCCTGAAGGGAGATACCCTCAACCACAAAATGCGGCGCGATCAGCGCGAGGCCGCGCAGCCGGTGGTCCTGCACGCTGCCTGCATAGAGCGCGGCAATGGACGCTCCGTCGGAGTGGCCAACCAGCAGGCCGCGCGCAAACCCGATGGCGTCGAGCACAAGCGGCAACACCTTCAGCGCCTCGTCATGCATGTAATCCGTCCGGCGCGGCAGCGCTGCGGGCGAGGACGCGCCATAGCCCGCGCGCGAATATACAAAAACACTCGTCCCGGTCGCCGCCTGCAAGCGGTCAGGAAAATCGCCCCACAGGCGAGCGCAGCCGAGGCCCTCATGCAGCAGCACGAGGCAGGGCGCATCGCGGGGCTGCGGGCCGGCAAGCCGGTACTCCAGCCTGCTGCCGGCAATTTCCAGAAAGCCTGAGGCAGGCAAATCCTGCCCGCTCATGTCCCCGCCCCGCTGTTGCGCTCGCGCAGCCTGAAACGCTGGATTTTTCCAGTGGCCGTCTTGGGCAGCGCGTCCAGATACTCAATCCAGCGCGGGTATTTCCATGGGCCTATCGCGGTCTTGACATGCTCCTGCATGGCCAGCGTCAGGCCCGCATGCGGCGCCTCGCCCTTCAGCACCACATAGGCCTTGGGCTTCAGCAGCCCGTCGCCCGGATCATGCGCGATGACGGCGGCTTCCAGCACCGCCGCATGGCTCAGCAGCGCCGCCTCAACCTCCAGCGGCGAGACCCAGATGCCGGAAACTTTGAACATGTCGTCGGAGCGGCCGCAGATCACGTAGCGCCCGTCTGTGTCGCGGTAGTAGCGGTCGCCGGTGCGGGTCCACGCGCCCTCAAACGTTGCGATGCTTTTGGCGCGCTGGTTCCAGTAGCCATCGGCGGCGGAGGGGCCGCTGACCAGCAATTCGCCGATCTCGCCATCCTTGACCGGCGCGCCTGTTTCGTCCACGAGGCGCAGCGTGTATCCCGGCACCGCCTCGCCCGACGCGCCGTAGCGGACGGCGCCGGGGCGGTTCGACAGAAAAATATGCAGCAGCTCGGTGGAGCCGACGCCGTCAATTGTTTCGACGCCGGTGCGCGCCTGCCAGGCTGCGCCGATCGGCTCTGGCAGCGCCTCGCCCGCCGACACGCACAGCCGCAGGCTGGCGGTGGCATCGGGCGCAGGCGGCTCGGCCAGCATCGCGCCGTAGAGCGTCGGCACGCCAAAAAACACAGTGGGTTGATGCGCGCGCATGGCGGCGAACATGGCGGCGGGCGTGGCGCGCTCCGGCACCAGAATGGTGGTTGCGCCAACCGACAGCGGAAACGTCAGGGAATTGCCGAGGCCATAGGCGAAAAACAATTTGGCGGCGGAGAGGCAGACATCGCTGTCGCGCAGGCCAAGCACCTGGCTGCCGTATGTGTCTGCTGTTGCCATCAGGCTGGTGTGGCGGTGGCGCACGCCCTTGGGCCGCCCGGTGGAGCCGGACGAATAGAGCAGGAAGGCGGTCTCGTCGGGATGCGTGGCGGCGGTTTCAAAGTGGTCCGCCTCTCCGGCGAGCGCCTGCACCAAGTGAATAACCTGCGGCAGTGTGCTGGCATCCGCGTCCGATACCACGATGTGATGCAGGACAGGGGCCTGCGCCAGCAGGGGCAGCAAGGCGGGCAGCAGCGTTGCCGAAATGAACAGCACGGGGGCGCGCGTGTCGTTGAGAATATACAGCGCCAGCGCAGCTGGCAGCAGTGTGTTGACCGGCACCGGCACCACGCCGGCGCGGATGGCGCCCAGAAACACAACAGGGAAATCCACCGTGTCCTGCATCAGCATCACCACGCGGGTCTCGCGCTTTGCCCCGAGGCGCGCCAGCAGGTTGGCCAGCCGGCAGGTTTCGCGCCGCAGCGCGCCGTAGGTTAGCGCGCGCGATGGATCGACATAGGCGGTTTTGGCGGTAAAATGGCCTTCAGCCTGCCGGTCTAGCAGTTCGGTTACGGCGTTATAGACCGGCGGCGCTTCCACGATTCTCTCCCCCTGCGCTTGCGCGTAACGCCAACTCTATCCCATATTGGCGCCAAGGCCAGCGCCACGCCGGGCCGCATGGACGACCCGATGGCCCTGCATTTCACCCAAGCCGAATTTGCCGCCCGCATCGCCGCCGCGCAGGCCGCGCTGGCAGCGCAAGAACTCGATGGCCTGCTGATGTTTGCGCAGGAGAGCATGTATTACCTGACCGGCTATGACACCTTCGGCTTCTGCTTTTTCCAGTGCCTGTATCTGGGCGCGGACGGGCGGCTGGCGCTGCTGACGCGCTCGGCGGATCTGCGGCAGGCGCAGCACACCTCGACCATCGCGGACATCCGCGTCTGGACCGATGCGCAGGGCGCGCAGCCTGCGGCGCAGCTGCGCGACATGCTGGCGTCGCTGGGCGTTGCAGGCAAGCGGCTGGGCATTGAAACCAATGCTTATGGCCTGACCTATTTTAATGGCAAGGCGGTGCATGAAGCGCTCGGCGGATTTTGCCTGCTGGCACCGGCCAATACCCTGGTGGACGCGCTGCGCGTCACCAAATCATCAGCGGAGCTGGCCTATGTGCGCCGCGCCGGGGAGCTGGCGGATGACGCGCTGGCGCAAGCCGCCGCACTTGCCTGCTCCGGATCTGACGAAGGCGTGATTCTGGCTGCCATGCAGGGGGCGGTGCTGGCCGGCGGCGGCGATTATCCGGGCAATGAGTTCATCATCGGCTCGGACCGCGACGCGCTGCTGTGCCGCTACAAGGCGGGGCGGCGCAGGCTGTCGGCCAGCGACCAGCTGACGCTGGAATTTGCCGGCGTTTTCCGCCACTACCACGCCGCGCTGATGCGCACGCTGGTGATTGGCGCGCCATCGGCCCGGCATGTGGCGATGCACGCGGCCTGCGTTGAGGCGCTCGCCGCCTGTGAGGAAAAACTGCGGCCCGGCTTTACCGCTGGTGACGTGTTTGACGCGCATGCCCGGGTGATGGACGCGCGTGGCATGCAGCCGCACCGGCTCAATGCCTGCGGTTACAGCCTGGGGGCAAAATTCACGCCAAGCTGGATGGACGCGCCGATGTTTTACGCGGGCAATGACTGGCCGCTTGCGCCCAGCCAGGTGTTTTTCGCGCATATGATAGTGATGGATTCAGACAGCGGCCTCGCGATGACGCTGGGGCGCACCTATGTTTTGACGCAAGGCGCGCCGGAGGTCTTGTCGCGCGCCGGGCTGGAGCTGATTGTGCGGTGAGATGCCCTTCTCCTGCTTGCGGGAGAAGGGGCAGACCTCTGCGGGCCGATCTCAAGCCGCCTGCGCCTTGCCCATCACCGCGTCACCGTAATCTTCAATCAGCGTGCGCGAGATATTGCCTGGCGTGAAACGGTAGGGCCCGATCTCGGCCACCGGCGTCACTTCCGCGCCGGTGCCGCAGATAAAGCATTCGTTAAACGATGCGAGCTCATCGGGCATGATACGCCGCTCGACCACATCGATGCCACGGTTGCGGGCGAAGCCGATGACCGTGCGGCGGGTTATGCCGTCGAGAAAGCAGTCGGCGATCGGTGTATGCAGCGCGCCATCGCGGGTGAAAAAGATGTTCGCGCCGGTGCATTCGGCGACACGGCCCTGCCAGTCCAGCATCATCGCGTCGGCATAACCCTTGCGCTCGGCGCGGTGTTTGGAGATCGTGCATATCATGTAAAGACCCGCCGCCTTGGAGTGGCAGGGCGCGGTCAGCGGATCGGGGCGGCGGTAATCGGCGATGTCGAGCTTGATGCCTTTCATCTTGGTGGCCGTGTCAAACATGCTCGGCCATTCCCAGGTGGCGATGGCGACGTTGATGGTGGCGTTCTGCGCCGCCACTGCCATCATCTCGCTGCCGCGCCAGGCGATGGGACGGACATAGACGTTCTTGATGCCATTGGTCTTGACCACCAGGCGCTTGGCCGCATCTATCTCCTCGACGGAATAGGGTATCTCAAAATCCAGCGCGCGCGCCGACTGCTTGAAACGCTCGGAATGTTCGGTGCATTTGAAAATTTCGCCGCCATAGGCGCGCTCGCCCTCAAACACCGCGCTGGCATAATGCAGGCCGTGTGACAGCACATGCAGCTGCGCGTCGGCCCACGGCACGAGCTTGCCATTCATCCAGATGACGCCTTCACGCTTGTCAAACGGCAGAATGGCCATGTCGCTGTCTCCCTTTACAATTTCAGAAATCGCTATCAATCGCGCCGATTCATGTCAATATAACTGACATATTATTGTTGCAATGGAGCCATCGCGATTGATCAGGCCTGACCGACGTCTCGCCAGCCCTGACGCAGCCGGGAATCCGGCGGGTGAGGCTGCCGCACGTCCGATGTACGAGCTGATTGAACTGCTGTTCTTTGCCTACCGCGATTTTGTTGGCGATGCCGACCGCATTCTGGAGCGCTACAGGTTTGGCCGGGCGCACCACCGCGTGCTGCATTTTGTCACCCGCCGCCCGGGAATGACCATCGCCGAACTGCTCGACATTCTGAAAATCACCAAACAAAGCCTTAACCGTGTGCTGAAGCAATTGCTGGAGCAGCAGTTTGTCGAGGCGCGGGCCGGCGTGGAAGACCGCCGCCAGCGCCTGCTCTATCCCGCGCCGCGCGGATGCCGCCTCGCGCTGGAGCTGGCGCAGGTGCAGTCGGCACGGTTCGAGCGGGCGCTGCAGGGGCTGCCTGAGAATGCGCGCAAGAAGGCGATTGCGTTTTTGCTGGCGGTCATTGATCCTGAGGACCGCAGCCAGATTGAACACTCAATCTGGCGGGAATAGCCAAGGCGACGAGGTGGCCCGCGTATAATGACCGAGAAAGCAGCCGCACTGACAGACGATGCCGCCCACCTGCTGGTGGTTGACGATGACCGGCGCATCCGTGCGCTGCTGTCGCGTTTCCTCAGCCAGAACGGCTACCGGGTCACAACAGCGTCCAATGCGGCTGAGGCGCGGGTGGCGCTGGGCAGCCTGGTGTTTGACCTGATCGTTCTGGATGTAATGATGCCGGGCGAAAGCGGCCTCGCCTTTGCGCGCTCGCTGCGCGCCACGTCGCAAGTGCCAATCCTGATGCTGACAGCGCGCGCCGAGGCCGATGACCGGGTGCGCGGGCTGGAAACCGGCGTGGATGACTATCTGACAAAGCCGTTCGAGACGCGCGAGCTTTTGCTGCGTATCGCGTCCATCCTGCGGCGTGCCGCGCCGCCGCCGGTCGCGCCGCAATCGCCGCCGCTTGTGCGCTTTGGCGGTTTTGTGTTCAACCTCGAGCGGCTTGAACTGCGCCGGGGTGACGAGACCATCCGCCTGACTGACCGCGAGCGCGATATAATGACGCTTTTGTCACGCGCGCCGAGTGAAACCGTGTCGCGTGACGCGCTGGGCGGCTCCAGCGCGGCCGAAAACGAACGCACAATCGATGTGCAGATCAACCGGTTGCGGCGCAAAATCGAGGTTGATCCAGCCAACCCGCAGCACCTGCATACGGTTCGGGGAGCAGGCTACAGACTGTTGACCGACCGATGACGATCCTGGCCGCCGATGGCTGAGCGCCTGCTGGAATGGGCGCAGGGCGTGCGCGCCACCTGGCATGACCTTGCCCGCGGCACGGCTGACATCATGCCCAAGGGCCTGTTTGCGCGCTCCCTGCTGATCGTCATCTTGCCAATGCTCATTTTGCAGCTGGCGGTCGCTTATTTTTTCATGGAGCGGCACTGGCAGCTCGTGACCTACCGGCTGTCGACCGCGCTGACGCAGGACATTGCGGCGCTGGTTGACATGTATGCCGCCTACCCGGACGAGGCTGGCTTCAGCAACCTGAAGCGCATTGTGGCCGAGCGGCAGAATCTCGACGTGACGATCCTGCCGAAGGAAGAGCTGCCGCGGGCTTTGCCAAAACCGTTCTTCTCGCTGATTGACCCGCTGAACCGCGCGCTGTCCACCGAGGTGGAACGGCAGATTGGCAAGCCGTTCTGGATCGATACGGTTGGACGCTCCAGCCTGATTGAAATCCGCATCAAGCTCGACCGCGATGTCATGCGCATCATCGCCAGCCGCAATTCAGCCTATGCCTCGAATTCGCATATTTTTCTCATCTGGATGCTTGGCACCTCGCTGGTGCTGCTGGCTGTGGCGATCGCTTTTCTGCGCAATCAGATCCGGCCGATCCAGCGCCTTGCTTATGCGGCCGAAGACTTTGGCAAGGGCCGCGAACATGAATTCCGGCCGGGCGGGGCGCGTGAGGTGCGCCAGGCCGGCCACGCCTTTGTCAATATGAAACGCCGCGTTGAGCGCACGATGGAGCAGCGCACAACCATGCTGAACGGCGTCAGCCATGATTTGCGCACCATACTGACGCGCTTCAAGCTGTCGCTGGCGCTCATGGGTGGCAGCACGGAAGCGGAGGATTTGCAGCGCGATGTCGCCGAAATGCAGCGCATGCTGGAGGCCTACCTCGCCTTTGCGCGGGGTGATTCGGGGGAAGCCTCGTCGGCAACCGACATCCGGGCCTTGCTGGAAGAGCTGAAATCCGACGCCGAGCGCCATGGCCATGCAACCAAGATCGAGGTCAGCGGCACACCGGTTGTGGTGCTGCGCCCAAATGCCTTCAAGCGCTGCCTGTTCAATCTGGTGGCCAATGCGCAACGTTATGGTGACCGCATCTCGATTGAGGCGGTGCATGACCTGCGCTATCTGACAATCCGGGTTGATGATGACGGTCCCGGCATTTCCGCCGACATGCGGGAGGACGTGTTCCGCCCGTTCTTCCGCCTCGACGAGGCGCGCAACCAGGATGAGGGCGGCACCGGCCTTGGCCTTGCCATAGCCCGCGATATTGCGCGCGCGCATGGCGGCGACATCACGCTCGACAACAGCCCGCTTGGCGGCTTGCGCGCCACGGTGCGGGTGCCTGTGTGAGCCACGCGGGACACAAAAAACCCGGCGCAGCTTGCGCTTTTGCCGGGTTCAAGTTTGGTGCATCCCATGGCAATGGAACGCGTGTGGGGCCTAGCGCAGAGCGCATGCCAGTACAAGTGGCTGAAACAAGTATCCTTAACGCAAGGGAATGCCGGAACCGGTGCGCTGGCAGGACGCGCGAGCATCCAGATGCGCTGGCTGGCCTGGTCCGCCACCACACCGGGACCGCTCTGGCCAGGGTGGCGCGCCACGCAAGGCGCTTTGCGCTTTGGCCACAGCGCTGTAAGAGCAGCCAGCGATGGCGCGGTCCCGGTCCCATGCCGGGAGCGCCAGCTTTGGTCACGCCATTGTGCGCCAATCAATTTCCTGAGCTTTGCCCGGTGCGCCGCGCGGCTTCCACTCTGTCCCAGGCACTTTTGAACCCCATGCCCTTTCCGCCCCTCCATCCTGCCCTCGCCCGTGCCCTGAGCGAGCGCGACTATGCTGAGCCGACGCCCGTGCAGGAGGCGGTGCTGGCTGCGGACGGGGCGCGCGACCTGCTGGTTTCCGCCCAGACCGGCTCGGGCAAGACCGTCGCCTACGGGCTGGCGCTGGCGCCGTCCCTGCTGGGCGAGGCTGAGCGTTTCGAGCGGCCTGCGGCACCCATGGCCCTGGTGGTCGCGCCAACGCGCGAGCTCGCCATGCAGGTGCACCGCGAGCTTGCCTGGCTATATGCGGCGGCGGGCGGACGGGTGATTTCCTGCGTTGGCGGCATGGACGCAAGGCGCGAGCAGCGCGAGTTGTCCGCAGGTTGCCATATCGTCGTTGGCACACCCGGACGCCTGCGCGACCATCTGGAACGCGGACGCCTTGACGCATCGGCGCTGCGCGCCGTGGTGCTGGACGAGGCGGACGAGATGCTCGACCTCGGCTTTCGCGAAGATCTTGAGTTTATTCTGTCCACCACGCCGACGGAGCGGCGCACGCTGCTGTTTTCCGCCACCATCCCCAAAGCCATCGCGCTGCTGGCCAAGAACTTCCAGCGCGACTGCCTGCGGCTGGATGTGGCCTCTGCGACGGAAGCCCATGCCGACATCGAATACCGCGCCGTGCGCACCGCGCCCAATGAGGCCGAGCATGCCGTCGTCAACGTGCTGCGCTATTTTGAGGCGCGCGCCGCGCTGGTGTTCTGCGGCACGCGTGACGGCGTGCGGCATATGCACGCCAGCCTGACGGAGCGCGGCTTTGCCGCTGTCGCGCTGTCGGGCGAACTGAGCCAGACCGAGCGCTCGCACGCGCTGCAAGCCCTGCGCGACGGGCGGGCGCGGGTGTGTGTGGCGACCGACGTGGCGGCGCGCGGGCTGGACTTGCCCGACCTGTCGCTGGTGATCCATTGCGATCTGCCCAACAACCGCGAGACTTTGCTGCACCGCTCGGGCCGAACCGGGCGCGCCGGGCGCAAGGGTGTCTGCGTGCTGATTGTGCCGGTGACGCGCCGCCGCCGCGCCGAAGCGCTGCTGCTCTCCGCCAAGGTCGCCTGCGCATGGAGCGGACCGCCCAGCGCCGACGAGGTGCGCGCCAAGGATGAAGAGCGGCTGCTGGTCGATCCGGTGTTTTCCAATGAGCCTAACGAGGAAGACGCCGCCACCGCGAGCGCTTTGCAGGCGCGCCACACGCCGGACGTGATTGCGCTTGCGCTGGCGGGGTTTTTGCGTGCCCGCCTGCCCGCGCCCGAAGACGTGGACGATCCGGGTGCCGGGCGTGAGGCGCGGCAGGTGCCGACAAATCCGCGCGCTTATGACCCGCTGGCAGGGCGGGGCGGTGAGGATGGCGGCGCCGTCTGGTTCCGCCTCAACATCGGCCGCCGCAATGATGCCGATCCGCGCTGGCTGATACCGCTGATCTGCCGTCACGGCCGCGTCAGCAAGGCGGAAATAGGCACCATACGAATTGCCGACCGCGAAACGCTGTTCGAGATCGCGGGCGGATTTGCTGAAAGCTTTGCCGCTGCGGCGGCCAGGGTGGGTGACAAGAAAATCGTCATTGCGCGCCATCATTGCAAGCGGCGCGAAGCAATCGGGCAGGCATGGGGGACGGTTCCCCATGCGCTGTCGGTCCGCCGCCTGCTACCCGGCATCCCCGCGCGCCGCGCCTTTGCGGTGCGCTTTCTTCTTGTTTGGCTTGCCGCCTTCTGCTTTTGGCGCAGCGTCGGCATAGGGCCGCTTGCCAGCCGCGCGGCCAGGCGCTT
>JANLPP010000257.1:0-6016 GCA_031367295.1 Hyphomicrobiales bacterium | reverse complement strand
CGCCAAAGCGGGTTTCGCGCGTGAGCGTGCGATGCAGATAGTTGTCGCGCCATGGCGTCAGCCAGCCCGACGTCATACCGGAGGCGACGGCGCTCCACAGGCTGCTCCAGCCATAGGACCAGGACGATCCGACCAGCGCGCCGCGCACGCCGCGCCACCTCAGGCGGGACCGGCGGTAGCGGCGGGCGCGATAGATGGCGACATTGAACAGGTACCAGAACAGCGGCAGCTCAACGACAACCAGCGCCTGGCCAACTTCGCCAAACGCCAGCACTGAACCGACCACCAGCAGCTGCAAAGGCAACAGGATGGCGAACAGCACGATCAGGAAGCCGAGAAACAGCTCCTTGCCAGTGCCGGTATATTCCAGCGGCTCATCGTTGACGCGGATCGAGGACGTAATGCGGCGGCGCACTTCGGTCTTGCCCCAGAAGTGGTAGATGCCCAGCGTGACGACGGTCAGCAGGAAGTTGACCAATCCCAAGCCAGCCAGGCCCCAGGTCGTACCCGACCAACTGATCTTGGCGGTCTCGCCACGTACCGGGGGCAGCGGCGGCGGCGGCAACGTCATTGTGCTGGTGTCGGTCATGATCTTACGTCCTGCTTAGTCACCAATAGGCGGGTCGGTTTGCCTGCGGCGTGCACGAGTCGGGCCAACCTTCACATCAGCTCAGATAGCCCACCTTACTCAGCCACGTCAGTCGTCCTTCGGCCACATCTGCCGCCGAATCGCCATCGCGCTGTCAACGCCGCGCCGCGCTGGCGAGCTACTCCGCGCCCCGTCAGTCACTTGCGGAGTTTACCATGTTTGGCGTGTTGCTATGCCCACCCGGGAACTTTTCTGCGGTCCCGAAGCTTAGTCGCCAGCGGGCGCGATCCGGTTCACGAACCGGTTTATCCACCGGCCGAAGTTTTTGCGCCACCTGTTGCTCAGGCGCAACGAACTGAGGCGATCTCGCCAAGAAGCCGCCATAAACCGGCGGGATAGTGTGGTCAGAGCAAAGTTGGAGTGCGGACATCACGTTGCAGAAGGGCATCACTTAGGACTTGTCCGGAGAGTTCCGTCGACAGCGGCCGTCGCGCCGCAGGGGTGGAACGCAGGAATGGTCTCGGGCGGTGGCGCGCATGCGCAGCAGCGTCGAACAGTCCGTCAAGCGTCGTGAAGCGGGAACGATCATGGATTCGAAAAAGTTCGATAAGTCGAAGCTGCCCAGCCGTCACGAGACGGAAGGGCCGATGCGCGCGCCGCATCGCTCCTACTATTACGCCATGGGTCTGGGCACCCGCGAGATCGCCCAGCCGTTCGTCGGCGTGGCCAGCTGCTGGAACGAGGCGGCGCCCTGTAATATCTCGCTGATGCGCCAGGCGCAGTCGGTGAAAAAGGGCGTGAACGAAGCCGGCGGCACGCCGCGCGAGTTTTGCACCATCACGGTCACAGACGGCATCGCCATGGGCCACCAGGGCATGAAGTCCTCGCTGGTGTCGCGCGAGATCATCGCCGACTCGGTTGAGCTGACCATGCGCGGCCATTGCTATGACGCGCTGGTGGCGTTGGCGGGCTGCGATAAATCGCTGCCGGGCATGATGATGGCCATGGTGCGTCTCAACGTGCCGAGCGTTTTCATCTACGGCGGCTCGATTTTGCCTGGCACCTGGCGCGGCCAGCAGATCACCATTCAGGACGTGTTCGAGGCGGTTGGCAAGCATTCGGTCGGTGCCATGTCGGACGCCGACCTCAATGAGATTGAGCAGGTCGCCTGCCCCTCTGCCGGGGCCTGCGGCGCGCAGTTCACCGCCAATACCATGGCGACGATTTCGGAGGCTATCGGCCTCGCGCTGCCCTATTCGGCCGGCGCGCCCGCCCCTTACGAAATCCGCGACGCGTTCTGCATGACGGCGGGCCAGGTCGTCATGGACCTGATCCAGAAAAACATCCGCCCGCGCGACATTGTCACCCGCAAGGCGCTGGAAAACGCCGCCGCTGTCGTCTCGGCGTCGGGCGGCTCCACCAACGCCGCGCTGCATCTGCCCGCCATCGCCAATGAATGCGGGATAAAATTTGATCTGTTTGACGTGGCCGAGGTTTTTGCCCGCACGCCCTATATCGCCGATCTGAAACCCGGCGGGCGCTATGTGGCCAAGGACATGTTTGAGGCCGGCGGCATTCCGCTGCTGATGAAGACAATGCTCGACCACGGCTACCTGCATGGCGACTGCATGACCGTCACCGGTCGCACAATTGCCGAAAACCTGAGCAAGGTTGCGTGGAACGACAAGCAGGATGTGGTGCGCCCGGCCAACAAGCCGATCACCAGGACCGGCGGCGTTGTCGGCCTGCGCGGCAATCTTGCGCCCGAGGGTGCCATCGTCAAGATCGCCGGCATGGCGCAGGACCGGCTGGTGTTCAAAGGCCCGGCGCTGTGCTTTGACACGGAAGAGGAGTGTTTTGAGGCCGTGCGCAGCAAGACTTACAAGGAAGGCTGCGTTTTCGTCATCCGTTACGAAGGGCCAAAGGGCGGCCCCGGCATGCGCGAGATGCTGTCCACCACGGCGGCGCTCTACGGCCAGGGCATGGGTGACAAGGTGGCGCTGATCACCGACGGGCGCTTTTCCGGCGCGACGCGCGGTTTCTGCATCGGCCATGTCAGCCCGGAGGCGGCGCTGGGCGGGCCGATCGCGCTGGTTAAAAACGGCGACATCATCGAGATCGACGCCATTAAAGCCACGATCACGTTGCACGTAAGCGACGCTGAACTGGCGGAGCGCAAAACACACTGGAAGCCGCGCAAAACGGATTACGGCTCCGGCACAATCTGGAAATATGCCCAGACGGTGGGTTCCGCGCTCAACGGCGCGGTCACCCATCCGGGCCACTCGGGTGAGACACATATTTATGCTGACGTGTAAGAGTTCGGCTTTTCTGGTCAAGGCGGTCGCCGCGCTGGCGTCTTGTGTCGGCCTGCCGGCGGCCTGCGTTCTCCTGCCGGCGGCCATCGCCCCGGCATGGGCGCTGGATGGCAGCGAGGCGCCGCCCGCCGCCGCTGACGCGCCGGTCATCTCGCTGTTTGCCTCGCCGCGCGATGCGCTGCGCAAGGGCATCAAGGGCTACCAGTCCGGCGACGTGAAATCGTCGGTTGAGGCGCTGACCTATGCCGCAGCCCAGGGCCAGCCGCTGGCCGCGTGGAAGCTCGGGCAGATGTATGCGCAGGGTGACGGCGTGCCGCATGACGACGCCAAGGCTTTCGACTATTTTTCCAAAATCGTCGAAAACTATGACGACGAAAATCCTGACCGCCGCGAAATCTCGGTGGTCGCCAATGCCTTTGTCGCGGTGGGCGTCTACAGCCTCAACGGCATAGCCACGGCCAAGGTCGCGCCCGACCCGCAGCGCGCGCTGGAAGTGTTTCAATACGCCGCCACCAATTTTTCCGACGCCGACGCGCAATATAACCTCGCGCGCATGTATCTCGACGGCACCAGCGTCGACAAGGACCCGCGCCAGGGCACCCGCTGGCTGGCGCTGGCAGCCGAAAAAGGCCACCGCGCGGCGCAGGCCCTGCTCGGCCACCTGCTGTTCAACGGCCAGGCAGGATTGCCAAAGCAGCGCGCCAAAGGCCTGATGTGGCTGGAGCTGGCGCGGGCAGGCGCGGACGAGAAAAAGGACAAGTGGATTCTCGACCTGTACAAAGAGGTCACAGCCTCGGCCAGCGATCCGGACCGGCAGGCAGCGCAGGTCTATGCAGGAGAGTTTGCGCGGAAAAGGAAGTAGGGGAAGGGCGACTTTGTGCACGCTCCGCCGTCATTGCGAGCGCAGCGAAACAACCCGGAGGTGACGGGCGCGACTCTGGATTGCTTCGCTGTGCTCGCGGGGACGCGGGTTAGCGGGACACCTTCAAAATCTTGCCGCCCCGCGCCCAAGTCTTCGCCAGCGCCGCTTTGCGCGCTGCGCTCTCCACATGAATTGCTTCGAGTTCTGTCAGGCCAGCGACTGGCGCGAGGTCAGCGACCTTGGTGTTGTCGAGGTAGAGGCGCCGCAAGGCGGTGAGGCCAGCGACTGGGGCGAGGTCAGCGACCTGCGTGTCATTGAGGGAGAGGCCCAGCAAGGCGGCGAGGCCAGCGACTGGCGCGAGGTCAGCGACCTGCGTGCCATTGAGCCGGAGCATCTGCAAGGCGGTGAGGCCAGCGACTGGCGCGAGGTCAGCGGCGTTGGTTTGATCAAGATCGAGTTTCACCAGCGCGCCAAGCTGGGCCAGAGGGCCGAGTCCCTTTAGAAATTTTTTGCCTGTAAAGTCCAGCTCCGTAATCCCAGGTCGCCAGTCGGCCTTTGGTGCGCGCCCGTCAAGGATCATGGCGTGGACGGCGGCAAGGTCGAAATCGGGGGGCGGGCTGGATGGCTTTAGCTTGTCCCGTGCTAATAGCCTTTTCGCCTTGCGAAGGCCAAAATTGAACAGGCCGACAATTTTGCGCACTGCAGGCCGCAGCCGCTCCGCCGCCAAACGCAGAGACTGAGTCATTTTCTCTGCAACGCCACGCACGGTCGCCACAAAATCAGCCGTAAGCTCGGCGGCATTTTCCACGGCGCGCGCCAGAGTGGAGAGATCGATGCTTGCCTTCAACCGGGCAGCGAACTTGCCCAGCGCCAATTCGACATGCATGTTCTTGACGAAAATATTGACCAACGCGATCTGGATTTTCGTGCGCCCCTCGCCGACGGCTCCCTCCGGCGTCACCACGCTGTCCAGCAAATGCTCGACCGCTGTCATTCGCGCCGTCAGCAAGCGCAACATGCCTTCAAGGCCGTGCTGCGGCGCATCGGTGCTGCCGATATCCGGCAAGGCAGGCTCGCTCTCGCGCAGACCCAAAGCCTGCGCGGCCAGGCGAACGCGATTGAGCCGGTCAAGCACCAGACCGCGCGCGCCATTGACCGCGTCAAGGCCAGGCAGCGCGCCCAAAGCCTCGTCTTCCTCGGGTATGGGCAAATCGCCAAATGCCGTTAGAAACGCCGCCGCATCATCTGCGATAGTCGGGAGCGGATCGGGCTGATGCAGTTTGAACACCAGCAACGCCGTTGTGCCGACCGGCGCAATCGCCTTCTGTAAGTCAAGGTCATTGATCAGCCGCGCCGCGCCGTTGAACTTTGCAACAGCAGCCAGCGCGCTCGTCACCGCCGCCTTTAGCGGCTCATGTCGCATGTCCCGCTTCGCGTCACTCATGGGCCGCTCCACCGGAAGGGAGACACCGGCGCAATCTTGAAATGGTCGCTGATCGCGGCGGCGATTTGCTCGCAGGCGGCGCAATATCCGTCGCGCTGCGGCCTCCAGTCTTTTGCAGGCACCAACCTGCCCTTGTCGCCCATAGGTACTGCTTGCAACACGCCGAGAAAGGCATGCCAGTAACACCGTTCCAGCACCACTGGCAGTGTCAGCGCACCACTGCGGCTGCGCGCCTCAATCGCGGGCAGTTCATGGTCGAAAATATAATCGGACGCCAGAAACCGGGTGCTCATCAACAGCACATACATGTCGGACGCATCTATCGCCGCCTTGATCCGCGCGTCCCAGTAATGCCCGGCCTTGAGCCGCTTGTCCGCCCACACATCAATCCCGAATGCCCGCGCAACAGGTTTCAGGCACGCGCTGAACTCCGTAAAGGCGCGATAGTCGTCATGGGCGTAGGAGATGAAAGCCTGCATGCACCCCAGCCGGTTGGGCCGCACTATTACATACTGGCAGCGCGTGGAATATCAAGGCACCCAGGTCTGCGCCAGTCAATACATCGTCTGCGCGGTCAATTCATCCGCGCCGATTTCCCCAAAAGCCGCAATATCCCCCCTCAAACCAGCGCCGCCATAACCATTGCCTTGAACCGCACCGCATCCAGCGTCCAGCACACGTCGGTCTTGCGGCCGGCCAGCGCCTGCGCCCAGGTTTCGCGGTTGCTGGCGTCGGCGGCGACGTTCAGCCTGTCCACCACGGTCATGCCGCGGGTCAGGCGGCTTTGCGTTTCCACCTCCACC
>JANLPP010000251.1:0-9390 GCA_031367295.1 Hyphomicrobiales bacterium | reverse complement strand
GCCTGGCGTATTTGAGGCCGCTGAAATCGAAATGCTGGTCTGGGCGGCAGTGCACGGCTTTGCCGTACTCTGCATCGACGGGCACGCCGATGCGCCCGGTTGCCAGCACGCAGCGCAAATGCCTGACATCGCCCGCTTGTTGTCTGCCGGAATTCCAACGCGCGGCGAAGCCTGACCCCCTGCCCGCCATGGTTTGGCCAACTTGGCGGGCGAAACTCGGTGCGCTTGCCGTCGCTGGCGCAAATTTGCTAGGATGCAGCGCGAGCGCCGCGCGTTACGTGGTTTATTCCGCCCGCAGCGCGTCTGTAAGGTTTTGCAACATTAGAGGCCCCATGATCCGCTCAGCCCACTTCCTCGCCGCTGCGCTGGCGGCCCTGTTATTCAGCTTAGCCATTCCAGCGCGCGCGCAGGAAGAGCCAGCCGCGCCTGCCGCTCCGGTGGTTGCTCCCGCGCAAGGCGTGGCGCTGCCGGCCGCAGCCCAACCGCAAGCGGCGGCGTCGAGCTCAAGCTGCGACCGGGATTTTCAAACTCTTGCCAATGCGCGCACCGCGCAGATCGGCTCCCTGAACCGGCTGACCAAAGCCAAGGGCGGCAAGATGAACCCGATTGACGCTTGTGGCAAATTGCAGGGTCTGGCGGGCATCGAGGCGCGCATGGTTGCCTATGTCGAGAAAAATAAGGACTGGTGCGGCATCCCGGATAATGTGCTGGACAATATCAAGAAGGGCCGCCAGGGCACTCTGGCGTTTGCCGGCAAGGCTTGCAGCGCCGCCGGGCTGTATAAGAAGGCGCTGGCGCAGAATGCGGCGCAACAGCGTGCCGCCGCCAGTGGCGCTGGCCCCGCTGCGCAGAACGCCCCGCAGGCGCAACGACTGCCCGCCGGGCCGCTTTGACGCGTGGCACTGCCTGATGCGGTCCGCGGCCAATGGCTGACGCGGCTTGCCCCGCCGGGCTGGCTGCCGTTTATCCAGCTGGCGCGGCTTGACCGGCCGATCGGCTGGCAATTGCTGCTTGCGCCCTGCTGGCAGTCCTCCGCGCTGGCCAGCCTCGCGCGCCATGAGCCGTTAAATCTCTGGCACCTCGCGCTGTTTAGCATCGGCGCAATCGCCATGCGCGGCGCTGGTTCCACCTTCAACGACATTGCCGACCGCGATCTTGACGCGCAGGTGGAGCGCACACGCGGACGCCCGCTGCCTTCGGGCAGAGCCTCGACACGCGGCGCGGCGCTGCTACTGGCGGCGCAATGCCTGATCGGCCTTGGCGTGCTGCTGCAATTCAACGGGTTTGCCATTGCGCTTGGCTTTGCCTCGCTGCTGCTGGTTGCGGTCTACCCTTTCATGAAGCGAATCACCTCCTGGCCGCAGGCGGTGCTCGGCCTGACCTTTGGCTGGGGCGGGCTGATGGGCTGGGCGGCGCTTTCGGGATCACTCGCGCTGCCCGCGATCCTGCTTTACGCCGCAGCGATTTTCTGGACCATTGGCTACGATACAATTTACGCGCTGCAGGACTCGCGCGATGATGCGATAGCGGGCATCCACTCCACTGCGCGGCTGTTTGGCAGCCGTGTGCGGCAGGGCGTGGCAACACTGTATCTTGTGTGCGTTGTTTGTGCCGCGCTGGCGCTGCTGGCGGCGGGCGCAGGCCCGCTTTCCTACGTCGCGCTCTGCGCTTTCGCGCTGCATCTTGTGTGGCAGACACGCCAGCTGGCGAGCATCACGCCAGCCTTGGCGCTCAAACTGTTCCGCGCCAACCGCGATGCGGGGTTTCTGCTGTTTGCCGGCATTGCGGCAGATGTGCTCGTCAGAGGCACGCTGAACTGACAAATCCCATTTTGCGACGCAGCGCGTACCGCCTGCGGCGTTTGGCCAGCGTTGCGGTGCGCCGCCGCTGACAGGGCGCGCCCATTGCCAGCCCCGCCCCGCGCAGCTGCGGCAGGCCAAACCAGTCAGCCCAGCGGCCACAGTCCTGCGCCGCACGCGGTGCGTCCGCACCGCACGACAGGGTGACGCTCAGGTCGGCATCCTGGTGCAGCAGCGCGACCTCATGGCGGATATAGTCACCCTCCTTCACCTGGCGCAGGCCAATGCCGCGATACTGCGCGCAAGGCACGACAAGGCGCATGGCTATGCCCTGATAGCGGCGGCAGATGGTCACCTGCTGCAACGACACGCTGACCTGCCGCAATGCCCCGTCGGCGCGCACGTCGGGCATGGAAACAGCAAAACATTCTGGCATGGCGGCGTTCCCGGCGGTAGACTGGAATTTCCCGTTGTTGCGCCACAGTCTGCCCGGCTGCGGCTTGAAAGGCGCAAATTTTGTTGGTTACCTGCGTCTGAACCCGGCGGTTTTACGCCCTTTTCACCGGCCATGGCTGAAGGAGCTTTGCCAAAATGATTCAATTTGCCGACAATCCCTCCATGCATGCCGCTGCGGTCTACATCGCGCTGCTCGCACTTGCAGGCCAATCGGGTGAAGAGGCGCGGCTGGGTTTCTTCTCTCCCGCTTCGCGGGAGAGAGAAATTCCGCGCTGAATATACTTCACCCGATTACCCTGCTGGCGCTTGGCCTTATCCTGCTGGCGGTCCGCGTCATTGGCATCCGCCGCAGCCAGCGCATCGGCATTGGCGATGGCGGCAACCGCGCGCTGGCGCAGGCCGTCCGGGTGCACGCCAACTATGCCGGGTATGCGCCCTTTGGCCTCGCGCTGCTGCTGGCGCTGCCCCTGGCCGCAAGCTGGCGACCACGTTCCTGCCATGATTGCGGTAGACTTACAGCGCTGCAATTAACCCCTGCCGAAAGCCGCCGCTTGTTTCGTCACCTTGCCCTTCTGATTCTTCTGTTTCCAGCGCCAGCGGTTGCGGGCGAGTCTGCCTTCGGCAAGCCGCAGCCTGTCAAGGCCGGCACCCCGAAAAGCGATCACTGCGTGGCAGCCTACGGCGAGGGCTTCAATGATATTGGCGGCACTGGCGCCTGCGTGAAAATCGGCGGACGCGTGCGTGTTGATTTTGGCGCGGCCAAAGGCAACGGCGCGCTGCCGGTCAGCAGCCCGGCACCCTCGCTGCCCGACAAATCCTCGCAGCTGGGCGCGGCGGTGCAAGGCTTTGCCGAGGCTGATGTGCGCCGCGCGTTTGGCGACCAGACGCTGCGCGTCTTCGCCCGCGTCCGGACCGGCGCTGGCGCTGATTTTCTGTTGCGCGGCAACCCGCGTCAGTAAGCGTATTCGCTGAATGCCGGAGCAACACTGCCGCCCCACGCCCGATCAAATTTCGCCAGCATATCCTGCGCTGCAACGCGCCCGCGTGTCACAAAATCATCAAGCGGCGCCAGAAAGCGCGTTTCATCGCGGCCCAGCAAATCCAGCCGCTTGCGCCGCCGCAGCCCGTCACGCGCCAGCGCCACAGTCTCCAGCGCGAGACCGCGCACCGAGCGGCCCGCAATGCGCGCGTCAAGCGCAAGCCGTGGCACATCATCGCGCAGCTGCTGGCGCTCTTCAGCGCTCCAGCCCTTGACCATGTCCCAGGCGGCATCCATCGACGTTGAGTCGTACAGCAAGCCGACAAACAGCGCCGACAGCGCGGTGATGCGGTCCGCCGGGCCGACATCCGCGCCGCGCATCTCAAGGTAGCGCTTCAGCCGCACCTCGGGAAAAATCGTCGACAGGTGATTGGCCCAGTCGGACATGACGGCGCGCTCGCCCGGCAAAGCCGCGAGCCTGCCAGCAAGAAGATCGCGGAAACTTGCGCCCGCCACATCGTGATAGACCGCGCCGCGCTTGACGAAATACATCGGCACGTCGAGCGCATAATCGGTGTAGCGCTCAAAGCCCATGCCATTCTCAAACGCCCACGGCATCATGCCGGCGCGGTTATTGTCAGTGTCGCGCCAGATTTCCGAGCGCGCCGACAGCAGCCCGTTCCTGCGGCCTTCCGTGAACGGCGAGTTGGCAAACAGCGCTGTGGCGATGGGCTGCAAGGCCACCGACAGGCGCAGTTTTTTGACCATGTCAGCTTCTGAGGAAAAGTCGAGATTGACCTGCACCGTGCAGGTGCGGAACATCATGTCGAGACCGCGCGTGCCAACTTTCGGCATGTAATTGGCCATGATTTTGTAACGGCCCTTGGGCATCACCGGTGTTTGGGCCAGCGTCCATTGCGGCGACATGCCAAGACCGAGAAACCCGATGCCAAGCGGGTCAGCCACCTGCCGCACCTGCGCCAGATGCGCGAACAGCTCGGCGCTGGTCTGGTGCAGCGTTTCAACCGGCGCGCCCGACAGCTCAAACTGCCCGCCCGGCTCCAGCGAGATCGCGCCGCCGCCGGTGACATCATAAAGGCCGATAATGGTCGGCCCCTCCATGATCGGCTCCCAGCCAAGCAGGCCCTGCATGCCCTCCAGCAGCGCGCGTATGCCGCGCGGCCCGGCATAGGCAACGGGGGTCAGGCCGTTGCGGTAAAACGGGAACTTCTCGTGCTCCGTGCCAATGCGGTAATCAGCTTCCGGCTTGTTGCCTATTTCAAACCAGGCAACCAGCTCATCACGCGATTCGATGGGCGTCGAGTCAGATACATCGCGGGCCATACAGGGCTTTCAGCAAAGGGGCGGGCGCATTGCGCCAAGGTATGGCAAGCTACATAGGTCGGAGTTTGCAACTGCGCAATGACAGGGGGAGTTGCCAAAGCGTCGAGCACAGGAAATGCTGCCCGGCGGCCCGGGCGTTGGACCGCCGGCCTCCGGCCGGCTTCGGGTGCTGCGAGCATTAAAGAAATTGTCAATGACAGAATCGCGTTCGACTGAACACAAAGGCTGGTATTCCCGCAACTACCTGCCGCATTTTGATTCTGCCGAAATGGTGCAGCACATTGTTTTCCGCACCATTGGAAGCCTGCCGCAAGATGTTGCGCGCACGCTGCCCGAAGATGCCCGCGCCGTGCGAAAGCTGATTGAAGAACTGCTTGACTGCGGTGAACATGGTCACGAACTGATTGATGATTTCTCGCGCCAGACTGTTGAGGGTGCCCTACTGCATGGGGATGGCCGCCGCTATCGCCTGCTCGCCTGGTGCGTCATGCCCAGTCATGTCCACGTCCTGATCGAACAAATGCAAGGATTTCCGCTGGCGCAGGTCGTTCGCGCCTGGAAAAGCTTTACAGCGCTGCAAATCAACCGTGCACGCGGCAGAACAGGGTCATTCTGGGCGCGCGACTTTTTCGACCGATATATGCGCAACGAAGACCAAATCTGGCGAGCCATCAGCTACATTGAGGGCAATCCGGTGAAGGCGAGACTTGTTGTGGCTGCTGCTGACTGGCCGTTCTCGCCGGCGCGGCTGGAGCGGACCTTGCAATAGTGTTGCTGGCGGCAAGAGCCGGCCGGAGGCCGGCGGTCCAACGCCCGGACTGTAATTTTATCCCTTTGCCCCCAAGCGTAATTTCCGCTTTAATCGCCTACGGAATAATCACGTCCCCGGAGCCCCGCATGACCACCGCTTACCCTGCCCCCATCATGGACCTTGGCATGTCGGAGCGCGTGCGCCCGCTGGTGGAGCAAGTGCGGGCCATGACCCGCGACGAGATCATGCCGCTGGATGAGGAATATGAGGCGGAGCTGCAAGCCAGCCCCAGCCGATTCAAGCCGACCAAACGCATGGTCGAGATTCTGGAAACGCTGAAGGCTGCGGCGCGCGAGCGCGGCCTGTGGAACTTCTGGCTGACGGATTCAGCCCATGGATACGGGCTCAATACGGTTGAATACGCCTATCTTGCCGAAGAGATGGGCTGGTCGCATCTGGCCCCCGAAGTGTTCAACTGCTCAGCCCCCGACACCGGCAACATGGAGGTGCTGGAGCGTTTCTGCACGCCCGGGCAGCGCGCGCCCTGGCTGCCGGACCTGATGGCCGGCAAGATTCGTTCGGCCTATCTGATGACCGAACCAGCCGTCGCCTCATCGGACGCCACAAATATCTCGCTTGAGGCAAAACCCGATGGTGACCACTTTGTCCTGAATGGCGAGAAGTGGTGGGCCTCGGGCGCGGGCGATCCGCGCTGCGCCATTTATATCGTGATGACGCGCACCGATCCGGACGCCGCCCGACACCAGCAGCACACGCAGTTTCTGGTGCCTGCAAACACGCCCGGCATCGAGGTGCTGCGGCCGATGCAGGTGTTTGGCCATGACGACGCGCCGCACGGCCACATGCATATCCGCTTTGCCGACGCGCGGGTGCCTGCCGCCAATATTATTCTGGGGCGCGGGCGCGGTTTTGAAGTGGCGCAGGGGCGGCTGGGGCCGGGCCGCATCCACCACTGCATGCGCTCGATCGGGCAAGCGGAGCGCGCGCTCGAGATCATGTGCAGGCGTTCGCTGGCGCGCGAGGCGTTTGGCCGCCCGATAGCGGAACTCGGCGGCAACTATGATGTCATCGCCGACGCCCGCATGGAAATTGAAATGGCGCGGCTGCTGTGCCTGAAAGCCGCCTGGATGATGGATCACAAGACCATGCGCGAGGCGGCGGTGTTTATCTCGCAGATCAAGGTCGCCGCGCCGAAAATTGCGCTGAAGATCACCGACGACGCGATTCAAATGCATGGCGCGGCGGGCATCAGCCAGGATTTTCCGCTGGCCCGCATGTACACCGGGCTGCGCACGATGCGCCTGGTCGACGGACCGGATGCTGTGCATCGCCGCCAGGTGGCGCGCAACGAGCTGAAGCAATATTCCAACCGTGTGAAGTGAGGCCTTTGCCGCTATGAGCAACGACGTCACTCAAATCGACACCGCCGCGCTGGACGCCTGGTTCCGCGCTCATGTCAGCGGTTATCAAGGCCCGCTCAACGCGGAAAAATTCGCCACCGGCCAGTCCAACCCGACGTTCCTGGTGGCGGCGGCCAGCGGCAGATATGTGCTGCGCCGCAAGCCGCCCGGCACGCTGCTGAAGTCGGCCCACGCCATCGAGCGCGAATATGCGGTGATGCAGGCATTGGCCGCAAGCGCCGTGCCAGTGCCGCGCATGCTGGCCTTGTGCGAGGACGCGGGCGTCATCGGCACGCCCTTCTATGTCATGGCGCATGTTGATGGCCGCATTTTCTGGGACCCTGCCGTACCGGACGTTTCACGCGGCGACCGCGCCGCCATTTACGATGACATGAACCGCGTGCTGGCGGCGCTGCATGCAGTCGACCCGCAGGCGGTTGGCCTCGGCGGCTTTGGCAGGCCCGGCAATTATTTCGCCCGGCAGATCGCGCGCTGGGGTGAGCAGTACCGGGCATCGGAGACGGGCGTGATTGCCGACATGGATGCACTGACGCTGTGGCTGGCCGTAAACATGCCACCCGACGACGGGCGCGTTGCGATCGTGCATGGCGACTACCGCATCGACAATTTCATTTTTGCAAAAGACGCGCCGGTGATCGCCGCCGTGCTCGACTGGGAGCTCTCCACCCTCGGCCATCCCTTCGCCGATCTCGCCTATCAATGCATGCAGTGGCGTCTGCCGAACGAGGGCGTCTTCCGCGGCCTTGCGGGCGTGGACCGCGAGGCGCTGGGGATTCCGGGTGAGGACGCGTATGTCGCGCTCTATTGCAAACGCGCGGGCCTTGGCGCGATGACACACTGGGCTTTCTATCTCGCCTTCAGTTTCTTCCGCCTCGCCGCAATTTTGCAAGGCGTCAAAAAGCGGGCGCTCGAAGGCAATGCGTCGAACCCGGAGCGTGGCCTGCAAATGGGTGAGGCGGTGCCGGTGCTGGCAAAGTTGGCGATGCAGCTGGCGCGCGGCGGCAACCCGTGAGCGTGCGCCGTTTCGAAAACCAGAGCGTGCTGATCACCGGCGCGGCAGGCGGCTTTGGCCGGCGCGCGGCGGAGCGCTTTGCGGCTGAGGGCGCGCGGCTGGCGCTGTCGGATATCAATGAGGCTGCGGTGCAGGACGTTGGCCGCGACCTGCGGGCGGGCGGCGCGAAGGCCGTGGTGTTCGCAGGCGACATCGCGCAGGAAAAAACCGCGCAGGCGCTGGTGGCGCTGGCGCGCAAGGCGTTTGGAAGGCTCGACATTGCGGTCAACAATGCCGGTATTGCCCAGCCGTTTGAAAAACTGACCGACACGCCCGCTGAGACCATGCGCCGCCTGCTCGACATCAATGTCATGGGCGTGTTTTTCGGCATGAAGCACCAGCTCGTCCAGATGGAGGCGCAGGGCGGCGGCGTCATTCTCAATGTCGCCTCGGTGGCGGGCCTTGTCGGCGCGCCCATGCTCGCCGCCTATGCCGCATCCAAACATGCAGTCATTGGCCTGACCAGAAGCGCGGCCGGGGAAGCTGCACGCAAGGGCATCCGCGTCAACGCGATCTGTCCGGCCTTTGCCAGGACTGACATGGTGCTGGGCCTGACCGGCACAATGCAGGGCGGCGCGATCGAGGCGGAAAAGCGCATCGTCGCCAACATGCCGATGCGCCGCTACGGCGAGATAGACGAAGTGGTAGAGGCCATGCTGTTTTTGTGCGACGCCAAGAACTCGTTCATGACCGGCCATGCGATGGCGGTTGACGGCGGCCTGAGCGCGGTGTGAGCGGGGCGCTATTCCGGCCAGAAATTGGGGTCGATCATTTGCTCAAATGACCAGGGACACAGTTTGGGAAAGTTCTTCGGTGACAATCTGGTTTGCTTTGTCGCGTCGCCAATGGCACCTTTGTAAGCGCGGGCAATGTTCTCGGGCAGCTGAGACGTCAAGCTCGGGTTGTCTTCCAGATGCCAGATTATGTCATCGCGCTGCGTGATGACTGTTGACTCCCAGCTTGCGCCGCGCCGCTTCGGTTGAAACTGCCACTTCAGCAGGTGCGTCAGCAACACCCGCAACCGACTGACCAGCTCGCGCTTTTCGCCCTTGCCCATACTCTCGATTTCCTCGGCGATGTTCTCAATATCCGCGTCGGAGAGCTGGCCGGCGCGCAGCAGCGCGGCCTGCTGGTTGCTCCAGGCATAATAATCAGTTTCGTAAAGCGAGTTTTTCATGGGCACACGATAATCCAGCAGTCGGCGCTTGGCTAGCGGCTCCACCGCCCGGCTTGCAATGCCACGCGCCTTGCGCGAAAGATTGCGCCTGCGCCGGGGAGTTGCGGATGATCGCCAAAGAACACGAAAAGCCACGCTGGACCAACTGGGTCGGCAACCAGTCGTTCAGCCCGGCGGAAATTGTCACGGCGCGCCATGAGGGCGACGTTATTGCCAATGTCAAACGCGCCGCCCGCGCGGGCAGGCGGCTGCGGGTGCCGGGCAGCGGACATTCCTTCACGCCGGTTGTCGAGACGGACGGCATCCTGCTTGACGCCTCGGCATTGACCGGCATTATCTCGGCCGATTACGACACCACCAGCGTCTCCGCCTGGTCGCAGACCAAAGTCGC
>JANLPP010000241.1:0-15180 GCA_031367295.1 Hyphomicrobiales bacterium | reverse complement strand
CATCCCCGACGCCGACCGCATCGGCGAAGAGGGCGAGGGCTTTTCCTATCTGCTCGACAGCCTCAATCCCGAGCGCATCCTTGTCGGCATCGAGGCTATTGGCCTTGGCCGTGACGCGCTGGACCGCGCCGCCCGCTATGCCCGCGAGCGCGTCGTCTTCGGGCGCCCTATCGGCCAGAACCAGGGCATTCAGCATCCGCTCGCCGAAGCCTGGACCTATCTGGAATCGGCCTACTGGATGTGCCTGCGGGCGGCCTGGCTTTATGACAACGGCCGCTCCTGCGGCGCGGAGGCCAATGCCGCCAAATTTCTGGCTGCCCGCGCCGCGTTCGACGCCTGCACCAAGTCCGTGCTGACGCATGGCGGCATGGGCTATGCGCGCGAATATCAGGTCGAGCGCCTGTTCCGCGAGTCGATGCTGCCGCGCATCGCGCCGGTCACCGAGCAGCTCATCCTGTCCTATATCGCCGAACGGGTTCTGGGCCTGCCAAAGTCCTATTGAGCGATTGCGTCATTCACATTCGGGGAGTCTGACCTGTTATGCCACTGCACCCAAAACTTCAGGCCATGCTCGACAAGGTGGCTGGCGCGCCGCCGCTGCACACAGTTCCGGTTGCGGCGATACGCGCGACCGACAATGCCCGCTACGATCTTGGCGTCCCGAAAGACGAGGTGGCGTCGGCGCAGGACCGCCATATTCCCGGCCCGCGCGGCGACATCCGCATCCGCGTCTATCGCCCCAATATGGGCGGCAAGCGGCCTGTTGTCATGTTCTTCCACGGCAGCGGTTTTGTCATTTGCAGCGTCGACACGCACGACGCCATGTGCCGGCAAATATGCAACCGCAGCGGCGCGGTTGTCGTTTCGGTAGACTACCGCCTTGCGCCGGAAAACAAGTTTCCCGCAGCGCCGGACGATTGCTTTGCCGCGACGCAATGGGCGGCCGAGCATGCAGCGGAGTTTGGCGGCGATCCGGCGCGCCTCGCCGTCTGCGGCGACAGTGTCGGCGGCACGATGGCGGCTGTGACTGCACTCCGCGCGCGCGACGCGGGCGGGCCGCATATCGCGGCGCAAGTCCTGCTCTATCCGGTGACAGACTATTATTCGGTTGAGCACCCGTCCTATGTGCAGCGCGGAACCGGTTGCGGGCTGACGCGCGATGCAATGCGATGGTTCTGGGATTTGTATCTGGCGTTTCCGCAGGACGGCGCGCATCCGCATGCCTCGCCCATCCGCGCGGCAAGTCTTGCGGGCCTGCCAAGGGCCTATGTGATTACAGCCGAGTATGACCTGTTGCGCGACGAAGGCGAAGACTATGCCAAGCGGCTGGGGCAGGCGGGCGTGCCTGTCGATCATGTCCGCTACGACGACATGAACCATGGCTTTCTCAACTGGGTCGGGCTTGTGGACCGCTCGAGCCAAGCCATTGACGCCACCTGCGCCTGGCTGCGCAAGAACCTCTGATCGCGCATGACGCAAATCTGCACAAGGAGGCGCATATGACCACACCAGACCCGTTCGGACTTGCAGGCCGTGTCTGCGTGGTGACTGGCGCGGGCAGCGGCATCGGGCGCGCTATTGCGCTGGCGCTTGCGCAGGCCGGTGCCCGCGTGGCGATCCTTGACCGCAGTGTAGCAGGCGCTGCCGATACACTGAAACATATCAGGGATGCGGGCGGGGCAGGGGTTTCCATAACCTGTGACGTGGCGGATCCGCAAAGCGTAAGAGCCGCCGCGACAGAGAGCGCCGACCGCCTCGGCACCTGCGCGGTTCTGGTCAACAACGCGGGCATGATCCGGGTAGGCGGGTTCGACACGCTGTCTTTCGAGGACTGGAACGCGCTGTTGTCGGTCAACCTGACCGGCTATTTTCTGTGCGCGCAGGCTTTCGGCCAGCAGATGCGCGCCAGCGGCAAAGGCGCCATCATTCACGTCGCCTCCATCGCCGCAACTTACGCCACGCCGTTCAGCGGCGCATACAGCGTCGCCAAGGCGGGCGTGGCCATGCTGTCGCGCCAGCTTGCCGTCGAATGGGGACCGAACGGAATCCGCAGCAACTGCGTGCATCCGGGCATGATCCTGACGCCCTTGTCGCAGTCGATGTACGACCAGCCTGGCGTCAGCGAGCGCCGCAGCGCCGCTGTTCCAGCCGGGCGGATAGGCACGCCAGAGGATGTGGCGCAGGCCGTGCTGTTTCTGGCCAGCGACCGCGCCAGCTATATCACCGGCGACGAGGTGACCGTGGACGGCGGCTTCACGCGCGCGCTGATGAGCCTTATTCCGCGCGCTGGCTACGAGCGGCCGGCGAGCTGAATGCACGCAGCTTCAAAGTGTCGTTGCTTCTTGGGCCAGGGTGCCCTGCTTCTTGGGCGCCAGCGCATTGACAATGCTATAGGATGGCATATAGAAACTGGCGGGTATTTTAATATACCAATACACTTAAAAACATATAGTCAGGATTCTACGTGCCGGGTGCTCGGTGATGGACAAGATGCCAGATTCAGTTCGTGTCGTGCGCAACAGGGACCTCGTGCCGGACTGGTCCGTGAAGCAGGCGAAAGAGCCGGGCTTCATGCGCAATCTCATCACCTGGGTGGGCGGGCCGGAGGGGTGCATCAATACGAACCCGCAAAATTCCGTCATCAGCCAGGACTGCGCGATTGGCCTGATGCGCATGCCGGTCGGCAACCGCCAGTCGGGCGTGCACGTGCATTCCGTCACCGAGATTTACATCATCCTGAAAGGCGAGGCGGAAAGTTTTGACGGCGTCGGCAATTTGCATCGCGCCGGTCCGCTGGACTGCCTGTATATTCCCAGGGGCGTGCCGCATGGCGTGCGCACTGTCGGCGACACGGATCTGGAATTGATCTGGCTGCATGACGCGATCGAGAAGCTTGGAGTCTCCGTATATCTGGACGGCCCCGGCCCGTTTCCTGCCAGCGACGAAGTGAAGCTGGTGTCCTTTGCCGATCTTGCGCCCGACTGGAGCGGCGATAAGGCCAAGGAAGGCGGGCATTTGCGCTGGTGCGCCAACTGGGTTGCGGGGGGCAAGGCTGCCGCCAATCACAATCGCGGAGAAGCTATTGTCAACAAGCGGCTTGCAGTCGGCGTCACTGTCATTGCGCCGGGAAACAGCCATGTGAAACATGCGCATCCCTTTGCGGAGACCTATGTCGTCATGCGCGGCTGCGCCGCCTTCAGGCAGGACGGCGCGACCATTCAGCTTGGCCCGCTGGACACCGTATATTTTCCGCCAAAAGCGCCCCACGCCCTGCGCAATTGCGGGGATGAGCCGCTCTATCTGATGTGGGCCCACTCCCCTCCGGGCGGGCGTTGATGGCCGCCTTCAACCTCCACAAATTCCGCGCCAGCCAGGAGCAGATCGTGGCTCTGATTGCGGCGATGGTTTTCATTGCCTTCGCCATAAGAGTGCCGGATTTCCTGTCCGCCTCCAACATCACCGCGCTCATTCAAAATGTTTCCGTGCTCGGCATTCTGGCGACAGGCATGGCTTTGTCGGTGCTTGGCCGTAATATTGATTTGTCGATGGTTGCGTCCATGGCCGTCTCGGTGGCCTGGATGCTGGTGCTTCTCAATGCGGGCGTGCCCGTTGGCCTTGCGCTTTTGCTCGCCGTCGCATTCAGCTGCGCAGTCGGCCTCATCAACGGCTTTCTGGTCGCTTATGTTGAGGTGCCGGCCATATTCGTGACGCTTGCCACGGCAGTGGCGACCTATGGTTTTGGCAAATATTGTCTGGTCGCATCGGATGTCAATTATCTGCCCGAGAATTTGAAGTGGCTCGCCGCGATCGCGACGGCGCATCCGCTCGGCGTTCCAGTTCCCGTGCTCCTGTTCGGGCTCATCAGTCTGGCCGCCTATTTGTTTCTGCGACACATCCGCGAAGGGCGGTTCATTTATGCGATGGGTGACAGTCCGCTGGCGGCGCGCACCACCGGCGTTTCCGTCAGGCAGCTGATTGTTCTGCAATATGTACTCTCCGCGCTGATTGCGCTGGTGGCGGGCCTGCTGATGACGATGCTTGTCGTCAGCATGAACACGCGCATCGTCAGCTCAACGCTGGTCTACGACGTGATCCTCGTTGTCGTGCTGGGCGGCGTCAGCCTCAGCGGCGGACGCGGCGGCATCAAGAGCGTGGTCGTGGGCACGATACTTATCGGCATTTTGCTGAATGGCATGACCATGCTGAACCTCACCTACACCGTCCAGAATGTCATCAAGGCGCTGATCCTGCTGGTGGCGCTGATGCTGGATTCTCTGATCAACCCGCGCGACGAGCAGACCGCGCAGCAGGGCGACATCTAGGCGCGCCGCGCCGCAGCTTTGATGCGCCGGAACGAACAAAACAGGGGGGCCATTTGTGGTCCGCCCAAAACCGGGAGAAAAACAATGGCGACGCATTTTTCAAAAGGGCTTGCCGCGGCAGCGGTCTTCTCACTTGCCATGTCCGGGGTCGCGAACGTGGCTTGCGCAGCGGAAAGCGAGTCGCCGGGACCCGCCTATTACGAGGCGCTGAAAGGCAAGAAAGTCGGCTTTGTGCCGATCTCGATGGGCTTCGATCTCACGCAAGGCTGGATGGCCGGCATGCAGCGCCAGGCCAAGGAACTCGGCTATGAAATCATCGTGCGCGACCCCAACTGGAGTGTCGAATCCGGCATTCAGGCGATCAATTCACTGATTGCCGAAAAGCCCGATCTGCTGATCATCCAGAACAACGACGCCCGCTCCTATAACCGGCTGGTCAAGAAGGCTCTTGAGAGCGGCATTCCCACCATTCAGGTGCAGCAGCGCGTGCAGACTGTCAGCGACGCCTATGTCGGGCCGGACTGGTACGACATCGGCAAGCGGACTGCCGGCGCGCTCATCGCCAAATGCGGCGGGACAACCGGAAAGTCTGGCAAGGTCGCCATTGTGCAGGGCGCAGTCGCCGCGCCCGCCAGCATTCTGATGCTGCAAGGCATTGAGGACACGCTCAAGACGGACGCAAAAATCCAGATCGTCTCGAGCCAGGCGGCGGACTGGGATGCGACCAAAGCCAACACCATCACCGCGACGGTATTGAAGCAGCATCCCGACCTCTGCGGCGTCGCCGGCTTCTGGGATGTCGCCGATGTCGGCACGTCGTCGGCGATCCGCGAGGCGGGGCTGCAAGGCAAGGTCACGCTCGCCACATCCGGCGGCGGCAAGCGTGACGCGTCCTGTGAGAAGATCACTGCGGGAGACTTCACCGTCTACCACAGCTACAATGTCGCCGGTCAGGCCCGCGATCTCAACAGCGCCATCAAGATGCTGCTGCAATCGAAGCTGAAGCCGGGCAGCGCGCCCTTCGCATTGCTCAGCCCGCTGACGATGATCACCAAGGAAAATATGAAGCCGACATCCTGCTGGATGCTTGACGAAATCGAGCAGGCTGGCGGCTAACTGCGCCTCGCCAGGCCGGGCGGCGTGCAGCCGCCCGGAAATTGCATTCCCGCGTCAGAGGTTCCCATGGCAAGCGATCTGTACGCGCGCTGGCGCTACAGGCTCATCCCCGATCATGTCGTGGGCGAACTGCTGTCGAAAAACTGGATCGACAGCGCGATTCCGTTCTTGATCCTGTTCCTCTGCGTTGCCGTCTTCGGCGCCATCATTCCCAACCTGTTTGGCGCCGGCAATCTGGTAGACCTGTCGCGCACGGTTGGCGAATATCTGCTGATCGGGCTTGGCCTGACGATTGTTGTCATGGCCGGCGGCATTGATCTGAGCATCGGCTCGGTATTCGCGCTGGCCAATGTGCTGATGCTGGCCTTTGGCGGTTATCTGGGCTTGCCGGTGTGGCTTGCCGCGCTCGCTGTGCTGCTCATCGGGGCGGCAATTGGCCTGATAAATGGTTTGCTGATCGGCTATCTGCGTCTGCGGGCGTTTCTGACGACGCTGGTCATGCTGATCATCGTGCGGGCTGTCGTCGACACGCTGCTGATCTCGTATTCGCGCGAGATCAGCAGCAAGGAGATTGCGTCGCCGGTTTGGGACTTCATTGCCTTTGGCGATGTTATTGGCGTTTCCGCCAGCTTCCTCATCGCGGCTGGCCTCGCTGTCCTCGCGCATGTGTTTCTGACGCGGCTGCGCCCCGGCTGGCATATCCTGGCGGTCGGCGGCTCGCGCCGCGCCGCCCATAACGCCGGCATTGATGTGCGGCGCACGGTCTGCGCCACCTATGTTCTGTCAGGCATGCTGAGTTCCGCCGCCGGCATATTTTACGCCGCGCGTCTGGCCAGCCTTGGCAATGACACGGGCGTCGGCCTCGAAATCACCATCCTGACCGCCGTGGTTCTGGGCGGCACCAGCCTTGGCGGCGGCCGCGGCTCGGTCTTCAAAACCTTTCTCGGCGTCATCATTGTTGTCATCATCACCAACAGCCTGATACGTCTTGGCCTGCGCAGCGGCGCGTCGCCCCTGGCGCTGGGGTCGATCCTGCTCATCGCCGCTGCCATTGACGTGCGCTGGCTCAAGAACCGCCAAAAGGTGCTGGCGCGCGCCTATGTGTCGCCGACCTATTTCGCCCTGCCTGCACTGCAAGGCGCGCTGCCTGGATCGGGCACGCCCTACGAGATGAATGCCGCGCTGGGTGCCGCCGAGCCGATCGGCCTTGGCGCGGTGGACGGGCCGGAGGACGTGATTCTGGACGCGGAGGACAATCTCTATTGCGGCAGCCGGGACGGCGACATCATCCGCTTTCTTGCGCCGGACTACACGCAGCGCGAGGTCTTCGCGCATATCGGCGGGCAAACGCTGGGCCTTGCTTTTGACCGCGACGGCAATCTCCTGACCTGCGTCGGCGGCATGGGCCTCTACAAGGTGACGCCGCAGCGCGAGGTGATCAAACTGTCGGACGAAACCAACCGCAGCCTGTTCTCCATCGTCGACGATTCGCGCATGCGGCTGGCGGACGACCTCGACATCGCCGCTGACGGCCGCGTCTTCTTCAGTGAGGCGACGATCCGCTACGAGATGCATGACTGGATTGTCGATGCGCTGGAGGGGCGCGGCAACGGGCGCATCATTTGCTACGATCCGCGCGACGGCAGCTCGCGCACGGTTGTCAAGGGACGCCAGTTCCCCAATGGCATCTGCATGGTTGCCGATGGCGAGTCGTTTCTGTTCGCCGAGACCTGGGGCTGCCGCATCACCCGCTACTGGTTTGCCGGCGCCAGAATGGGCCAGCTCGAAACGGTCATCGCCGACCTGCCGGGCTACCCCGACAACATCAACCGCGCCTCGGACGGAACTTTCTGGTGCGGCATCATCGGCATGCGGGCGCCAGCCTTTGACCTTGCCCAGCGCATGCCCGCGTTCCGCCGCCGCATGGTGATGCGCATCGCCCGCGACGAGTGGCTTTACCCCAACATGAACACCGGCGGCGTCATCAAGTTTGATCTTGACGGCAAGATCGTCCAGTCGCTCTGGGACGTTGAAGGCGAGCGCCATCCGCAAGTCACGTCCATGCGCGAGCACAAGGGTTATCTTTACCTCGGCGGCATTTTCAATAACCGCATTGGCCGCTACCGCATCCCTGGCGCGGATCCGAACTGGACTGCCGCCGCCGCCTATTGGGGGACGCCGAAGTGATGACCTGGCTGCAACGCGGGCTCGACGCGCTGCGCGGGACGGGCGAGGCCGCCGCTACCGTGCCGCCGATGGACGGCGCGCTGCGCCCCAACACTTTGCTTGAGGCGGCGCGGGTGGTTCTGCGCGTGGAGTCGCCGGATAATCTTGTGGTTTCCGGGGTGGATGTATTGTTCTCAACCGGCCGCGATGTGTGCATGCTGGACGCCGCGGCCGGGACGGCAAAGCTCGTGCGCCGGTTTGACCACTCCATCACCTGCCTTGCCGCCAATGGCAGCGGTCTGTTTGCGGCGGGCCTTGCAGACGGCACGCTTGTCATGTGGGGACAGGGCCGCGACAACACGAACATCGTTACCCTCGGCGGCCAGCCGCAGGCGCACGCCACGGCGCTTATATTCGAAAATCCCGCAACGCTGCTCATCTGCGTCGGCTCGGCGCGCCACAGCGCGGAGCGCTGGAAACATGACCTGATGGAGCGCGGCGCATCGGGCAGCGTGTGGAGATATTCCACGACAGACGGCTCATCCCGGCAGCTCGCAGGCGGTCTCGCCTTTCCCAATGGCATGGCGGTTTTGGAGACCGGCGTGGTGATTTCCGAAAGCTGGCGGCACCGGCTGGCGCGCATTTCTGGTTCGGTTCCGACCCCAGTCCTGTCCGACCTCCCCGGTTATCCCTCGCGCCTTTGCAAATCGGCAAACGGCGGTTACTGGCTCTGCGTTTTTGCTCCGCGCAGCCAGCTGATCGAATTTGTCCTGCGCGAAAAAGCCTACCGCGAGCGCATGATGCGCGAACTCGCCTCCGACCATTGGGTATGCCCTACGCTCGCGCCCGCCAGAAGCTTTCTCGAACCGCTGCAAGGCGGCGCGATACGCACCCACGGCATCATCAAGCCCTGGGCACCGACGCGCTCCTACGGGCTGCTGGTGCGGCTTGACGCGCGCTTCCAGCCGGTTGCCAGTTATCACAGCCGCGCAGACGGCCAGTATCACGGCGTCACAAGCTGCGTTGAAACAGGACCGCACGTGCTGGTGGCCAGCAAAGGCGGCAACGCCATACTCGCGCTTGATGCCGACGCCAGCACAGCGGGAGCGGCCACATGACAAGCGCGCAACCGCTGATCGACTTGCGGCAAGTCACCAAAGAATATCGCGGCGTGGCAGCGGTCAAGAACGTCGATTTTTCGGTAATGGCCGGAGAGATACACGCGCTTGTGGGAGAAAATGGTGCCGGAAAATCGACGCTGACCAAAATGATAGCGGGCGTGACGCCACCAAGCTCCGGCACCATGTTGATCGATGGCAAGCCGATGATTTTCAAAACACCGTCCGAGGCGCTCCAACACGGCGTCGCGATGGTGTTTCAAGAGACCAGCCTTGTGCCCTCAATGACTGTCGCGCAAAATCTTTACCTCGGCAATGAACGGTTGTTCAACCGGCTAAGGGGCATTTACATCGCGGCCCAGCAGTTCCTGCAATCATTGAATTTCAACGTTGACCCGACCGCCAGCGTGTCCAGCCTCGGGGCCGCCAAAAAGCAGATGGTGGAGATTGCGCGGGCTGTTTTGCAAAAGGCGCGGCTGATTATTTTCGACGAGCCGACGGCTTCGCTCACTCCGGAAGAGAAACGCTATTTCTTTGCGCTGGTGCAGCGCCTGAAGGCCAGCGGCGTCGCGATTGTCTTTATCTCGCATGCGATTGAAGAGGCGCTGCTAGTCGCCGACCGCATCACGATTCTGCGTGACGGCGAACGTGTTGTCACCGATGCGGCCAAGGCGTTTGACCGCGATTCCATCATCCGGGCGATGGTCGGGCGCACGCTCTCGGGTGAGCTTTACAAGCGCAAGGACGGCGCCGTGCGCCCGGCGCGCGAAAAAGTGCTCAGCGTGCAAAATCTTTCCATGGGTGCGATGGTGCGCAACACGTCTTTCACGATTTACAGCGGCCAGGTCACCGGCGTTTTTGGCCTGATTGGCTCGGGCCGCACCGAGGCTGCGAAGATCGTGGCGGGCGTGCTGAAACGCAATTTCTTCCATGGTGGCGAGGTCCGGCTGCGTGACAGGGCGGTGCGCTATCTGCTGCCCCGGCAGGCCGTTCGCGACGGCGTTGTTTATGTGACCGAGGACCGCAAGATCGAAGGCTTCTTTGAACAGATGTCCATCGCGCAAAACATCCATATCGGCAGGCTGGCATCAGGCGGGCCGCTGGTTGTCAGCGCCAGAGAAATGCACGCACTCGCCAAGAACTGGCACGACAAGCTCGGCATCCGCTCAATCAATGCCGATGCGCGCGTCATTGAGCTTTCGGGCGGCAATCAGCAGAAAGTCGTCATCGCCAAATCCCTCGTGCAGCGCCCGCAACTGGTAATCTTCGATGAGCCGACGCGCGGCGTCGATGTCGGTGCCATCGCTGAAATTCACCACCTCATCCAAAGCCTCGCCGACGACGGCCTCGCGGTCATGGTGATCTCGTCCTACCTGCCCGAAGTCATCAACCTGTCGGACCGCATTCTCGTGGCAAGGCAGGGCCGCATTGTCGAAGAATTCTCGCCTGCTGAAGCAACAGAGGAAAAGATCATGTACGCAGCAGTGCATTGAAAGCAGGACACTGGCAGCGCATATGCACCCAGTCGCGCAGGCCGTCAGGCGCGCAGGGTGAACCCTGCATAGCCCCGCGCGACAATCTCCTCGCATTTTAGGCGATAGGCGTTGAACCCGCCGGCATAGGGCAGGAAAATGCGCGGCTTTCCGGGGATGTTGGCACCCATGTACCAGGAGTTTGCCTGCACAAACAGCGTGCGGCTGGCCACTTCGCTGACATGCTCCGCCCACGCGTCTTCGGCTTCGGCTTTTGCTTCCATGCACGCAAGGCCGTTGGCGTGAAGATGGGCAATGGCATCGGCGATCCATGCGACGTGCTGTTCAATTGATACGACGACATTGGTCAGGATCGAGGGACTGCCTGGCCCGGTTATGGTGAAAAAATTGGGAAAGCCTGCGCTCATCAGGCCAAGATAGCTGCGCGGCCCCTGCGCCCATTTTTGCGCCAGGGTGACGCCGGCGCGGCCGCGAATGTCGATTTTTGCCAGAGCGCCGGTGACGGCGTCAAAACCCGTGGCGAGCACCAGAGCGTCAATTTCATAGCTCGCCTGCGCCGTCTTCAATCCCGTTTTTGTCGCCGCAAGGATGGGAGTGGAACGGATGTCCACGAGGGTGACATTGTCCCGGTTGAACGTCGCAAAATAGTCGCTGTCGACGCAAATGCGCTTGGCACCGATGGGATGGTCATGCGGCGACAGGGTTGCCGCTGTTTTTGGATCCCGCACGATCTCCCGGATTTTGGCGCGGACGAAATCTGCCGCCGTGTCGTTGGCATTCTTGTCGAGCATGATGTCGCAATAGGTGCGGATAAAATTTACGCCGCCCTTGCTCCAGCGGGCTTCAAAATCCTGCGTGCGTTGTGTCTCCGAAACGCTCAGGGCATTCGTATCATTATAGTCATAGAGGATTCCGGCCGTTGTCTCGCGCGCCGCCTGCCGCTTCTGCGCATAGGTCGCCTTCCAAGCGCGTTCGCGCGCCGCATCCGTCGGCGCATTGCGGGCCGGGATGCTGAAATTGGGCGTGCGCTGCATCACAAACACATGGCTGGCTTGCCGCGCCAGCATCGGCACAACCTGGATGCCCGACGAGCCGGTGCCGATGACGGCGACGCGCTTGCCGGTGAAATCGGGATGCGCATGCGGCCATTGGCCGGTGGCGTAGACCTCGCCGCCAAAGCTGGCGAGCCCCGGAATATCGGGCGTCCGCGCCTCCGAGAGGCAACCCGTGGCCATAATGCAATAGCGCGCGTCCAGCCTGTCGCCCCGGTCCGTGCGGACCTGCCAGCGTCCCGACGCGTCGTCATAGATCGCGGCGACAGCGCGGGTTTCCAGTATGATGTCGCGGGAGAGATCGAAGCGGTCAGCCACATGATTGAGATATTTCAAAATCTCCGGTTGCGTCGCGAAGCGCTCGCTCCAGGTCCATTGCTGTTGCAGCTCTTCGGAAAACGAGAAGGAATATTCGAGGCTGTCTACATCGCAGCGCGCGCCCGGATAGCGGTTCCAGAACCAGGTGCCGCCGACGCCTGAACCTGCCTCGACAAGCAGCGCCGACAGGCCGAGGCCGCGCATGCGGTGCAGCATGTAGAGACCGGCAAAGCCCGCGCCGACGATCACGGCGTCGAGGCTGCGCACGATGGGGCGTCGTGCGTCTTCTCCACTTTCCGATGCAACCATTGCGTGGCGTTCTCCTGTCGTTTTAAGCTGCGCGTCACCAGCCGCACGCGGGCAGGCCGGCATTTCGTACTGGGAGACAAAGGAATAACTTGACGGAATAATTAAGTACCAGCTAGTATATTTGTCAAGACAGATTTGGCATTGATTATTCGAACCCGGGAAGGAACGCCATGCGTGCGACGTGCGACAGCTTCAGCCCCGGCGCTTGCAAGGGCTGACGCGCATGCAGATGCCGCTCAGCCGCAACCTGTTTGAATTGCTGCGGGAGCAGAGCGGGCGTTACGGCGCTGCCCCCGCCATCATAGCTGGCGGCGTCGCAACATCTTACACTGAGCTTTACACGCAAGCCAGGCAGGTCGTGCTGTCACTGCGGGGGCGCGGCATCCGTCGCAATGACCGCATTGGGTTGCTCGTCAGCAACCGGCGCGAATGGCTGGACGTGTGTTTTGGCGCATGCGGCGCGGGTGCTGTCTGCGTGCCGCTCAGCACCTGGTCGACACGGCAGGAGCTCGATTATCTCCTTGCGGATTCAGGCGTGGCCATGCTGTTTGCACTCGCCCGCTTCGGTGACCGGGATTTTGCGGCGGACCTCGCCAGCCTCGCCCCTGAGCTGGCCACGGGAGGCGCTTGCCCGCGCTACCCCGCGCTTCGCGAAATTGTTCTGATCGAGCCGCGTGCGGCAGATCCTTTCACAAAATATGATGATTTACTGGCGACCGGAGGCGGGCAAGCCAGCGACCTTGCCGCAGAGAGCGGATCGCAGCCCGAGGCCGACGGCCTCATTCTCTACACCTCCGGCTCCAGCGCCAGGCCGAAAGCCGTGCGGCTGAGGCAGTCCGGCATCATCGAGAACGGTTTTAATATTGGCGAACGCCAGGGTCTGCGCCCGGGCGACCGCGTGCTGCTGTCGCCGCCGCTGTTCTGGTCCTATGGCTCGGCCAATGCCATGCCCGCGGCGCTGACGCATGGCGCGGCGCTGGTGCTGCAGGAGAAATTCGGCGCGCCCGGGTCGCTCGCCCTGATCGAGCGGCACGGCTGCACGGCGCTCTACACTTTGCCGGGCATGACCAACGCCCTCCTGCGCGACCCCGGCTTCAGCCGTGAGCGGGTGAAGACGCTGCGGACCGGGCTGATGATCGGTTCGGCGCAGGATGTGCAGGACGCGGCCCAGTCGCTGGGGGCCAGCGAGATTTGCAACATTTATGGCGCAACGGAAACCTATGGCAATTGCTGCGTCACCTGGCACTACTGGCCGCTGGAGCAGCGCATGCATTGCCAGGGACCGCCGCTGCCCGGCAACGAGCTGCGCTTCGTCGATGTAGAGACAGGAGAGCCGGTGTCGCCGGGCACCCCCGGCCTGACCGAAGTGCGCGGCCACGTGACGCCCGGCTATTGGGGCGCCAGCGCCGGCCACAACGCGCTGAGTTTTACGCCCGACGGTTTTTACCGCACCGGCGATGTCGGCCGTCTCGACGGCGACGGCAATTTCGTCTTCGTGGGCCGCAGCACCGAGATGATCAAGCGGGCCGGCATCAACGTGTCACCTGCCGAGGTCGAGGATATTTTGCTGCGCCACCCCAAGGTTGAGCAGGCGGGCGTGGTTGGCGTGCCGGATGCGGAGCGCGGCGAGATGATCATCGCCTTTGTTGTGCCCAGCCGCGATTCGGTTGTGACCAGTGTTGAATTGATCGCGCACTGCCGCTCCGTCGCGTCCAGATACAAGATACCCGACAGGATTGAGATCAGGTCGGCGCTGCCGCTGACCCCGACCGGAAAACTGCAACGCCGCGAGCTGAAGCTTGCCGCCGCCGAGCTTGTCTTGACGCGACAGGAGACGCCCAATGGCTGAAGAGGCCTGGCGGCGCTGGGGCGCCGATGACGAGCGTGGCGCGCTCAATCTGATCGGTCCCGAGGAGGTCCGCAAGGCTGTCGCGCTTGCCCTGCGCGGCGACGTGATCAGCCTGGCGCAGCCGATCTCCGCCCGCATGCTGATCCCGCCGCAGCGTGGGCGCGTGGCGCATTTCATGGGGCGGGACGGCGGCGATTATGCGGGCGGCGCGCGCCGTCCGGGCGGCTTTCAATACGCCGATGACAGCATCCTCATGCCGCTGCACGCCGGCACCCATATCGATTGCCTGTGCCACTGCTGGCATGGCGACCTGCTCTACAACGGCTTCCCTGGCAATAGCGTGCGCAGCTCTGGCGCGGCGCGCTGCGGCGCGCAGACGATGGGGCCGATCGTCACGCGCGGCGTGCTGCTGGATTTCGTCCGCCTGACCGGCGCGCCGCTGGCGGATGGCGCGGTTATCGGCGCGGAGCTGCTGCGGCAGGCCTGCGGGCAGGCTGGCATCGACATCCGCAACGGCGATGCGGTTCTGCTGCGCACCGGATGGCTTGAGGCGCATGAGGTCTCCGGCGTCGCCGATTTCAATGCCGAGCCGGGGCTGGACGTCGCGGCGGCGCTGGTTCTTGCGGAGGCGGGGGCGGCGCTGGTGGGCGCCGACAATTACGCTGTCGAGGTGCTGCCCTTCGCAGCCGGGACAGTGTTCCCGGTGCATCAGCGCCTGATCCGCGACTATGGCATTCCGCTGCTTGAGGGTCTGGTGCTGAAGCCGCTGGGCGAGCGCGGCGCAACGCAGTTCCTGTTCATGGCCGCACCGCTGCCGGTTGTTGGCGCGACAGGCAGTCCGCTCAACCCGGTGGCGGTGCTATGACATCGCGCCTGCAAACCTTTCTGACCGGCGTAAAAGTGCTCGACCTGTCGCAGTATATTCCCGGCCCGATGGCGAGCCTGCTGCTGGCCGATATGGGGGCGCAGGTTTTGAAAATCGAGCCGCCGCAGGGCGATGAAATGCGCAATCTCGGGCCGCAGGACGCACAGGGTCGGCCCCTGTTTTACAATGCATTAAACGCCGGCAAGCAGGTCCGCCGCATGGATTTGAAGCAGAGCGGCGTCCGCCAAGAGTTTCTGGCGCTGGTGGCCGGGGCTGACGTGCTGATCGAAGGTTTTCGCCCCGGTGTCATGGCGCGGCTCGGCCTCGATTATGCAATCTTGAGCGTGCTCAATCCGCGTCTGGTTTATTGCTCGATCAGCGGCTACGGCGCAACGGGCAGCCTTGCCCTGAAGGCTGCGCATGACGGCAACTATCTGGCGACCAGCGGCATTCTCGACCGCAATGGCGATGCCGCGCCGATGTTTTTCGATCCGCCGGTCGCCGACACCTCCGGCTCGCTGTTTGCGGTGATCGCCATTCTGGGCGCGTTGCATGGTCGCGCCGGCAGCGGG
>JANLPP010000181.1:0-25768 GCA_031367295.1 Hyphomicrobiales bacterium | reverse complement strand
GGCGTTTTTCCGCAGCCTGAAACTGCGCATTTCCGGCAATCTGCGCGGTTTTCATGGCATCTATAACAAGGGCGAAATCAGCCTCGCGCCCGGGCAGATCGATGGTCACAATCCGACGCTGCTGCATGAGTACATGCATGCTCTGCATGACAAAAAACTGCCAGGCGGCTTTGCCAACAAGGAGATCGCTGCCGCCTTTCAGGACGCCTTCGGTGCCAGGCGCTACGAGGGCACCAACGGCGCGTATTTTCTGACGAACAGCCACGAGTTTTTTGCGGTGACGGCGACGCTGTATCTGTGGGGCTCGCTGCCCTACAACCGGCCCTACGCGCGCGGGATTATCCGCGAGGCGCAGCCGGACTATTACAAGTTTCTGGAGAAACTGTTTGGCGCGCGGTAGGCGCGCGCCTCACCCCAGCAGCAGCACGCGTTTCGGGACAAACTCGCCCCGCTCGATGACGCCCTGCGCCACCGGCACGCCCTCGCAGGCGGCCCAGGCGGCACCTTCGATTGGTGCATCGCGGCCGCGCAGGATGATGGACTGGCCCTGGCGCAGGCGGGCGGCGGCGCTGCGATCGATAATCAACTGCGGGATTTCGGCGAGGCCCGCCTCCACTGGCAGCAGCGCGTGCTGCGGATCGCCGACGAGGAAGTCTGCCAGAGTGATCGAGTCCGCCTCCGCAAACGGCCCGACGCGGGTGCGGCGCAGGGCGGTGACGTGGCCGTAGCAGCCCAGCGCGCGGCCCATGTCGCGGGCGATGGCGCGCACATAGGTGCCCTTGCCGCAGTCGGCTTCGAGCGTGGCGCTGTCCTTATCGCAAGACACGAGGCGCAGGGCGTGGACGGTGATTGCGCGCTCGTCCAACACAACCTCTTCGCCCGCCCGCGCCAGATCATAGGCGCGCTCGCCGTCCACTTTTATCGCGGAGAATGCGGGCGGGCGCTGGAGGATCGTGCCGGTGAACCGAGGCAGCAGCGCCTCGATCTGCGCGGGCAAAGGCCGCGCGTCCGAGCGCGCCGTTACCGGCCCCTCGGCATCGTCGGTGCTCGTCTCCTCACCCCAGCGCACCGTAAAACGGTAGGCCTTCGCGCCCTCTTGCACAAACGGCACGGTCTTCGTCGCCTCGCCCAGCGCTATCGGCAGAATGCCTGAGGCGAGCGGGTCCAGCGTGCCTGCATGGCCAGCCTTTGCGGCGTTGAAGGCGTGTTTGATTTTGGCGACAGCCTGCGTCGAGGTCATGCCATAGGGCTTGTCGAGCGCGATCCAGCCGTTGACGGCGGCGCGCTGTTTGCGTCTTTGGTTCATTGCGGCCTGATGCCACGCGCATCGATGGGTGACTCTTTGGTCTCCCGCCGTCTTTGCGAGCGCGGCGAAGCAATCCAGAGCCGCGCGTGAAGCCCCTGGATTGCTTCGCTGCGCTCGCAAGGACGGGCCGGCATGTCAGTCAGCAATGCCATTTGCGTTAGTCTTTCGCGTCGTCAGGCTTGGCCGTATCGCGCGTCACCACGGGCGATTTCAGCAGGCGGTCGATATAGGCGCCCTTGTCAAAACTCTCGTCGGCGAGAAACCGGACGTTGGGTGAAAATTTCATGTTGATGCGGCGGGCGATTTCACCCCGTATGAATTTCTTGTGTTTTGTCAGCGCCGCCAGCACCGCCTCAATATCCTTGCCGCCGAGCGGCATGATGAAGATGGTGGCGAGTTTCAGGTCGGGGCTCATCCGCACTTCGGGCACCGTGATAATATGCGTCTCCAGCACCGGGTCCGTGACACCGCCGCGCGCGAGAAGCTCCGCCGCCGCGTGGCGGATGAGCTCGGCGACGCGCTGCGTGCGGTGCGAGGGCTGGCTGTCTTTTTGGTTGGGGCGGGGCATGAGCGGGTTTCTATCGGACCTTGGGTGGCTGGTCCCCACGGATCGACAACAGCTGTTCGAAGACGCGCAGTGCGGCTTGTTCGGCGGTTTGCGCCGCTCTTTCGTTGATCGTCGAATCCATGAAGGTCATGATGGTCTTTAATTGCCCGGACTATTCGTCTGCCTGCCGCTGCAGCGCAGCGACCTGGGCTTCAAGCTTTTTGTTCTTGTCGTTCAAGCCGTCAAACGAGCGCTGAAGCTGGAAAATGCCAACAACATACTCGCCGATTTTCTTCCATGACGGAACGGGCCAATCCTTGCCCTTTTTCGGTTCCGGCGGTTCCGCCCCGGATTTCGAACTCATGCGGGCCTTCCGGCTACCAGCGCATCAAGCAGCTTCCGGTTCTCCGCCTGCATCCGGTCGATCCTTTCGCTCCGCGCCTCCATCAAAGCCAATGCCTGCCCGCTGCCTTCATTCATGGCCCTCGCAGATTCGGCGATCCGCGTCAGAACGTCCGTGGCGATTTCAAAAGCCGCAACCGGATTTTCTTCGCAAAATTCGTTGACCAGCCGCGGCGCTTCGCCGAACTGCTTTTGACGATATTCATCCATTTCAAACCGGTCTCGCAAATTCATGCTTCCAACATCTGGCCGGTGGCGGTCAGGATGCGCTTGAGTCCATGCATTATCGAGAACGGGTCCAAAATCGGCGTCGCGCGCTTCCAAACCGCCGTGAGAGGCTAAAGCCCGCTCATGCTGCCGTCCCCGCTTCTCAACCATCCGCCCGTCTCCTCTACGCCAGCGACCGCTTCACCGCCTCAACTCTGTAGCATTCGATCACGTCGCCCGCGCGCATGTCCTGATAGCCTTCGAAGGCCATGCCGCATTCCTGGCCGCTGCCCACTTCCTTGACCTCGTCCTTGAAGCGCTTGAGCGTTGACAGCTTGCCCTCGTGCACCACCACATTGTCGCGGATGAGGCGCACGCCTGCGCCGCGCTGGACGACGCCGTCGGTGACCTTGCAGCCCGCGACCTTGCCGACTTTGGTGATGTTGAACACTTCCTGGATCAGCGCGTTGCCCAGCATGGTCTCGCGCATGGTTGGCGGCAGCAGGCCAGACATCGCCGCCTTCACATCATCGACGAGGTTGTAGATGATGTTGTAGTAGCGAATTTCCGTGTGGCTCTGCTCGGCCAGCAGGCGCGCCTCTTTGTGGGCACGCACGTTGAAGCCGATGATGGCGGCTTTCGAAGCCTCCGCCAGCGTCACGTCCGACTCGGTGATGCCGCCAACCGCCGCATGCACGACGCGGGCAATGACCTCATCTGTGCCCATCTTTTCGAGCGCGGCGAGAATGGCTTCCACTGATCCCTGCACATCGCCCTTGATGACCAGCGGAAATTCCTTGCGGCCCGAGGTCTTGAGCTGCGTCATCATGTCGGCGAGCGAGCCGCGCACGCTGCCGCCGCGCACCGCCAGCTTTTCGCGGCGGGCGCGTTCGCGGTATTCCGTGACCTCGCGGGCGCGCGCCTCGTTGGCGACAACCGCGACGCGGTCGCCCGCCTCCGGGGCGCCGGAGAAGCCGAGCACTTCCACCGGCATGGAGGGCGGCGCCGACGCCACAGCCTTGCCCTTGTCGTCAAGCAGGGCGCGCACACGGCCCCATTGCGCGCCGGCGACGATGAGATCGCCCGGCTTCAGCGTGCCGCGCTGCACCAGCACGGTCGCCACCGGGCCGCGGCCCTTGTCGAGCCGCGCCTCGATGACCGTGCCTTCGGCGGGCCGGTCGGGATTGGCCCTGAGCTCCAGCACCTCGGCCTGCAGGGCGATCATTTCCAGCAACTTGTCGAGATTGGTGCGCTTGGTGGCTGAAACCTCAATTTCGAGCGTGTCGCCGCCCATGCTTTCGACCTGCACCTCGTGCTGCAGCAGCTCGGCGCGCACGCGCTCGGGCTTGGCATCCGACTTGTCGATCTTGTTGATCGCCACAATCATCGGCACTTTGGCGGCGCGGGCGTGGTTGATCGCCTCGATCGTCTGCGGCATGACGCCGTCGTCGGCAGCCACCACCAGCACGACTATATCGGTGACCTTGGCACCGCGCGCCCGCATGGCGGTGAAGGCGGCGTGGCCGGGCGTGTCGATGAACGTCACCAGCCCGCCATTGGGCGCGGTGATCTGGTAGGCGCCGATGTGCTGGGTAATGCCGCCAGCCTCGCCGGATACGACGTTGGCAGACCGGATCGCGTCAAGCAGCGAGGTCTTGCCGTGATCGACATGGCCCATGATGGTGACGACTGCCGGGCGCGGCAGCAGATGGTCGTCAATGTCGGCCGCGTCAAACAGGCCTGCCTCAACATCCGCCTCGGAAACGCGCTTGACCTTGTGGCCAAGTTCTTCGGCGATCAGTTGCGCCGTGTCAGCATCGAGCGTGTCGGTGATTTTCGCCATGGTGCCCTGCTTCATCAGCAGGCGGATGACATCGACCGCGCGTTCCGCCATGCGGTTGGCGAGTTCCTGGATGGTGATGGTTTCCGGCAGGATGATTTCGCGGGCAATCTTTTCTTTAGCATCACCATGATCGCCGCCCTTGAGCCGCTGCGTGCGGCGGCGAAAAGCGGCGATGGAGCGCGTGCGCTCCTCTTCCTCGCCGGTGGCGCTGGCAACCGTGAGGCGCATGCGGCTCTTCTGGTCGCCACTGCGCGGCATGCGCACGGGGGTGACAACCTTGGCCGGGATGCCGGGGCGGCGGATGACGCGTTTTGTCTCTTCCTCCGGGGCACCGGCCGGGCGCACGGCCGCGCCAGTTGCGCCCTGCACGGCGGCAGGCGCACGGCCGATGGCGGCCTTGAGCGAGGGGCCGGGCTCGCCACCCGCCAGGCGGCGCTTGGCTTCGTCCTCCGTGCGGCGGCGGGTTTCGTGGTCGTGGGCGCGGCGGGTCTCTTCTTCCTTGCGGCGGTCCTCGGCGGCGGCGCGCTCAATGGTGTCGCGCGCCTCGCGCTCATCGCGCAATTTTGCGTCGGCGAGCGCGCGCTTGCGGTCTTCAGCCTCGCGCGTCGCAGCGCCGGCCAGCGCCTTGGTGCGGGCGTCGCGCTCTTCCTCCGTCAACGTACGCAGCACGACGCCTGATGGCGGCTTCTGGCCACCTGGCCGGGCGGATCCGGCCAGCGTGGCGCGGGCGGGGGCAACCTGGCTGGCAACAGTGGCCGAGCGGGGCGCGATCGTGGCCGAGCGGGGCGCGATAATTGGCGCGCGGGCCGCAATGACCGCCGCCGCCGGGCGGGCGGACAGTGGCGCGGGCACGGCAGGCCTTGTGGCCACGGGCGCTGGAACCTGTGACCCGGGAGCGGCTGCGGCTGGCGCAGGAACCGCAGGAGCGGCAAGGGCAGGCGTGGCTGGAACAGGCGCGGCAGCGGCCGGAGCAGACACCGGCGCGACAGGCGGCGACACAGCCACGGGCGCGGCAACCATAACCGGCTCGCGGCGCTGCACCGGCAGGGGCGGCAAGGGCGCAAGCGCGCTTGGCAGCAGCGCGCGGGGCGCGACAACGGGCTGGCTGGGTATGTCACGCGCAATTTCACGCGCCGGGTCACGGCCCAGATCACGGCCCAGATCACGGCCGAGGTCACGGCCACTGTCGCGCGCCGTGATGGACGCATGCGCGTCGCCAGGACCGGCAATGCGGCGCTTGACCTTCTCCACCACGACCTGCTTGGTGCGGCCATGCGAGAAGCTCTGCTTTACAACCTGTTCAACCGGACGCTTCAATGACAGTGTCCGCGCGGGCGGCACCGTCAGAGTTTTTTCACCGGTTTCCTTGATGTCACTCATGCGTTCTCAAACCTCGGGCAAGTGCCCATTGAACTGACTCAAAAAGCCAGCGCCAAACCGCAACCCAAGCGCGTCAACTGTCTTCGGGCGGCACGGTGGCCTCGCCCATTACATCGAATGCAATGAGTTTGCCACTACAGAAATAGGCCAAACGGCGGCAACGCTGAACGAAGAGATCAGCGCTGCCGCCGCGGGCGATAGCCGCATGTATCACATTTGACCGGCCTAAAGCCAAATCCAACTGCGCCGAGCTGAAAAGATTTTCAATGCGGGCGGGCGGCTGTCCGGTTCTGCCCTGGCGGGCTGCCAGGCCATTGAGCTTGCGGCAGCCGTCGGCACCCGCCTCAACCGCATGAACCAGCGCCGCCATCGGCTTTTCGCGCAGTTTTGCCTCGATCTTGGCGTGGCCGGCAATCACCAGGCCTGCCTTGTTGGCAATGGCAAACGCCTCAAGTGCCCGCGTCCGCAGCAGGGTTTCAATGGTTGCGGCAAGCTCCGGGGCCGCCCGCGCCGGTTTTTTGAAACTGCGGGCAAAGGCGCCGCGCTTCACCGCCTCGTTCACCAGCGCGGCAGTGCCCGTGACCCAGGCACCCCGGCCCGGCAGTTTTTCGGCAAGGTCAGGCACCACCTGCCCGTCCGGGGCAAGCACAAAACGGATCATCTCGCCGGGTGGGCCGACGGTCCGGCTGACGATGCAGCTGCGCTCTGGCGCCGCCGCTGGCGCATCGTCGGCAGGCGACTGGCCGCTATTGACCGCGTCTGCCGGGTCCGGGGCGCTCAATGCCCGCGCGCCGCCCTCAGGCTGCGTCCTCCGCCGGCTCGCTGGCGGCGGGCGCGGCCTCGATCCAGCCGGCCGCAACACGCGCGCTCATGATGATGGCCTCCGCCTCGCTGCGGGAAAGCTCGATTCCCGCAAAGTAGCCGGCGTGCTGGACGTTGTGGCCATCCTTTTGCTCGGACCAGCCAAGCAGGTCATCTGTGGCGCAGCCGGCCAGATCATCCACGGTCCTGATCTCGTTTTCACCAAGCTTGACCAGCATGTGCGATGTCACGCCGTCAATCGAGCGCAGCGCGTCCTCGACACCCAGCGCCCGGCGTTTCTCGTCCAGCTCGGTTTCGATGCGGTTGAGGAAAGTGGACGCGCGGCTCTGGATTTCTGTCGCCGTGTCGGCATCAAAGCCTTCGATCGACTCAAGTTCTGAAAGATCGACCACGGCAAGCTCCTCCACTGAGCGGAAACCCTCCGAGGCCAGCAGCTGGCCAACCGTTTCGTCGACATCCAGGGCTTTCATGAACAGGCTGGAGCGCTCGACAAATTCTTTCTGGCGGCGGCCTGATTCCTCGGCCTCGGTCAGGATGTCAATATCCCAGCCAGTCAGCTGCGAGGCTAGCCGCACATTCTGTCCGCGCCGGCCAATGGCCAGCGACAGCTGGTCGTCGGGCACGACAACCTCGATGCGCGACGAATCCTCGTCCAGCACCACCTTGACCACCTCAGCGGGCTGCAGCGCGTTGACGATGAAGGTTGCCGCATCGGCGGACCACGGGATAATATCGATTTTCTCGCCCTGCAGTTCATTGACGACGGCCTGCACACGCGAGCCGCGCATGCCGACGCAGGCACCGACCGGATCAATGGACGAATCTTTGGAGATCACGCCGATCTTGGCGCGCGAGCCAGGATCGCGCGCGACCGCCTTGATCTCGATAATGCCGTCATAGATTTCCGGCACCTCCTGGGTGAACAGCTTCGACATGAACTGCGGATGCGTGCGCGACAGGAAAATCTGCGGGCCGCGCGCTTCCCGGCGCACGTCATAAAGATAGGCGCGCAGCCGGTCGCCGGGGCGGAAAGTCTCGCGCGGGATCAGCTCGTCGCGGCGCACCACAGCCTCGCCGCGGCCAAGATCAATGACGACATTGCCATATTCGACCCGCTTGACCGCGCCATTGACGATTTCGCCGATGCGGTCCTTGAATTCCTCATACTGTCGGTCACGCTCAGCCTCGCGCACCTTCTGCACGATGACCTGCTTGGCCGATTGCGCGGCGATGCGGCCAAAGTCGAAGGGCGGCAGCGTCTCGGCGATCCAGTCGTTGAGCTGCGCCGCCGGGTTGCGCTTGCGCGCGTCCAGCAGCAGGATTTGCGTCGCGTCATTGTCAATCTGGTCCACCACCAGCAGCAGACGCGAGGTGCGCACCACGCCGGTTTTGGGATCAATCTCGACCCTGACCTCGGTTTCCTGCCCGTAGACCGAGCGCGCCGCCTTTTGCAGCGCGTCTTCCATCGAGCTGAGCACGATCTGCCGGTCGATCGATTTCTCGCGGGCGACCGCATCGGCAATCTGCAGCAGTTCCAGCCGGTTGGCGCTAACAGCCATGGGTGTTCACTCCTTTAACCAATCTTGCTTCAGTCTATCTTGCCTGAATCATTTGCGGGGGCGGCGGGAGCTGATCCCTTTACGCCCTTGCTTTTTGGCGTGCCGCTTTTCAGGCGCGCCGCTTTGGTGATGGACCTGGCCGGGGCTTTTTCAGGCGCGGTGGCGTCTGGCGTGACTGGCGCGCCCTTGAGCGTGGCCTTGGCGGCGCGCAGCGAGGCGCGGATGAGATCGTCGGTCAGCACCAGACGGGCGTCACTCAGGTCCGCAAGGTCGAGATCGACCATTGCCGGTTCGCCTGCCTTGGCGTCCAGTCGCTGCAGCGACAGCATGGGCGCACCGGCCGCTGAATCGACGGCAGAAATCAGCCCCTTGAAGCGGCGGCGCCCGTTGACCGGGCTTTTCATCTCGATGCGGATTTCGTGGCCGGCCGCGCGGATAAAATCGGAAACACGCATCAGCGGGCGGTCAATGCCGGGCGAGGAGATTTCGAGTCGATAGGCCTGGCTGACCGGATCGTTGAGGTCGAGAATCGGCGAGATCGCGTCATGAATGCGCTCGCAATCCTCAATCGACATCAGCGCATTGGCGTCTTCCGCCATGATCTGGATGGTGCAGCCTGCCGCAGCCGTGATTTTTACCCGCACGAGCCGAAAGCCGAGATTGACCAGCGAAGGCTCAAGCAGCGTCGCAACACGGGCGGCGACAGCCGTCTCCGTCACCAGCCGCGGCTCGTTCAAATCGAGCTTTGGCGCAGCTGCGGATGCTGCAGCGCCGGGCAGGGCTTGCGAAACCAAATCTTGTCTCCAGAACCAGCCTCAGGTCGAAAAAAAAGAGCGGGACCCTCCCGGGACCCACTCTCAACAATCGCCTTTAAGGCAGTCGTTATGAGGTAACTGCCGCCTCCTTACAACCCAACGCGGTGAAAAAGCAAGGGTGGAATGCACAGTTTCAGGCAGCGGCAACTGGATTTTTCCGGCCCTCTGCCATCGCGGCGCAATCATAAAGCATTCGTTAGTAGACACGTGTTAGTTGCGTAATTATGAATTATGCAATCTTTGAGGGTATGATGCCAGACCGCCCGTCTCTTATGCTTGCCCTGCTGAGTGCGTCAGTCGTGGAATCGAGTGAGGCCCGCTCCAGCGCGCTTGCGTCCTTGCGGCGCGCGTTTTTTCTTGTTGGGGCAGCATCGGGCGACGCAGGGCCGGGTACAAAAACCCCGTACGCGCCAATAAACTATCCCGGGGCGTGGCGGTGCATGAAACGCGGCCAGCAGACTGCGGCGGCCTGTGAGCTTCAGCTGATCAGCGCGCTCGAAAATGCGCAGTATGCGCAGGCACTATGCGCGCTGGCTGACCTGTCGGGCTTGCCGGTTCCGGCTGTGGAACAGGTGCTGCTGGACGACGACGACGAAGCGCTGCTGATTCTCGGGCGGTCAGAAAACTTTGCCTGGTCAACCATGCGGCTGCTGTTTGAGGCCCGGGCGCACCTGACCGGCGCGTCCCGCCACGAGGCGGCGACACTGAAACGCAGCGCCGTAAAATATGACAGTTTTCCCCGCCTCGTTGCCGAGCGGGCGCTGCGTTTCATCCGCGCCTTTGCGGTAGCGGCGCGGACGGCCTAGAGCCGCTCAGTCGATTGCGTAGACGGCCATTGCGCCGCCGCTGGCCTTCACTGCACGCAGCCAGTCCGGCACCCTGCCCTGCGCAAGGCGCGCCGCCATCCCCTCTGGCGCATCGGCGGCATAAATCGCAAGCTCGGTCAGGGCGGGACACAGGACGAGATAGCCTGCCTGCATCCGCCGCGCGTTGGCGTGTGCCGCATCCGGGCCAGCCAGAAAAAACTCGATTGCCGCGCGGTTTCCGGTGTTGTTGCGATGGTATGGCGCGGCGATGGGCCGCAGCCGGGTGTTTGCCAGAAGATGCGCGCCAATATCCACCGGGGCCAGCACGACAGCGTCGCCGTATTCAGCCAGCGGCGCATAGCTTGCATTGGCCATGCAGGCGGCTTTGGCGGCAGCATCGCCCGGACGCGCCTGTGCCACCGGCATCGCCGCAGCCCAGAACAGCGAGCAGAAGGGCAGGCCCGCAGCCAGAGCTGCGGCGCCCGCGAGCGGCAGCCTGGCAGTGCGGGTAGCCCGCTGCCAGATTGTGTTGACCGCGAAGACGCCGCCGATAACGGCCAGCGGCGCGAGCGAGGCGAGCGCGCGCACCTGCCAGATGGCAAGCACAATGCCCACTGCGATGAACGCGCAAAGCGCAAGCCAGCGCCCGCGCGCCGCGCCCGGCTGGCTGGCGCAGGCCCACAGCGCCGCCACTGCGCCCAGCAGCGGGGCGAGTGCGATGGGCGCGAACATCGCCGGCGTCTCCCGCAGGACAACGAAAAGCGGCCGCGCCTCGCGCACGTCCTTCAGCCAGTGTTCGCGCAGGAACGGATCGATTGCCCCCAGCGGGTCGCCAAGGCAGGCGGGGCCCGCAAGTGTGGCAGCGGCCAGCGCGGCGAGGGCTGCCAAAGCCGCTGCGCCAAGCCGCACGGCGCGGCCCGGCAGCCGTTCGCCGCCAAGCAGGCCCAGCGCGGCAAGAGCCGTGCCGCCGGTAGTCAGCGTAGCAAGATGGAACAGTGAAAACGCGTCGCAGCTGGCGACCCCGTAGCGCGACGGGCCGACAGTCGCAGCAAACAGCAGCGCGCCGCCAAGGCTGAAGGCAGCGCCAGCGCACAGGAGCGTGTGGTCCATTGCCCGCCCCGCGTGAATCCAGGCGATGCCCAGGATGGCGGCCAGAACCGCCACAAACGGCAGATTTTCCAGGCTGATGCTGATCGACAGTGTCGCCAATGCCGCCGCCACCGCCGCCGAGGCGGCGTGCCTGCCGTCCAGCGCGCGTATCGTTTCGCTGGCGAAAAGCACCAGCAGGCAAATTTGCGGCGCGTGGTGATCAATGCGGCCCGGAGCAAACTGCACCAGCAGCATGCCAGTGGCGGCGCTCAGCAAGGCGGGCGCGCAGGGTCCGGCACCGGGCATCAGGCTGCGGGCGAGCCGGATCATGGCAAACAACAGCGCGGTGAGGCAGAGCAGCGGAAATGCGATGCGGGTCAGCCGCTCGGCGGTTTCCTGCGGCGCGGCCAGGCAAAACAGGCGAATCAGCAGGCCAAGCGGCACGTCAATGACGCGTGACCAGTGCATGGTAACGCCATCCGGCGGCAGCAGCCGGTGCGCTGTCAAGTCGAACCAGGCCTGGCCGCCAAGCCAGTCGCGCACCTGCACGAGGCGCATGGCGTCATCGGAGTCAAAAAATGCGCCGGCCTGCCAGACGGCGCCAAGTTTTTCCGCGCCAAAACTCACGGAAAGGCAAAGTCCGGCGAGCACGGCAATCAGTACCGGAAGAAATGGCTGCGGACGGCTTTCGCCACGCGCCTGCGCGCCCGCCCCTGGTGCTGCTAAAGCGCTCATTCCGCTGCCCTTGCCGGCCAAAGCCGCTCGCAATGCCATTGGCGTGCAGCAGGACAGCGAATCTCCGTCAGTCTTTCACGCCGGATAAACCTTTCACGACAATGATTGACGGGACGTTAGCCGATTCGACATTTTTGCGGGCAAATCCATGCAGCCAGACAAGCGCGTTTCAAGCGATGCCGCGCCAGCCGGACAGCCGGGGTTGCCGGTGGAGGCTGGCGACAGCGCCGCGCTGCTCAAAGCCCTGCTGCGGTCCGCGCCGCACATGTCCAACGGGCTGATCAATGGCGTGCCGCGCCAAAGCGCCAGGGCGGCGCAGGACGTTTCGGTGGCGGTCCTGATCCCCTGCTTCAACGAGGCGCAGTCGATTCCGCAGGTGGTGGCGAGCTTCCGCCACGCCCTGCCGCAGGCCCGCATCATTGTCTACGATAATTGTTCCACCGACGAGACAAGCGTTGCGGCACGCGAGGCCGGGGCCGAGGTGCGCTTTGAAAACCGCCCGGGCAAGGGCAATGTGGTGCGCCGCATGTTCGCCGACGTGGAGGCGGACGTCTATATTCTGGTGGACGGCGACGCCACCTATGATGCCAGCGCGGCGCCGCGCCTCGTCAGCGCCATTGCCGGGGACGGGGCCGACATGGCGGTGGGAGCGCGTGAAAACATCCATGTTGACGCGCACCGCGCCGGCCATGCCCTCGGCAACCGCGTGTTCAACGCCTGCTTCGGCCTGCTGTTTGACCGGCAGTTCGAGGATATTTTTTCCGGCTACCGGGCGTTTTCCCGCCGCTTCGTCAAGAGCTTTCCGGCGCTGTCCAGCGGTTTCGAGATCGAGACCGAGTTGTCTGTCCACGCCTGCCAGCTGCGCCTGCCGACAATCGAAATCCGGCTGCCTTATGGCAAGCGGATGGAGGGATCACATTCCAAGTTGCACAGCCTGCGCGATGGCTGGCGCATCCTGAAAACCTTCGCGCTGCTGCTGAAAGAGACACGCCCGGCATGGTTTTTTGGCGGGCTGGCGGGCCTCTGCGTGCTGGCGGCGCTGGGGCTGGCCTGGCCCCTGTTTGACACGTGGCTGGCCACCGGACTGGTGCCGCGCCTGCCGACGGCGATCCTGTGCACCGGGCTGGGGCTGGCCGCCTGCCTGTTTGGCATGTGCGGGCTGATCCTCGACAGCCTTGCCCGATTCCGGCTAGAGCAGAAGCGGATTTTTTATCTTGCGGCCACGGACCGGCTGCACCGCTGAAAACATAATGCCAGTCCGGTCAGCCCTGCGCCTGCCGCGTCCGGCGCAGGCATTCCTGGGGCAGAACAACACATGACCGAATTCACGCTGCATGCCCTCGCCAGCCTCATCGCGTCCCGCGCTGCGGCGAATGCGGGGACATCCTACACCAAGACTTTGCTCGACAAGGGTCCGGCCTACGCCGCGCGCAAATTTGGCGAGGAGGCGGTTGAGGCGATTGTGGCGGCAGTTGAGGGTGACCGCGCCGGGCTGACCAACGAGGCGGCGGACGTCATCTATCACCTGCTGGTGGTTTTGCAGACGCGCAACATTGCGTTCCAGAACGTGCTGGACGAACTGGAACGGCGCACCTCGCGCTCCGGGCATGAAGAAAAAGCGGCGCGCAAAACCCATGAATGACGTCACCAGCCAGCCGGAAAGACCCCCGAGGGCGATGGAACTGTCGCCTTACCGCCGCTTCTCGCGCGAGGAATGGGCAAGCCTGCGCGCCGACATGCCGCTGACGCTGACAGCCGATGATTTGGCGCGGCTGCAATCGCTCAATGATCCGATTTCGCTTGAGGAGGTCATCGCCATCTACCTGCCGCTGTCGCGCCTGCTGGCGCTCTATGTCGCCGCGACACAGGGGCTGTTCAAGGCAACGCAGCGTTTTCTTGGCGCGGAAGACGGCAAAATGCCTTATATCATTGGCATTGCCGGATCGGTGGCGGTCGGCAAATCGACCACGGCGCGCCTGCTGAAAGCGCTGCTGTCTCGCTGGCCCAACACGCCCAAGGTCGAGCTGGTGACAACCGACGGGTTCCTGCATCCCAACGCCACGCTGGCCCGCGACGGGCTGATGGAGCGCAAGGGCTTTCCCGAAAGCTACGATGGCACGGCGCTGCTGCGGTTTTTGTCGCAGATCAAGGCTGGCCAGCGCCACGTGCGCGCGCCGGTCTATTCGCATCTGGTTTATGATGTTGTGCCGGGTGAATTCATTGAAGTGGACCGCCCGGACATCCTGATCGTCGAGGGTCTGAACGTGCTGGCACCCAACCGGCCGCAGCGTGATGGCAACGAGCGGCCTTTTGTCTCGGATTATTTTGATTTTTCGGTGTTTGTCGATGCGGAAATCCCGCTGATCGAGCAATGGTATGTTGACCGTTTCATGCGCCTGCGCGGCACCGCCTTCCGCGATCCAAAATCATTCTTCCGCAAATACGCCACGCTTTCGGACGCCGCGGCGCGCGAGACCGCGCTGTCACTGTGGAACCGCATCAATCTGGTCAACCTGCGGGAAAATATCCTGCCGACGCGGCTGCGCGCCGGACTGATTCTGACGAAGGGCGCGAGTCACCGCATCGAGCAGGTGGCGCTGCGCAAGCTGTGACAATGGCGCCTACCCGCAGTCCGGCCCGATCAGCTTGCGGTTGACCCAGCCCTGGCCTCGCGGCGTGAGCGCAACTACCGGCACGCTGGTGTTGGCGCTGGTCTGGCCGGTGTCATACCAGACCATCCAGGTCACATAGACCCAGCCATCGCGCGGCCTGGTGTCAGGGTCCTCGCGCACCTCGTCGCCGGATTTCATGCGCCCGACAAGTTTTGCCGCTGCGCCGGGTGCGGCGCGCAAGGCCACAAAGCCATCCGCCGCCTGCCTGACCGGGCACGTGACGAGAGCGGCGGCAGGGGTCGCGCCAAGCGCGCCTGCGCCCGCAACGATGCAGGTGAGTGCGACGGAGACGGCAGAAAATTGTGTCACGCTGGCGCACCTCGTTCGGGAAGCGGAGATTGCCGGGAGGTGCGGGCGCGGCGGTGTGCGCCGGCGCACAGTGCAGCCGCCCCAGCCCGGCCCGGTGCCGGGCTGCCGGAGTTGCAATCGCCAGGCCGCCCCACTAGGCAGGCTGCGGCGGGTGACGAGGGGGAGCGGGTGCTGGTGGCCTGTCTGCGCGCGGTTTGTCTGGGTCTGGCCATCACCGTTTTTTTGCTCGCCGTGCCGGTGCAATGGCTACTGGCACGGTTTTGGCCCGGCGCGCGGCGCCACCTGCCGATGCTGTTTCACCGCGCCGTCTGCGCCGCCATCGGCCTGCGGGTGCGCGTGACCGGCACAGCTTGCGTGCTGCGCCCGCAGCTAGTCATCGCCAATCATGTGTCGTGGCTGGATATTTCCGCGTTTGGCAGCTGTGCGCCGCTGTCGTTTCTGGCCAAGGCAGAGGTCGGCGGCTGGCCGGTCATCGGCATTTTTGCCCGCCTGCAGGGCTGCGTTTTTGTTGACCGCAACCGCCGGCGCGCGATAGCGCGGGTGAATGCGGAAATCACGGCAAACCTGCGCGCGGGCAATGTGCTCGTGTTGTTTGCCGAGGGCACGACCGGCGATGGCAACCGCCTGCTGCGATTCTGTCCGCCGCATTTTGAGGCGGCGATCGCCGCGTCCAGCGCCGCGCAGGCGGCCTGGCTGCAACCTGTCGCCATCACCTACACGCGCCGCGGCGGCCTGCCCTTCGACCGCCGGACCCGACCCGGCATCGCCTGGTATGGCGACATGGCGCTGCTGCCGCATCTGTGGGCGATCCTGCGCAGCGGCCCGGTGGATTGCGAGCTGCGCTACGGGCCGCCGCTGCCGGTCATGCCGGACAGCCGCCGCAAGGCGCTGGCTCTGTCGGCGCAGCGCGAAATCCGGGCTTGCCTTGCTGCGGACCGCCCGGCGGAGGATGTTGCCTGAAAATGCGCAGGGCCTATTCTCATTGCCGCCTAATAGCGCTAAAAGCACGCAAGAGGTGGCCCCGGGAGAATCAGTTTTGACCGCAGCAGCACCACGCCACACAGCCAAGGGAAAACGCAACTGACAGCGCAAGTGACAGGCAAGGACCGCAAACGTCTGTTTGTGAAATCCTATGGTTGCCAGATGAATGCCTATGACGCCTTGCGCATGGCGGACGCGCTTGCCCCGGAAGGCTATGACGAGACCACGGTGATCGAGGAGGCTGACCTCGTGATCCTCAACACCTGCCATATCCGCGAGCGGGCCTCGGAAAAAATCTTTTCCGAGCTTGGCAAGGTGCGCGACATCAAGCTCGTGCGCGCCGCCGCCGGGCAGGCCACCATGATCGCGGTGGCCGGCTGTGTGGCGCAGGCCGAAGGCTCCGAAATCTTGCGGCGGCAGAAGGCTGTCGATCTTGTCGTCGGCCCGCAGAACTATCACCGCCTGCCGCAGCTGGTGGCGCAGGCGCGGCTGAAGCCGGGTGTGGTGGACACAGAGTTTCCGGCGGAAGACAAGTTTGACCATCTCGCCCCTGCCGCGCGCGCCAGAACCCGGGAGCGCGGCGTCACCGCCTTTGTGACCGTGCAGGAAGGCTGCGATAAATTCTGCACGTTCTGCGTCGTGCCGTTCACGCGCGGCTCCGAGACATCGCGGCCGGTGGCGAAAATTGCCGGCGAGGTTGCGGCGCTGGTGGATGCGGGCGTGCGCGAGGTGACGCTGCTGGGGCAGAACGTCAACGCCTATCACGGGCAGGGCGCGAACGGCGCCGCGCAGACGCTGGCGCAGCTGATAGAACACCTGGCCAGGATCGAGGGACTTGCACGCATCCGCTACATGACCAGCCACCCCAATGACATGAGCGAAGACCTGATCGCGCTGCACGCGGACTGCGCCAAGCTGATGCCGTTCCTGCACCTGCCGGTGCAGTCAGGCTCCGACCGCGTGCTGCGCGCCATGAACCGCAGGCACACGCGCCAAGCATATATCGATATTATCGCGCGGGTGCGCGCCGCGCGGCCTGGCATCGCGGTTTCCTCCGATTTCATTGTCGGTTTTCCCGGCGAGAGCGACGAAGATTTTGCCGCGACGCTTGATCTCGTGCGCGCGGTCGGTTTTGCCTCGACCTATTCGTTCAAATACTCGCCGCGCCCCGGCACAGCTGCCGCAAGCCTTGCAACGCAGGTGAGCGAGGCGGTCATGCGCGAACGCCTCGCCCGCCTGCAGGAGCTGGCCGAGGCGCAGCGGCAAGCCTGGCAGCGCGGGTTTGTCGGGCAGAACGTCGACGTGCTGTTTGAGCGCGCCGGCCGCATGCCCGGCCAGATGGTGGGCAAGACCGCGCATCTGCTGCAAGTGCAGGCGGACGGGCCGGCAGCCCTTGCAGGCACGCTCCAGCGCCTGCGCATCACCGCAGCCAGCACCAATTCCCTGCATGGAACCCTGCTCCCCAACCTTCCGCAGACGCGGACAACGGAGGCCGCTGCTTGAAGCTGACCGACAAAGCTACCCCTCGCCTCGTGACTGCCGCCGACTTTGGCGCGACCGGCATCAGCCCGCCGGGTGCCGGCACAGAGCTCGTGCTGTCGTTTGATGACAACCGCCGGGCGCAGCTGGTGTTTGGCCAGTACGACCAGAACCTCGCGCGCATCGAGCGGCGGCTTGGCATATCGGCCAACGCCAATGGCAATCACGTGACGCTGCGCGGACCCGCCGAGGCCTGCGAGCAGGCGCGCCGCATTTTTGACCTGCTGAAAAAGCGCGCCAACGGCGGCGCGGCCATTGGCATCGGCGATGTCGACGGCGCGATTGAGGAGGGCATGCAGCAAGGCAGCCTGTTCCCCAATGCGGCCGAACCGGCGCGCCCCTCGTTCGAGCAGATCGCGACGCGCAAGCGCGGCCCGGTGCGCGCCCGCAACGCGGCGCAGGACCTGTACCTGCGCCTGCTGAAGAAGCATGAGCTGACGTTTGCCGAAGGGCCGGCGGGCACCGGCAAGACATGGCTTGCGGTCGGCTTTGCCGTATCGCTGCTGGAGCAGGGCATTGTCGAGCGGCTGATCCTGTCGCGCCCGGCTGTGGAGGCCGGCGAGCGGCTCGGCTTTCTGCCCGGCGACATGCGCGAGAAGGTCGATCCCTACCTGCGCCCGATCTATGACGCGCTGAACGATTTCATGGACCCGCGGATGCTGGAGCGCGGCATGCAGACCGGCATGATCGAGGTCGCCCCGCTGGCTTTTATGCGCGGGCGCACGCTCACCAACGCCGCAGTCATTCTCGACGAGGCGCAGAACGCCACCTCGGTTCAGATGAAAATGTTCCTGACCCGCCTTGGCGAGCGCTCGCGCATGATCGTCACTGGTGATCCGACGCAGACGGATTTGATGCCGGGCCAGAAATCCGGGCTTGCCGAAGCGGTCAGCCTGCTCAGCGGCGTCGAAGGGGTCGGCCACGTGCGCTTCCGCGAAGGCGATGTTGTGCGCCATGAGCTGGTGCGCAAGATTGTCGGCGCCTACGAGGCCTCGGCGCGCGCCGCGCGGCCGCAAACCGACACATTACGGCAGACATGAAGCGGCGGACATGACACCCAGCATCGACCTGAGTATTGAATGTGACAGCTGGAGCGCGGTGGAGGCGCTGGAGGCGCTGGCGCAGAGCGTCATCGCCGCCTGCGTCACGGAAACGGCGCGCGCGATTCCGGACAAATCCGAAGTCAGCCTGCTGTTTTGTGATGATGCGGCGATCCGCATGCTGAACAAGACCTGGCGCGCCAAGGACGCGCCCACCAACGTACTGTCGTTTCCGGTTCCCACCCGCAAGGGCAAGACACCCTCGCCCATGCTGGGTGACATCGTCATCGCCTATGAGACAACCGCAGCCGAGGCGGCGCGCGACGCCAAGACGCTGCGCGATCACACCGCGCATCTCATCGCGCACGGGTTTCTGCACCTTGTCGGCTTCGACCACGAATCCGAGGCGGAGGCCGAGCTGATGGAAAACGCCGAGCGGCGCATTCTCAGGCAGCTGGGGATTGCCGATCCCTATCTGCTGCACGCCTGACGCATCCTATGCCGACATCCGAAACCCGGGCCGCGCAAACTGAAAAACTGCTTTTCGACGAAGCGGTCCAGCGTGGCACTGTGCTGCCGCAGCCAAAGCCGCCGGTTGAGCGGCCGGGCCTGCTTGACCGGCTGCGCGGCCTGTTCGGGCTGGGCGCGGCCTCGGCGCGCGACGACATCGAGGAGGCGCTGGACGAGCCGTCCACCGCGTCGGATTTTTCGCCGCAGGAGCGGGTCATGCTCCGCAACGTGCTGGACCTGCACGACCTGCGGGTGGGCGACGTGATGGTGCCGCGCGCCGACATTATCGCGATTGGCATTGACCAGCAGCTGGGCGAGGTGCTGGCCGTGTTCCGCACCGCAGGCCACTCACGCCTGCCAGTGTATGGCGAGACGCTGGATGATCCGCGCGGCATGATTCACATCCGCGATTTTGTCGACCACATCGCCTCGGCCGCCGAAGTGCTTGCGGCGACAAAGCCCAAGCGCAGCACGCTGCTGGCCGAAATCAACCTGTCCAAGACGCTGGGCGAGGCGAACGTGCTGCGCCCGGTGCTGTTTGTGCCAGCCTCCATGCCGGCGCTTGACCTGCTGGTGAAAATGCAGGCGACGCGCACGCATATGGCGCTGGTCATTGACGAGTATGGCGGCACCGACGGGCTGGTCTCGATCGAGGATATTGTCGAGACCATCGTCGGCGACATTGAGGACGAGCATGACGAGACCTCCGCGCCGATGATCGAGAAGGCGGCGGATGGCACCTACATCGGTGACGCACGCGCCAGCCTTGAGGAGGTTTCGGCGGCGACCGGCACGGATTTTCTGGGTTTCCGCGATTCGGAGGATGTTGACACGCTGGGCGGGCTGATCTCCTCGCTGGCCGGGCGGCTGCCGGTGCGCGGCGAGATTGTGTCCGGCCCCGGCAATCTGGAGTTCGAGATTCTTGATGCCGATCCGCGCCGCGTCAAGCGGATGAAAATCTGCTTCAGGGAGAAGCGCGGCGCCGCGCTTGCCGCAACGCCGCCGGATGCAGGCCCGCCCGGCGCAGGCCCGCAGGTGACTGCCGCCGCGCCTGAGCCGATGCGGCCTGCCTCGTGAACGCGCTCGCCGGGTCAATCATTATCGCCTGGGGCTGGAAACGGCGGCTGATCGCGTTTTTCAGCGGTGCGGTTGGCGCGCTGGCCATGGCACCGCTGGATTTTTTTCCGGCGCTGCTGGTGCCCATGACAGTGGCTGTCTGGCTGGTTGACGGCTCGGCGCACGGGCCGCGCCGTGTCTCGTTTGCCGCGCTGCGTTCGGCTGCTGGCGCCGGATGGTGGCAGGGGTTCGGGTTTTTTCTGGCGGGCCTCTGGTGGCTCGGCGCGGCCTTTCTGGTCGAGGCGGAGCAATGGGCATGGGCGCTGCCGCTCGGCGTTATTGTGCTGCCGGCAGTCCTTGCGCTGTTTCACGCGTTGGGCTTTGCGCTGGCGCGGCTGATCTGGACGCCATCGGCCAGCCGCATCCTGGCGCTGGGCGTGGCGCTCACCGCGTCCGAATGGCTGCGCGGCCAGCTGTTCAGCGGTTTTCCGTGGAACGAGCTGGGCATGGCGCTTGGCGGCTCGCTGTGGCTGGCGCAGATTGCCAGTGTTGCGGGCCTGCATGGCCTGACGCTGCTGGCCTGCGTGCTTGCCGCAAGCCCGGCGGCGCTGGCGGACGGGGGCGGCAAGTGGACGCTGCGGCTGAGCCTGCTTGGCTTCATCGCCATCGCCGGATTTGGTTTTGCCCGCGTCTCGATGGACGAGAAAAAATTCGTGGCCAATGTCGCGCTGCGCATCATGCAGCCCAACATTGTGCAGGACGCGAGCTTTTCGGCTGCCAACAAGCAGAAACTTCTCGCAGGCTATCTCACTCTGAGTGACCGCGCGATGTCGCCGCAGCATCAGGGCATTGCCAATGCCACGCATCTCGTCTGGCCGGAATCCGCCTTCCCCTTCATCCTGTCGCAGGACCCCGCCGCGCTGGCGCAGATTGGCGTGGCGCTGCCGCCCGGCGTGCGGCTGATAACCGGGGCGGCGCGCCTTGGCGAGCGGCTGGCAGGCGACCGCCAGCCGCGCTACCATAATTCAATTCAGGTGATTGAGAGCGGCGGCACAATCAGCGCCACCTATGACAAGCTGCACCTGGTGCCGTTCGGCGAATATCTGCCGCTGGGCGGGCTGCTGCGCAGCATCGGGCTGGCGCAATTCGTGCATATTCCGGGCGGGTTTGAGCCGGGCGTGTCGCGCAAGCTGCTGGAGATTGGCGGGCTGCCCCCGGCGCTGCCGCTGATCTGCTATGAGGCGATATTTCCGGAACAAGCCGCAGCCCCGCAGAGCGCCCGCGAGGTGCTGCGCCCCGGCGTGCTGCTGAATGTCACCAATGACAGCTGGTTTGGCCTGACCTCCGGCCCCTACCAGCATCTGGCGCAGGCGCGCCTGCGTTCCATCGAACAGGGCCTGCCGATGATCCGCGCCGCCAACACCGGCATCTCGGCCATAATCGACCCCTACGGGCGCTATGTGGAGCGCCTGCCGCTCGGGGTCGAGGGCGTGCTGGATGGCCGGCTGCCGGTGGCGCTGGCACCGACAGTGTATGCGCTTTATGGCAATGCCGTCGCGCTCGGTCTTTGGCTGCTGGCGCTGGCTTTCAGCCAGCTGCACCGGCGGCGCCCCTGACGCGCGGCGCAAAACTATCCGCCTGCGCCAGCTCCCAGGCGTCGAGATAGCGCGGCGGGGCCTTGCCTGACAGAATGTCGCCGGGTGCCAGCGAGGGATAGACTTCCGCCAGGCTGTCGACATTGCCGCGTGTCAGCCGCCGCATGATCTGCGAGGATTTGACATCACCCGGATGGCTGACGCCCGCCGCCGCCACCAGCTCGGCCAAAGCCTTCAGCGTCGAGTCATGAAACATGCGCACACGGGTTGCCTTGTCCTCGACCACCAGCGCGCGCTGGCGGGACGGGTTTTGCGTCGCCACCCCCGTGGGGCAGCGGTCGGTGTGGCAGGACAGCGACTGCACGCAGCCCAGCGCGAACATGAAGCCGCGCGCGCTGTTGCACCAGTCTGCCCCCAGCGCGAGGATGCGCACCATGTCAAAGGCGGTGACGATGCGCCCGCCTGCGCCAAGACGTATTTTGTCGCGCAGGCCGGTGCCCACCAGCGCGTTGTGGGCGAAGACAAGGCCCTCGCGCAACGGCGTGCCGACGTGGTCGGTGAATTCCAGCGGCGCCGCGCCCGTGCCACCCTCCGCGCCATCGATAACGATGAAATCCGGCGTGATGCCGCTCTCCAGCATGGCCTTGCACAGGGCCATGAACTCGCCGGGATGGCCGATGCACAGCTTGAAACCCACAGGCTTGCCGCCCGACAGTTTTCGCAGACGCGCGATGAACTGCATCAGCCCCAGCGGGGTTGAAAACGCCGGATGCCGCGCGGGCGACACGCAATCGACGCCAGCCGGCACGCCGCGCGCGGCGGCGATCTCGGCTGTCACCTTTGCGCCCGGCAGCACACCGCCATGGCCGGGCTTGGCGCCCTGCGACAGCTTGATCTCGATCATCTTGACCTGCGGGTCGCGCGCGGTTGCCTCGAATCTTTCGGTATTGAACGATCCATCCTCATTGCGGCAGCCAAAATAGCCGCTGCCGATCTCCCAGATGATGTCGCCGCCATTGACCCGGTGATGCGCGGAAAAACCGCCCTCGCCGGTGTCATGCGCAAAACCGCCCATCGCCGCGCCCTTGTTCAGCGCGCGGATGGCATTGGCGGAGAGCGAGCCAAAGCTCATGGCGGAAATATTGAACAGCGACAGCGAATAGGGCCGCGCGCAGTCAGGGCCGCCCACCATGACGCGAAAGTCGAACGGCGGCGTCGGGGCGGGCGCGAGCGAGTGCGTCAGCCATTCATAATCGCGGCCATAGACTTCCAGCTGAGTGCCGAACGGCCGCTTGTCCAGCTGGCCCTTGGCGCGCTGGTAGACGATGGCGCGCGTCGAGCGGTTGAAAGGCACGCCATCAAGATCGCTTTCGAGAAAATACTGGCGGATTTCCGGGCGGATTTTTTCCTGCAGAAAACGCAGGTGCGCCAGCAGCGGATAATTGCGCAGCAGCGAGTGCCGGGTCTGGAAAAGATCGTGCAGGCCGAGCAGCGCGAGGCAGCCGAACACCAGGAACGCAATGTCCGCCCACGGCCCCATCAGCGGCTGCGTCCACGGCAGGGCAATGGCCGCAAGCGCGGCCAGCAGCAATGCAATGACAAGCGCGGCAAAACGCATCACTATCCCCCGATTCTGAAAACAGTGGCCGGTTTGCGCGCTGCATATTGCGGCTGCAAGGCAGACGCGATCATGAACTTTCCCGCCGCCCCGCAAGCCGCCAACCGGCGTCTGGCACCGCCCTTGCGGCGGCGGTGCGTCAGGCCTCAGGCGTGCCCGGCAAACGGCGACAGCATGGCTGGATCTACGCCCATGGCGCGCAGGGCGCGGGTGTATTTGGTTTCAAGATCAGTGTCGAAAATCAGCCGCCCGTCCGCCGGGCAGGTCAGCCAGCTGTTGGACTGCATCTCGGCCTCAAGCTGGCCCGGTCCCCAGCCCGCATAGCCCAAAGCCAGCACTGCCTGGCCGGGGCCCTCGCCCGCCGCAATGGCGCGCAGTATGTCTATCGTCGCGGTCAGGCAAATGTCCCTGGCAACGGTGAGGGTTGAGCTGTCGCCGGAAAAATCAGCGGAATGCAGAACAAAGCCGCGCCCTGTCTCCACCGGCCCGCCCCGCAGCACCTGAATGGCCTCGACGCCCGGCGGCAGGCGGATCGCATCGTCCCGCCCGATAATATCCAGCTGGATCAAGAGGTCGGCAAAACTCGGGCGGCGCATCCGCTGGTTGATGACGATGCCCATCGCACCTTCCTGCGAATGCGCGCAGATGTAGATCAGCGACCGCGCAAAGCGGTTGTCCTGCATCGCAGGCATGGCGAGCAGCATCTGCCCGTCCAGATAGCCGGACCCTGCCGCTCCCGGTATGGATGTCATGCGCCTCATGGCCCGATGGTAACGCGCCGGGCGACCCGCTGACAAGAAAATACGATGGCTGGCGAACACGGACCGCCGCGACCGTCCGGGTTTTCTGCCGTGCTGAAAAAACACTTTCGCAGTCTGTGACAATCAGCTAACACAACGTCGATGTTCCATTGAGACTTTGCCGGAAGCAGGGGCCGGGCGATGGTTGCCGCAACGGTGCATTGTAACGTCACGCCAGACCCGCAGGGTCGGCCATCTTGCCAAGGGGGAAATAATGCTGAAGGAATTCAAAGACTTTGCAATGAAGGGCAATGTGATTGACCTAGCGTTTGCGGTCATCATGGGCGGCGCATTTGGCAAGATTGTCGACTCGCTGGTCAATGACATCATCATGCCGATCATCGGCTCGTTCGGCAACGCCGACTTCTCCAACTATTTCGTCGGCCTCAACAAAGCGGTTGTCGCCACCAATCTTGTGGAAGCGCGCAAGCAGGGCCCTGTTCTCGCCTGGGGCAATTTCATCACCTTCGTGATCAACTTCATCATCATCGCTTTCGTGCTGTTCCTGATCGTCAAGGCAATGAACAACATGAAGAAGAAGGAAGCTGCGCTGCCGCCGTCCGCTCCCCCGCCGCCGCCGCGCAACGAAGTGCTGCTGGAGCAGATCCGCGATCTGCTGTCGCGCAAGTAATCGGCTTTATCCAGCCAGTCTGGAAACCGCGAAGGCCCCGGAGCGATCCGGGGCCTTTTGCGTCTGGCCTCGCGGGCCGCTTTTTCCTGATACCAATCGCAATTGCCGTTGACTAATTCAGCGGCTTATCCGTCTTTGCGAGCGCAGCGAAGCAATCCTGAGGCCCCGCGCGCGGCTCTGGATTGCTTCGCTGCGCTCGCAATGACGCAGAGGGCGTCAAAGGTGTGCGCATTCATCGGTTTTGGAATAAGACCTTCCGTTTGCCAAGGATCAGGAAACCCGTGCCGCACTCAGGTCACCCCCCCGCCCCGCTTCCCGATTTTGCCGACGGCCTGCGCCCCGAGGCGCTGGGCGTGCCCGAGAGCGGCATCGTCGAGGTTTTCAACTATGGCCGCGACCGGCAGGGGCTGATCCCGATGTGGTCGGGTGAGAGCGACATTGCGACACCCGCCTTCATCTGCGATGCGGCGACGCGGTCGCTGGCGGCGGGCGAGACGTTTTACACGCATCAGGGCGGCATCCCGGAACTGCGCGAGGCCATCGCCCGCTACATGACGCGCATTTACGGCGGCCTGCCCGGCGGCGCGGCGTTTGAGCCGGAGCGGTTTTTCGTCACCATCGGCGGCATGCAGGCGCTGGAACTCGCCATGCGGATGATCGCCGGCGGCGGCGACGAGGTGATTGTGCCGACCCCGGCCTGGCCGAATTTTGCGGCGGCGGCAGGCGTCAATGGCGCGTTTGTGCGGCAGGTGCCGATGACATTCGAGGGCGAGGGGCTGGCCGCGCGCTGGTCGCTTGATCTTGGGCGGCTGGAGGCCGCCATCAACGATCGCACCCGCTGCATAATTATCAATTCACCCTCAAACCCCTTGGGCTGGACCGCCACGCGCGAGGAGCTGGTCGCCATTCTGGCCATGGCGCGCCGCCGCGGCCTGTGGATTGTCGCTGACGAAATCTATGGCCGCCTCGTCTATACGCCAGAGCGCGCGGCGTCTTTCCATGATGTCATGGAAGCCGGTGACAAAATCCTGTTCGTGCAGACGCTGTCGAAAAACTGGGCGATGACCGGCTGGCGGCTTGGCTGGCTGGAGGCGCCGCCGCAGCTGGGCGAAATGATCGAGAACCTGATCCAGTATTCGACCTCCGGCGTGCCGGTGTTCGGCCAGCGCGCGGCGATTGCGGCGCTCGACCACGGCGACGGGCTGATCGCGCATCAGGTCGCCCGCATCACGCAGAGCCGCGATATTCTGTGCAAGGCGCTGGCCGCGACGGGGCGCGTGCGCTTTGCTGTGCCGCCCGGCGCGTTCTACCTGTTCTGCAAAATCGACGGCGAGCCGGACACCCGCGCCCTGTGCATGCGGCTGGTGGACGAGGCCGGCATCGGCCTCGCCCCCGGCACAGCCTTTGGCGAGGGCGCGCGCGACTGGCTGCGGATATGTTTCGCCCGCAAGCCGGAGGATGTGGCGGAGGCGGCGCGGCGGCTGGTTGGGTGGCTGCGGCGGTAGG
>JANLPP010000178.1:0-2431 GCA_031367295.1 Hyphomicrobiales bacterium | reverse complement strand
GCGCTGGGCAAGCCGGTGTTCTGCGAAAAGCCGCTCGGCGAGGGCCTCGCGCAAAGCCGCGCCATGGTTGCCGCCGCCGAAAAGGCCGGCGTGGCGAACATGACCGGCTTCAACTATATCCGCACGCCCGCCTCGCAGCTGGCGCGCGAGATTATCGCGGCCGGCGAGATTGGCGAGGTCACATATTTTCGCGGCGAGCATACGGAGGATTTTCTGGGCAACCCCGAGACACCCGCCAGCTGGCGCTGCCGGGGGCGCGCCAATGGCACTATGGGCGATCTTGCGCCGCACATGATCAATGCGGCGCTGGCGCTGGCCGGGCCGATCCGCACGCTGGTTGCCGATATTGAAACGGTGCACAAAACCCGGCCAGTGCCGGGTGGCGAGGATGCCGTGACCAATGACGATCACGCACAGTTGCTCTGCCGCTTCGAGACGGGAGCCATGGGCATGCTGTATTTCAGCCGCATCGCGACAGGCCGCAAGATGGGTTATGTCTATGAGGCTTTCGGCACGAAAGGCGCGCTGCGTTTTGATCAGGAAGACCAGAATGCGCTATGGCTTTACAAGGGCGATCAGCGGGCGGACCGCCAGGGTTTCACGAAGATTCTGGCTGGCCCGGCGCATCCCGATTATGTCAATTTCTGCCTTGGGCCGGGCCATGGCACCGGCTATCAGGATCAGATAATCATTGAGGCGCGCGATTTTCTGAAAGCCATCGAGACCGCTGCGCCAGTCTGGCCGACATTCCGCGAAGGGATGCTGGTCAATCAGGTGGTCGAGGCGGCTTGGCTGTCACATCAGCGCAAGGGCTGGGTCGCAGTCAACGAGCTGTGAGGCGTGGGCAAGGCCCGGGTTTGCAAAGGCTGCACCGGCATGTCCGGGCAAGGAGCGGATACGTCAATGAGCCTGCGCATGTTTGGCAAGACAGTTGCGGCAATCGCCGGATGGGTGGCGGCAGCGCTTTGCCTTGCGTCGCTGCCAGCGCAAGCGGGCGCGGGCGCATGGGCCCGCGCCGATACTGTTGAAGCGCGCCTGATCTCCGCTGTTGATGGCACCGGCAGCCTCGCAGAAGTTCCGCTGGGCCTCGAATTGCGGCTGAAGGAAAACTGGAAGACCTATTGGCGCTCGCCGGGCGAGGCGGGCCTGCCCCCGGCGCTGGACTGGGCCGGCTCACAGAATTTCAGGGCGGCGAGGCTCGCCTGGCCTGCGCCGCACCGGTTCACTTTGTTCAACAGCCAGACGTTCGGCTACAAGGATCATGTGGTGTTTCCGGTGCTCGTGACAGTGTCTGAGCCGGGCAGGGCGCTCGGCCTCAGGGCGAGGGTTGATGTGCTTGTCTGTGACAAGATCTGCGTGCCGCAGAGCCTTGATGTCACGCTGGACCTCCCGGCCGGGGCGGCTGAACCGGGCGCCGAAGCCCAGCTTGTCAACCGCTTCCAGTCGCTGGTGCCGCTGGCGGACGCCGCGAGCGGTCTTACAATCAGCAGCGCCAGGGTTGTGGCTGATGGCGGCCAGCCGGTGCTTGAGGTCAGCGCGGAGGCGCTTGAGCCTTTCACCGCGCCCGATGTGTTCGTCGAGGCGGAACCTGACGCCAGCTTTGCTGCGCCGCAGGCACAGCTGCTCGACAATGGCCACAAAGCCATCATCAGGCTGGCGCTTGCGGGCGAACTGCCTGCGGGCACGTCACTTGTCGGCCGGGCCGTGACGCTGACCCTGGTGGACGCTGACCGCGCTATCGAGCGCCGCACAGTGATTGCCGAGGGCGGCGGCATGGCCCAGCCGTCGTCAGCGCTGCTCAGCCTGTTGATGTTTGGCTTTGCGCTGCTGGGCGGCCTCATTCTCAATCTGATGCCCTGCGTGCTGCCCGTGCTGTCGCTGAAGCTGATGTCCCTCGTCAAATTCGGCAATGCGCCGCCAGCGCAGGTGCGCGCCAGCTTTCTTGCCACAGCGGCAGGCATTGTCTTTTCATTGCTGTTGCTGGCCGCAGGGTTGATTGCGCTCAAATCCGCAGGCCTTGCCGTCGGCTGGGGTATCCAGTTCCAGCAGCCGGTATTCATCGCGGCGGTGGCGGTCATCGTCGCCCTGTTCGCCTGCAATCTGTGTGGTTTTTTTGAGATTACGCTCCCGCCCGGCCTGAGCACCTTTGCCGGCACGGCCGGCGGTGACGGCAACAGCCTTGCCGGCAGTTTCGTAATTGGCGCTTTTGCGACACTGCTGGCAACGCCTTGCTCGGCGCCGTTTGTGGGCACAGCGGTGGGCTTTGCGCTGGCGGGCGGCACCGCGCAGATCCTGCTCATTTTTCTGGCGCTCGGCATCGGTCTGGCTTTGCCCTATCTGGCAATTGCCGCATTTCCGCGTGTCGCCCGCTTCATTCCCCGGCCAGGCCTGTGGATGATCCGTCTGCGGCAGGCGCTTGGCCTCGCGCTGG
>JANLPP010000166.1:0-2477 GCA_031367295.1 Hyphomicrobiales bacterium | reverse complement strand
TCGGACTGGTCATCCATCATGCGGATATTGCTGCCGCCGGTCACGTCAAAGAAGCCGACGAAAAAGAGATTTGGCAGCCCCGGATGCACAACCCGGTTGTAGAGGTTAAGCCGCGTGCCCGCGACCGGCGAGGCGCTGGCTGGCAGGAAGGGCAGATGCACGTCATAGCCCGTCGCCGCGACAATACTGTCGAAGGCAAGCCGCGTGCCGTCGGTGAAGCTCACGTCGCGGCCGTTGACGCCCGCAATGCCCGGCTTGACGCTGATGCGGTTCCAGGCGATGTGCGAAATCAGCGTCGGGTGGCTGATCGGATGGGTGCGTGTCTTCGGGGTGACAAAACCCCATTGCTCCATGCGGCCATGGAAGACGCGGGTCAGCGCCGCGCGGATAAAGATGCGCAGCCGCCATGGCAGCCACGGCTTTTCCAGCTTCATCAGGATGCGCGAATTGGGCACGCCGAACATCATGCGCGGCATTATCAGAACCGGCGAGCGCGCCGACAATACCGTATGCTTGGTCACCACGCACATGTCGGCGGCGATGTCCACGCCGCTGTTGCCCGGGCCGATGACGAGCACGCGCTTGCCGGTAAACGGTTCCGGCACGCGGTAGCTGTGGGCATGCAGATATTCGCCGGTGAAGTCCGCGACCTGCGGCGGATGGCGCGGCACGCTCTGGTGCCCGCTGGCGACAACCACGCCGTCGAATGTTTCGGGCGCGCCCGTGTCCAGCGTGATGCGGAAGAGCTTGCCCTCGGGTTCGATGGCATTGACGCGGCTGTTGAAACGGATGCGCCGGGTCAGATCAAAATGCGCCGCATAGCTGATAAAATAGCGCTGCATTTCGCGGTGGTCGGGATAGAGCGAATGACCCTCGGGAAAAGGAAAATCGATGAAGGTGCTGACCCTTGCCTCGGAATTGATATGCAGCGAGCGGTAGGCCGAACTCATGCCGCTGTCGTTGTCATAAACCCAAAGCCCGCCGATCTGCGAACCGGCTTCGAAAATGGTCACCTCAATGCCGCGCGCCAGCAGATGTCTGGCGGCGCACAGGCCGCCTGCACCCGCCCCGATGACGGCGAAGTGTTTCGTCATGCGGATGCCTCCCGCGCGTCCGGTCCGCTCATGCAAAAGCCCTCGTAGCCGCGCGCCGCGACCTCGTCGCAGCGCCGCCGGTAGCGTCCGATGCCGCCGACATAGGGCAGAAACACGCGCGGCTTGCCCGGAATATTTGCGCCCACATACCAGGAGTTCGCCTGCGGAAACAGCGTCAGGTCTGCCTCGGCATTGACATGCGCCACCCAGGCATTTTCTGCGTCAGCGTCTGCATCAATCAGGGCAGCTCCGCGCGCGCGCATGGCAAGGATACAGCGCGCGATCCATTCAACATGCTGCTCTATGGCAACCACCATATTGACGAGCACCGAGGGGCTGCCGGGGCCGGTGATGATGAACATATTTGGAAAGCCCGCTGTCATCAGGCCGAGATAGTTGCGCGCGCCATGCGCCCACTTGTCCTTGAGGGCGATCCCGCCGCGGCCACGAATGTCGATTTGCGTCAGCGCCCCTGTCATCGCGTCATAGCCGGTGGCGAAGACAATGGTGTCAACCTCGTAATGGCTGGCCGAGGTCTGGACGCCTGTGGGCGTAATCGCCTCAATCGGCTCCGCGCGCACGTCAACAAGTTCAACGTTGGCGCGGTTGAAGCTTTCGTAATACTGCGAACCGACGCAGATGCGCTTGGTGCCGAGCGGATGGTCTGTTGGCGACAGTACATCCGCAACCACCGGATCACGCACGAGATCGCGGATGCGCGCGCGTACAAACTCCGCCGCTGTGTCATTGGCGGCCTTGTCGAGATAAATGTCCTTGAAGGCATGCACAAAGTTGACGCCGCCCTGTGTCCAGCGCCGGTCATATTCGTCGTGCCGTTCAGCGTCAGGCACATCGAGCGCGCGCCTGTCACTAAATTCATAAAAGCTGCCGATCTCGCGCGCCAGTGTGCGGTGCGCCGCGTAGTTCTGTTTCCAGACCTGTTGTTTTTCCGGATCAAGCGGATGGTTGCGGGCGGGGATGACGAAATTGGGCGTGCGCTGGAAGACGGTGAGATGTTCCGCCGCCGCTGCAATGACCGGCGTCGCCTGCACGCCGGACGAGCCGGTGCCGATGAGCGCGACGCGGCGTCCGGAAAACTCCACCGGCTTATGCGGCCAGGTGCCGGTATGGAAGGCGCGGCCTGCAAAAGACTTCAGGCCGGGAAACGCCGGCACGCGCGCCGCCGACAGCACGCCGCTCGCCATGACGCAGAATTGCGCCCGCACAACGTCGCCTTTGTCAGTGCGCACCTCCCAGAGATTGGCGGCTTCGTCAAACGCCATGGCCTCGACCCGCGTCCCGAACTGAATGTCGCGGCGCAGGTCAAAGCGGTCGGCGACGTGCTGGATATACGCCAAAATTTCGGCCTGTCCGGCAAAGCGT
>JANLPP010000003.1:0-2042 GCA_031367295.1 Hyphomicrobiales bacterium | reverse complement strand
ATCTTTGACAAAGCGGCGGTAGACCTCTTGTACCTGGTCTGCCACGTTGTCGAATTCCATCAAGTTGCTGCCGTCCTGTGGGATCGAGAACGGCATGCGCACCCGCAGTATGGCATCGCCATCGCGCACGGTCCCGTCCTTGCCGTCGATTCGTACTTCGGCATCAGTCATATCGGCCACTTCCGTGGCGATTTCACGGATTTTCGCGCGGGACTCTGCCGTGCGCTTGCCGCGCACCTTCACCGCTGCATCGACAGCGAGATACTCCTCCGGCCCAAGGCTCTTCACGAGGCTTTCTGTCGCCGACTTGCCCAAAAGTGCTTCGACCACGGGAATGGCCATGGCGGACTGCACGAACTTGTCGGTAATGCGCCGAGTAGTCGGCACTAGGGACAGCTGCTGATCGTCCGCTTGCGTTGCGATTATGACCTGGGGGGCCGCATTGCCCTTGATCCGCAGATTACGGATGTCCCCGACATCGCCCCTTACGACAGAGGGGTCGAACTCAGCCTGAAAGCTGACCTCCATCCCACTGGATAGGCCTGAGGTGCCAGACTTCAGTAGCCAGTTGAAGTAATCCTGCATATTGGTCGAGGTGATTGAATTCAGCTTCACGAAGAACAGATGGTCTCCGATGGCCAGCCAGTAGAGCAGCCCCCGGAGAAATTGGGAGCCCGAGGGCGCGGAGCGCTCGCTTAGTTCGTAGATTTCTGCCGTGGTCAGGCTAGAAAGCTTGACTTTTTGTGCTTTCATCTCGATCAGGGCTTGCAGGTCCTTAGCCTGCACCAAGCACATTTCGCCGAAAACAGCAGAGTTCAGGTCAGCTACCTGAGCTGGCCCCGGTTGGCTGGACAGGTTGGCGGCTAAGTTAAGCTATCCCCGCGATTGGTTATGCCGCCAGTTTCATGGCCGCCAACGTCTGCTGGGCGAGGCCCGGAGACGGTGACAGCGTGGGTTGATGATACACCTCATCGGGCGTGCGTCCAGCCAGCGATGAATGCGGGCGGGCGCCATTATAGCGGCGGATGTAGCGCGACAGCCCGGCGTGCAATTCCTGGCCCGTCTCGAAGGCGTGCAAATAAACGCATTCATATTTCAGCGAGCGCCACAGCCGCTCGATGAAGACATTGTCCATCCAGCGCCCGCGCCCGTCCATGCTGATCTTGATGTCCGCATCTTTCAGCACTTGCGTGAAGGCCGCGCTGGTGAACTGGCTGCCCTGATCGGTGTTGAAAATCTCCGGCTTGCCATGATGCGCCAGCGCCTCCTCCAGCGCCTCGATGCAAAACGCGACGTCCATCGTGTTCGACAGCCGCCACGCCAAAACCCGGCGGCTGCGCCAGTCCATCACCGCCGCCAGATACAGGAAGCCCTTGCGCATCGGGATATAGGTAATGTCCATGCACCAGACCTGATTGGGCCGGGTGATCGCCAACTCCCTGAGAAGATACGGATAAATCTTGTGTCCCTTGCCGGGCTTGCTGGTGCTGGGCTTTCTGTAGATCGCCGCCAGCCCCATTTTCCGCATCAGCCGGGCGACACGATGACGCCCGGCCTTGTGCCCCAGACGAAGCAGATGCCGCATCATCTGGCGCGCGCCGTAATAGGGGCAGTCGAGATAGGCCTCGTCGATCAGCCGCATCAGCGCGAGGCTTTCCGCGTTTTCGCCCGTCGGCTGGTAGTACCGGCCCGACCGGCTGATGCCCAACAGCCCGCATTGCCGCACAATCGACAGCTTCGGTTTTGAGGTCTCGACCAGCTCTCGCCTCCGCCCGACACTCATCGAACGGAGGCTCTGGCCAAAAAATCGCGTTCCACCACAAGCTGGCCGATCTTGGCGTGCAGCTGCGTCACTTCCCTGTCTTTTTCTTTATCGAAAAGCCCCTTCGGATCGTCCCGCTTGCCAGCAAACGTCGCCGTCAGCCCGTCAATCGCCTGACGCTTCCAGGCCGCAATCATCGCCTGATGGATGCCAAATTTGGCCCCCAGCTCGGCCAGCGTCTGCTCGCCCCGCATCGCCTCCAAAGCCACTTTCGCCTTGA
>JANLPP010000120.1:0-3955 GCA_031367295.1 Hyphomicrobiales bacterium | reverse complement strand
GAAGACGTAACCCGCCTGCGCGACCGCGCCGCAAAACTCGACGGGCATTTCAGGCAGGCGCAAGACGATGTCGAGGCGATTGGAACATCAGCGGGCAAGATAGCCCGGCGCGGCGAGCGGATCGGCGCGCTGGATTTTGCGGAGGCGGCGGGGGGCGTAGCCGGGCCGGTGGCGGCCGCGCCTGTGGCGAAGCAGGGGGAGTTGCTGGCGATGCCGAGGCGGGTGGGGTGAGCGCGGGAGCGCGGCGTGCAAAGGTGGTAAGTTGGTTTGAATTTCTGCTTTTACCCTAAGCGGCCCGTCTGGGATGCGGAGCGCGCTCGGTCAATTTCCAGAGATGGGCTTGCGAATTTTAGCGAGGGTTAGGGCAATGAAAACCGACTGGGAATGGATAGTACCCTTCAAGGGGCGCAATCATTCGGGACCGACAAAGCAGAACTTTGTCTGCAGATCCGGCATCGTTTATGTCATGGATAACCACCGGGCCGCCCTTTGGTGTTGGCTTCAGAGGCTGGATCTCAATCGACCACATTCATTGATCCATATCGACCGGCATACCGACACACTCCAAAGCCGGATGAATGAATGGCTCCAAAATCTTCCCAATTGGAGCGTGGGAATCAGTGACTATCTTGGAGCTGAATATAAATGCGGATCCGACATGTGTCCGGTTATCCAATGGGGCAACTATTTGTCAATCTACCTCCACGAGTTTGGACAGAACCTAAAGACCTTGAGATTTCTCACTCACAATGACGGCGACCCCCCAAACCATGATAGCCCAATGTTCAGTCAGATTTGGGATCTGCCAGACAATCTATCCTATTGGCTTAATGAGGCGGCTGCGCCTTGGATCGTCAATATCGATCTTGACTATTTCTATTGTGCAACATCGTCAGGATTGGAGATAATGATTTCAGATGAATTTCTGACTGCCACGTTCCGCGGCTTGAAGGAGGCCATTGATCGGGGCGTTGTTGGTGTTGTCACTATCTGCCTTACACCGGACACTTTTACTGCTGGCTGGAAGTCAACCGAGGAGCTGGCTGCCCGAATTATGGATATATTGGGCATGGAGTTCCAACTTCCGGTTTCCTAAGCAACACTATAAAAAACCTGGTCTTGGACGAGGAGGTTTTCAAGCAGTCGCTGGCTCATTTTCAATCGGCCATGTTTTGTTTTCTGTCTCAACTAGAGTCGCTGCTTTGGCCCGATCTGCAACAGAGATGATGGACAGCCTATTCCCACCACGAACGATCACTTTCGGGTCTCGCAATTCACGATAAAAGCGACCGCGATTGGTGCTTAGCAGAACTTCAAACTGACCCGCCACACGTTCAAACGAGAGATTGCAACATTGTTGTATTTGTTGTAACATGCGCCGGCATGAGGAGGTCAGCAGATGCAACAGTTCCCAGCCGCCACCCTTACTCGAGACCCAACGGCGCTCAAGGAGGCGGCGCGTAAAGGCCCAGTCGCCATCACGGAGTACAAACGCCCGCGTTTTGTCCTGATGAGCTATGACAATTACATCGAACTCACTGCGAAACATGCCGACCCGCGCCGCAGCCTGCGCACCAGCGCGATGCCGGAAGACCTGAGGGCGCTTGCGCTCGAAGCGCTTGATCAGCCTTATGAGGCTTGAACATGGCCTTGACGCTTCGGCAAGGCGACGTATTTTTGTATCCCTATCTCTGGAACTGGCAAGCAGACAAAGGTGAAGCCGAAGGTCGCAAGGACAGGCCAGTGTGTCTCGCGCTGCCGCTTCGCAAGGTCGGCCTGACCCATGTTTTTCTGTTGGCGATCACCGGAACGCCGCCGCAGCAAGGCCAGAGAGCCATCGCCATTCCTGAAATCGAGAAGCGCCGCGCAGGCCTCAAGCAATGGAAAAACGGATGGATCATCCTCGGCGAATGCAACTATGACATTGTCGAGCATTCGTTCTGTCTCGATCCTTCCCAGCCCGTGCTCGGCCGGTTCAGCGATGCCTTCACCGCGCGGATCAAAACGGAGTTGCGCGCGATCATCGAATCTGGAGCGCTTGCGCGCATCGACCGCACCGTGTCCTGATCGATCTTCACTGCGACGCATCTGCACTCAGCCATTTTATTTCCAACCTTTAGGAAAGCGGAAAGGGAAACCGCATGAAATGCCTTCCGCTGCTGGCGGCCATTTCCCTCGCCGCCCCCAGCCTCGCCCATGCCCTGACCGCCGCCGAACTCACTGGCCGATGGGGTCTCGCCGCATATTTTGACGCGAGGGATGCGGCGCAGACCGAGACCGCGGCCCGCGCCCAGTGCCATGCGCCCTATGTCATCGCTGCCGGGCCGACAGGGGGCATCATGCTGCATTTGCCGGATGCGCCAAAAACCAGCGAAATGCAGGTCAAGACGTCGCTGGGATCAACCTGGATCGGCCCGGCGGGCGAGGCGGGCGGGGCCAGTGACCGCGAGGTGCTGCGCTATGACGGGCGCAGCCTCACGCTGAAATGGGTAGATGCGTCGGTGGGCAGGCGCTACGGCATCATGGTATTTGTCCGCTGCGGAAAATAGCCCGGCCGCAAATGTCTGTGCGCTGGCAAACAGTGCCGCGCGGGGCGGCGTTCTATACTTCTGCCATGTGCCGCGACGCTGGCCCGCCACGGCGGCCGCGTCTACAAAAGGAAAAAATCGATGCGCTTTGCACGCCGCGCCGCCGCTTTGCTTACCGGGCTTGTCTTCGCATTTGCCGCCCACGCCGACGCCACAATACCGGCGCGGGATATTTCGGGCGTCAGGGACAATCCGCTGCTGAAGCGTTACGAGGGATCGTTCATTGTCAGCGCCGAGGTCAAGGCGTTTACGGACATGCGCATGCCCTTGTCGAGGCTGGAACTGACGGACCGGACGGACAGTTCCAACAATCACGTGTTCGCGCCCGTTACGCAAAAAGAGCTTGAGGGCGCCCTCACCCGCCTTGTCTATGTAGCGCCCGCCAGCCGCTCGCCGCTTGAGGTGCTGCGCAACTATGAGGATGAGGTGAAGCTGGCAGGCGGCGACATTGTATTTACCTGCAAGGACGAGAGCTGCGGCGGCGACGCGACCCGCGCCAGCGGCGGCGGCGGCGGCAATTCCAGCCTGATGCAATATTTCCTCATGGAAAAGGACATCAAGGACGCGGCGTTTTCCAACGGCAGATGCGCTCTGGACCGGCCAATTTCTGACCAGCGTTACACAACAGCGCGCATCCCGCAGGCCAATGGCGAGGCATGGATTGCCATCCACACCTATCAGCTTGTGGACGACCTTTATTGCAAGGCTTTGAACGGGCGCACCATAGCGGTCATCCATATTCTGGAACCCAAGGCGCGCGATCAGAAAATGGTGGTCGTCAGTGCTGACGCCATGGCCAAGAGCCTCGGCGCGTCGGGCAAGATCGCACTCTACGGCATATTTTTTGACACCAACAAAACCGACATCAAGCCGGAATCCGCGCCGACACTGGCGGAAATCGCGGCGCTGATGAAGGCCGATTCAAAACTGGCCGTGCTGATTGTTGGCCATACCGACAGCGTCGGCGGATTTGACTATAATGTCGATCTGTCAAAGCGCCGGGCAGAGGCGGTCACCGCCTTGCTGGCCAAAAGCTACGGCGTCCCACCCGCCCGCCTGCGCGCGGCAGGCGTCGGCATGATGGCGCCGTCGGCCAGCAACGACGCGGAAGAGGGCCGCGCCCGGAACCGGCGGGTTGAGCTAGTGAAGCTGAACTGAAGTTGGCGTTGGAACGCCCTCCTCACAGCCCCTCAAACAGCGCCGTTGACAGATAACGCTCGGCAAATGACGGGATGATGACGACAATCGTCTTGCCCGCCATCTCCGGGCGCAGGCCGACCTCAATGGCCGCCGCCACCGCCGCGCCGGACGAGATGCCGCCGGGTATGCCTTCAATCCGGGCGAGCAGCCGGGCGGTGTCAAACGAG
>JANLPP010000096.1:0-11660 GCA_031367295.1 Hyphomicrobiales bacterium | reverse complement strand
CGGCCTGTGTGTCAACGATGCCGGCGCGCGGACGCTGATAGTCCGGGCGAAGCCAGCGGACGAGGCCGCGCTTTTCCTCCGCCGCGCGGGCGGCGTTGAGTGCCACAAGCCGCGCCAGAATGTCTTCGCCGGAGAGGTCTGCGGGCCAGCCATAGGCTTGCGCCACGAGGCCATCGATCCGGTCGTGCAATTCCCTGACGATCAAAACAAGGCCCCTGGTCTTGATCGTCTCGTCGGCTTCGGTCCACGGGTGCGGCTCCCTTCCGCCTTGCGGGAAGGGGCTGGGGGTGGGGGGTTGACGTTGCACCGTCAGGTTCGCGAAAGATTACGGCGCGTTCAAAAGCATAGGCGTTCGATGATGCGTCATGCGAGGCTTGATCGGGGCGCGGCACGTCCAGCACGTCACAGAGTTCAGCAAGGAAGAGCGCATAATTGGCGCGCTCCTGCCCGCCGTCGCCGTCGGCCCAACGGGCAATGAATGGCTCTATTTTTGACGTGGAAACGGGCGGAGCAGGGCGCATGCCTGTTTGATAGCGCAAGCATGCCGGGAATCAAATACCGCCTGGAGGCTCGGGCGGATCATGTCCCACCGCGTGGTGTAGCATTTTGCCACTGGCTTCCGGTATTGCCGGAATGATCAGGCTGCCACGGCTGCCAGCATGACGATGGGATTATCGCTGATCGGGACGATTGTTCCCAATGTCATGTAGCGGGTTTTTTGGACGGCCCATTCGTCGTTTTGTTCCACGAGTATGGCACCGACGAGACGAATGATGGCCAGCGCTGCTGTTCGCGTCAACGCAGCATCGGTTTCGTTGAGGCGGCAGCCGAGCATGGCCGTGCCGCTGCCGCATGGCGGCGCGTTCGGCGCGCCAGCAAGCGCTTTTCCAGCCTTCAAATTCTCCCCTTTGACTGAACAAAATGATTGACGATAAGTCAAAAGTACAATATTTAAGTTGCCAACGGACTACCGCTATTGAAGGCAACTGATCGCCATGGCTCCCCTAGCTCATATTGGATTTGCCGCTGCTTTGGCCCGGCGCGCCGAAACGCATGGCCCCGTCACCATCGGGATCGCCGGTGCCGGCCAGATGGGCACGGATATTGTTGTGGAAGCCATGCTGATGCCGGGCGTGCGCGTTGGCGCCATCTCCGAAGTGCGCGGCCAGGCGGCGCTGGACGCCGCCTTGATGGCCGGGCATGAGCGCAGCCGCATCGTCACCGCATCGACGGCCGCTGACATCGACCGCGCGATTGAAGGCGGTGCCATCGCCATCACCGATGATTTTTATGCGCTCTGCGCCGCTGGCCGCATTGACGTGGTGATCGACGCCACCGGCAATCCGAATATCGGCACGCTGATCGCAATCGAAGCCATGAAGCAGCACAAGCATGTGGTGATGCTGAATGTCGAAGCCGACATTACTGTAGGGCGTTTCCTGAAGGAGGAAGCGCGCAAGGCGGGCGTTGTCTACACCGGCGCGGCGGGCGACGAACCCGCCGCCACGCTGGAAGTCATCAGCTTTGCGCAGTCGCTGGGTTTTGACATCGTTGCTGCCGGCAAGGGCAAAAACAATCCGCTGAAGTTCGACGCTGTTCCAGCCGAATATGAGGCCGAGGCGCGCGAGCGCAATATGAACGCGCGCATGCTGGTCGAGTTTATCGACGGCACCAAGACCATGGTCGAGATGGTCGCCATCGCCAACGCCACCGGCCTCGTTCCCGACAAGCCCGGAATGCATGGCCCCAGCGCGACGCGTGAAGAACTGGCGCAGGTGCTGTGCACGCGCGCTGACGGCGGCATTCTGTCGCGTTCGGGCGTCGTTGATTATTCCATCGGCAAGGGCGTCGCGCCCGGCGTGTTCTGCATCGTCAAGCCGCGCCACCCGCGCGTACTGGAGCGCATGATCGACCTCAAGGTCGGTCCCGGACCCTGCTTTGCGATCAGCCGTCCGTATCACCTGACGAGCCTCGAAACGCCGTTGTCAGCGGTGCGCGCGGTTGTGTACGGCACTGCGGATATGCAGCCGCTCGATTATCCCGTCGCCGAATGCGTGGCGGTCGCCAAGCGCGATCTCGCCGCTGGCGAAACGCTGGGCAAAATCGGCGAGTCGGATTATCGCGGCTTTGCCATGACCTGGGCTGAAGCGCGTGAGGCAAAAGGCATACCGGTGGGGATATTGGAAAACGCCCGCATCACCCGCCCGATCAAGGCGGGCCAGCGCCTGACCTATGATGCCTGCACACCGGATGACTCGATGCTGGTGACGCAAATCCGCCAGCGGCTTGACCAGTCCGACGCACAGTTTGTGAAGGCTGCCTAGATCATGAGCGCTCTGACCTCAGCCAATACAAACTCCGTCAACCGCCCGCCGGTCTACAACCGGCTGAGCCCGGCGCAATTGACCGAAGCTTTCCGCAAAATGCTGCTGGTGCGCCGCTTTGAGGAATGCGCCGAAGAAAGTTACATGCGCGGCTTTATTCACGGCACCATGCATCTGTCGATTGGTCAGGAAGCCAGCGCCATCGGCATTTGCACCCCCCTCACTGACGCCGACTATATCACCTCGACCCATCGCGGCCACGGCCATTGCATTGGCAAGGGCGCGGAGGTGAAACGCATGTTCGCCGAGTTCTTCGGCAAAGAGGACGGCTATTGCCGCGGGCGCGGCGGCTCCATGCATATTGCGGATGTGGCCAAGGGCAATCTCGGCGCCAATGGCATTGTCGCCGGCGGCATCCCGATCGCGGTGGGCGCTGCCCTGTCGGCCAAAAAGCGCAAGACCGACAGCGTTGTCGTGTCGTTCTTCGGCGACGGTGCGAATAATGAAGGCGCCTTCCACGAAGCGCTGAACATGGCCTCCGTATGGAAACTGCCGGTGATCTTCGTCTGCGAGAACAACGGCTACGGCATGTCAACATCGACACAGCGCTCGACCGCCGTCGCCAATATCGCCGACCGCGCGGTGGCTTACGCCATGCCCGGCGTGATTGTCGATGGCAATGACTTTGCCGCAGTGGCAGAAGCTTCGTTCCTCGCGGTCGAACGCGCCCGTCGCGGCGAGGGACCGACGCTGATAGAAAGCAAGACCTATCGCATCCGCGGCCATTCGCGCAGCGACCGCAACCGTTATCGTACCAAGGACGAGATTGAGGAGTGGCAGGCGCGTGATCCCATTGCCCGCTTTGAGGCGGAGCTGATGGCGCTCGGTGTTGTTGTGCCTGCGGACCTCGATGCAATCCGGGCCGATGTGGAGCGCGAGATTTCCGAGGCGATCGCTTTTGCGCAAGCCAGCCCTGCCCCGCCGATTACTGATGTGACGCGCTATGTCTACACAAACTAAGGCGGATACCGTGGCCGTGGCCGATACTCCCCGCGAACTCACCTATGCCCAGGCCATCCAGGAAGCGATGGCCATCGCGATGGAGCGCGACGACCGCGTCTTTCTGATGGGCGAAGACATCGGCGTCTATGGCGGCGCGTTCCAGGTGACGGGCGATCTGGTCAACCGCTTCGGTGAAGACCGCGTCATGGACACGCCCATTTCCGAGCTGGGCGGGGCCGGCGTGGCGGTTGGTGCCGCGATGACGGGCATGCGGCCGATTTTCGAATTTCAGTTCTCCGACTTTGCCGCTCTCGCCATGGAGCAGATCGTCAATCAGGCGGCGAAAATGCGCTACATGCTTGGCGGCGCAGTGTCGGTGCCTCTGGTCATGCGCCTGCCCGCCGGTTCCGGGACGGGCGCAGCGGCCCAGCATAGCCAGAGCATGGAGGCCTGGTTCGCCCATGTGCCCGGGCTGAAAGTGCTGCAACCTTCGACGCCCTATGACGCCAAGGGCCTGCTGCTGGCCGCCATTGAAGACCCCGATCCAGTGCTGATCTTCGAGCACAAGCTGCTTTACAAAATGAAGGGCGCGGTGCCGGAAGGCTATTACACCGTGCCGATTGGCAGCGCCGCGATCCGGCGGCCCGGCACGGATGTGACAGTGGTCGCCTCGTCGATCATGGTGCATCGCGCTTTGGACGCCGCTGCGCTGCTGGCGGGCGAGGGCATCGAGGCAGAGGTCATCGACCTGCGCTCGCTGCGTCCGCTCGACACGCGCACGCTGATCGACAGCGTCAAGCGCACGACGCGGCTTGTATGCGTCTATGAGGGCGTGAAGACGCTCGGCATCGGTGCCGAAATCAGCGCGCTGATCGCCGAAAGCGAAGCCTTCGATTATCTTGACGCGCCCATCGTGCGGCTGGGCGGCGCGGAGTGTCCGCTGCCCTACAATCCGCAATTGGAAAAGGCGGCAGTGCCGCAGGTTGACGACATTGTCGCGGCGGTGCGCGCCTGCGTCCGGGCGCGGATCTAGCCATGCCTACCGAAATTATCCTGCCCCGCGTCGATATGGACATGACCTCCGGCAAAATCGCGCGCTGGTATGCGCAAGAGGGCGCGCGCGTCGAGAAGGGCGCGCTGCTGTTCGATCTCGAAACCAGCAAGGCCGCCATGGAAATCGAGGCACCCGCTTCGGGGATTTTGCGCGACGCAGCGCCGGTCACAGGCGACGAGATTCCTGTCGGCCAGGTGATCGGGTGGATCTATGCGCCGGGTGAGGCTTATGGAGCGACTGTCAAATCTGCGACTGCCGTATCGCCGCCAGCCAGCGCCGTCGCTGCGCCGGCGGCGGCAGAGCTGCGCGTAAACGTTTCCGCAAACGCCGGAACCGGCGTTGCCGCAACGCCGCTGGCGCGGCGGCTGGCGCGCCAGCGCGGCATCGAACTTGCGACGTTGACGGGGACAGGCGCGCGGGGCCGCATTCAGGCCGGCGACGTGCCCGCGCAGACAGTCCCTTCGGCAGTGGCAGGTGCGGCGACGTCATCCGGCAACATCCATCGCGTCTGGCTGCGCAAGGGCGCGGGAACGCCGAGCGTGCTGCTGCATGGCTTTGGCTCGGAGCTGGACTCCTGGCGGCCGCTGGTGACCGGCGCTCCGGCAACTGGGCCGGTGCTGGCCATCGATCTGCCCGCGCACGGGAAATCAGCCCCCATGGCGTCAGCGACCATCGACGCCATCGCGCAAGCGGTCGCTGGCGTGTTGGCGGAAGAAGGCGTCACAGCGGCCCACCTTGCCGGCCATTCGCTTGGCGGTGCGGTCGCCACCGCGCTCGCTGCGCGCGCAGACTTTTCGGCGCGATCCTTGTTCTTGCTGGCCTCCGGCGGCCTCGGCCCCGAGATCAACGGTGCCTTCATTGACGGGTTCCTGCGCGCCAAAGACGCTGATGCCCTCGCATCCTGGCTGTCGATGACCGTCGCCGATCCACACAGCCTGCCGCGCGATTTCATCAGCGTCAGCCTGCGCCCGCGCCAGCGCGACGGTTACATTGAAGGCTTGCGCCAGCTCGCTGACGCGCTGTTTCCCCGCCACACGCAGGCATTCAGCGTTCGTGACCGGCTCAGCGCGCTGACCATTCCCAGGCGCCTGGTGTTTGGCGCCGCCGACTGGATTATTCCGGCGACGCATGCATCCGGCCTTGGCGGGTCTGTGGGCGTCCACATCTTCCCGGGCGTCGGCCATATGCCGCATGTTGAAGCACAGGCAGACGTTGCGCGCCTGTGGCTTGAAGTCATCCGCTCCGCCGGTTAGCCGCGTCGCTGTTGACGAACCCTGGACCGCCGGTCTCTGGCCGGCTTGCCTGGCGTGACCTGAAACGGTCCTGAAAAAGCTGCGCCAAAGGACGGCCGGAGATAGGTAGGCGCTAATTTGACGGCAAAAGTACGCATCTTGCCGTCTTGGCCGGGCTTGTCCCGGCCACCCACGCCGGGCCATTGCGTCAAAATTTGGCGAATGCAGCGGCCCGACCGCGTGGATGGCCGAGACAAGCCCGGCCAGGACGGAGAGAGAGTTGTGCTTAAAGCAGTACATATGGGCCGGAGGCCGTCCCTGACCGCGATCAACCCTGGCGAGCGATGGCGGCGGGTTTCATGCCCTGGCGCGCGAGGGCGAATTCAGGTTGCGCCCAGTTCGGTTCATTGCCGACGAAAGTGTCAAGGAAACTGACCGCAAGCGAGGCATCCTCGCTGACGTTCTCGCGGAACGACCACCAGGTGCGAATGTCTTCAACGGCAGGCTTCAATTCGACGACGGAGTCGAAGTCCTGCTGCATCACGGCGTTGAGCACGCTCAGGCAGAAACTTGTGTAAAGAAACCCCTCTGGCCAGAATTTGATAATTTCGGCGGCGCGTCCATTGGCCCCGGCCGGGACACGCAGGCCCGACCTTTCACCAGCAGCGCAGACCTTGTTGCGGATCAGCTCCTTCAGCAGCAGCCCGGCGGCAAAACTGGCGAAATCCTTGCGCGAAACCTCGGCATGTTTTCGCTGCGCCGCAAAAGCGCTGGCCCAGTCGAGAAAGGCTTTGGTCAGTTGCGCGTCATGCACCTTGAAATCGACGCCCCAGTCTTGCGTGACCAGCGCCGCGCAACGGTCGAAGGCGCGACGGAACCAGCCGAGATGGCGCACCTGATGACGCACATCCCCCAAGGCGGCAAGCTGACTGGTGAAACGCAGATCCATGGCCTAACGCTTTCGCAATTCATCCACACCAAACACTACGCTGCCCGAACCCATCCCATCCAGCGCCGCCAATCCTGCATCGGCACGCGGCGCGATCAAGGGCTTTGCATCGCATGGTTGTCAGGGCAGGTAGGGGACAACCGCCGCAAATTCGCGGGCAAGTCCGGCGGCCGGGTTCGCCTCCCGTAGCGCCGCAGCAAACTGCTCAAAGCGCGCCGCCGTAGCCAATTCAGCCGATTCCATAATTTCCGAGATAGTGAAGTCTTTGGGCACCCCGGCGAGCGAGACCACAGCCGTGGCCACACCCACCGCAAGGAAACACTGCGCATTGAGGTCCGCCGGAGCCCGCGACGCAGCGCCCGCCGAACGGTCGACGCGGCGGATCGGCCCGGCGGCGATGACGGCCTGTGTCACATCGGCGACAATGAGGAGCAGGCGCTCGTCATTTGCGGCGACTGCCGGCTGACGCGCGGCGCGCTTCAGCCATTCAGCGTGGCGTCTGGCCACGGGCCGCGCGGCGCGCAGAATAACTTGTTCCGACATCAGGACATTGCTGACGCCCATCTTGGCGAGCCAGCTTGAGCCGCCGCGATAAAAACTGGCAGCAAACAAAGTGTCATCGCCATCGGCGGCAAGGGCAGCCAGCGAGATTGCGGCGGGCACCAGAAAATTATCGCTCAGCCTTGCGACGTCTGGCGATTCGCAAATGCGCTGCGCCATGCGTCCCAGGGGATTGGCCAGCGCGCGGACGAGCTCATAGAGTCGGCCCGGGTTGTGATCATCCTGCGCTGCATCCGCACCGGGGAGCAGCGATTGTAAAGTCGCTTGGCCGCGGTCAAGCAGCCGCACCTCCTTGCGGGCCGCATAGCGAATGCCGCGAAGCGCATCTTTTACCGTGAGGGCAAGATCGATTGTCATTGGGCCCTTGTTCAGCGCGTCCTGGCTAACCGCGTGGAATTCCTCAGCAAATTCACCTGCGTCGGAATAGCACATGCCATCGCCCGTGTCGAACAGGCGCGACGCTGCATGTCAGCAGCAGACGATCTGTCCGGTGCAGGTGGCACACTATCTGAGCAGTGTCTCAGCCACGTCGGAGTCGGTGATAAGAACCTCTGGTTCGAGCAGCAGCAACGCCGACTTTACGGCCGCCGCCTTCTCCCAGCCGCCCGAAGCCAGGATGATGCGGCGCGCACTTTGCAGCATTTGCGGTTCGACCGAGATCACGCGCTCGTTCAGCGGATGCGAGAGGACATTGCCGGACGCATCGATGAACCGGCAGAGAATGTCCCCTACCGCTCCGGCCCGCACCAGGTCGGCGATTTCTTCCCGCTCCAGCAAGCCGTATTTGCCCATGGTGGAGTTTGGCGAAAGATCCCCGACGCTTACAATTGCCAAATCCAGCTTTTGCGCCTGCTGGAAAATCTCGTTGATGCCGGGATGGCGAACCAGCGCTTCCCTCGTGCGGTTGTCGGGCGCGAAAACCGGCGCGGCCATCATGAAGCATTCGGCACCGAGCCGGTCCGCGAAGCGCCATGCGAATTCCGACGGATTGAACTGTGTCGCCCGGGTCAGGCTGCCAATCAGCGACACGACCGTCATTTTGCTGAAAACGCGCGGTGGAATGTGGGGCAGGCTCGAACTCAATGTCCGGCCCCAGCCCAGACCGACCGTCATGCCATCGGCCAGCACGCTCTCCAGGAACGCTCCGGTTGCAGCACCGATTATGGTGGCGAGCCTGGTATCGTCCTGCGGTTTGGGAATGACGATCGCGCGTTCGAGTTTATATCGCTGTTCCAGCTTGCGCTCGAATTCAACGCAATGACTGAGTTGCGTCGTGACCCGGATTTGAACGGTGCCGTCCTCGCGGCAGGCCGCCAGCATGCGCAGCACGCGGGCGCGGGTGATCCCCAGGGACTGGGCAACCGCGTCCTGGGTCAGGCCCTCCATGAAATAGAGCCACGCGGCCCGTGTGCGGATGTCGTTCTCCATACTATAGTCTTCAGCCAATGTTTTGCATCCTGTTTTCCGTGCAAGGCGAATGTGAACCTTGACGCCCTTGTACTGGAGCGTGATGTCGCCCTGTGGAAACAGCCTTGGACCGCTGGCCTCCGGCCGACTTTTGGTGCAGCTTTTATCACGACCGTTTTGGGTCGCTCAAAGCGGCCGGCCGGAGGTCGGCGGTCCAAGGTTCGTCAACAGCAGCGATTCCAGTCATCGACATCATGCTCTAACCAAGAGGCTGTGTGCCACGTACTTCATTTGCGGCGCAAGAGATCGACAAGGGCGGCGACAAGCACGACCGACCCGATAATGATCCGCTCCCAATAGCCCGAGACGTTGAGAAGAACCGTGCCGTTCTGCAAGACAGTCAACAGCAGCGCTCCGAATATGGTGCCGATGATAGTGCCTTCACCGCCGCGCAGCGACGTGCCCCCGAGGATCGCCGCTGTTATGGCGCTGAGCATCCAGCCTTCGCCGACAGTCGGCTGGGCGGCGTCCATGCGGCTGGCATAAAGAATACCGGCGAGGGCTGCAAAAATGCCCGCGAGGCCGAAGACGAGCATTTCGACGCGCGCCACCCGGATGCCCACCAGCGCGGCCGCCTCGCGATTGCCGCCGACGGCGTAAATGTCCCTTCCAAAGCGTGTCTTGGCCAGAATCCACCACAACAGCAGCGCTGCGCCCAGGAAGATGAGAAAGGGCAGGGGAATGCCCAGGACCATGCTTTGTCCTAACAGGATGAACGGGCTGCCCAGGGGACGCACTGGGTAGCCTTGCGTAATCACCAGAATTGCGCCCGCGAATATCTCGCCAGAGGCCAGCGTCACGATAAATGGGTTGAGCCGCAGCCTCGCTACAAACAGGGCGTTGACGAGGCCGAGCCCGCAGCCAAAAAGCGCCGTGAGCGGGATGACGACAAAGGGGTGAAGGCCCAGACCCGTCAGCATCAACGCACCGATGATCGCCGACAGCCCGGCCGCAGTGCCGATGGAAAGGTCGATGCCGCCAACCAGAATCACCAGGGTCTCGCCCAGCGCGACCATGCCGACGAAGGATGCATTGCGCAGGATGATCGGTATGTTTGTCAGGGTCAGGAAATTTGGACTGGTGAGCGCCAGCAGAAGGGTGAGAACGAGGAGCGCCACCAGCACGCCGCTGGCTTGCCACCGGCGAAAGCGGGTAAGCAGGGAAATTCCTGCCGGGCTCGGGATCGACAAGGCCTGTTGTTCTGACATTGCTCCAATATCCCTTCAGGTCATCGCCAGCTGCAGCAGCGACTCTTGGGTGGCGGTTTGCGCGCGCTGCACGCCTTTGATTTTCCCCTCGTGCATGACGAGAATCCGGTCCGACACTTCCAGCAGTTCCAGCAGTTCGGAAGAGATGTAAAGGATCGACAGGCCCTGTTCGCAGAGGTCGCGCAGCACGGTTTGAATTTCAAATTTTGCGTTGACGTCGATGCCGCGCGTTGGCTCGTCAAGAATGAGGATTTTGGCACCGCGCATCAGCCACCGCGCAAGAATGACTTTCTGCTGGTTGCCCCCCGAAAGGCTGGTGATCGGGTCTTCGCCTGATGCCAGCTTGATCCTTATCTTGCGCACAAAGTCTGCGACCTCGCGCGCCGCCTCGTTGAAGTTAAGTCCAAAAAAACGCCTGAAGCGTTCGTAACTGGGAATGGCGGCGTTCTCGTTGATCGAGAGAAGCGGAAAAATGCCTTCGGCCTTGCGTTCTTCGGGCAGGTACACGAGGCCGCGCGCTATCGCGTCAGCCGGATGACGGATCGGAATAGTTTGACCGAAGATTTCCACACGGCCATGATCGGCACGGGTGACGCCGAAAAGACATTTGCCAAGTTCCGTCCGTCCAGAGCCGATCAGCCCGGCAACACCAAGAATTTCACCTCTGTGCAATTCAAAGGAGACGTCAGAAAATTCACCGGCTCGGCTGAGGTTTTCAGCCCGGAGCACAACGTCGGCGCGTTCAACATAGGGTCTGGGCGCATGTGCGCCTTGCACCACGCGCCCGGCCATCATGTTGATCATTTCGGGCTTGGTCGTGACTTTCGGATTGAGTTCGCCGATCACGCGGCCATCCTGCAGCACCGTGATCCGGTCGGAGAGCGAGAGAACCTCGTCCAGACGGTGCGAGACATAAAATACCGAGCCGCCGCCCGCACGAAAGCGCCGGATGAAGGTGTAAAGCTTCTCGGTTTCGCGATTGGTGAGCGCCGCAGTGGGCTCGTCGAATATGATGATACGGGCCGAGGTCGCGACGGCGCGCGCGATCTGCACGAGCTGTTGTTGCGCCTTGCTGAGCCGGTCAACCTGCGCATCGACATCAATGCCATCGTCGATGTCGTGCAGGGCAGCCTCGGCTCTGCGGCGGCTGGCCCTCCAGTCAATAATTCCGGCGGTGCCGCTGTGGGCACCCAGCACGATGTTTTCGGCTACCGACAGCTTGGGAACCAGATTGACTTCCTGCGGGGCGATCGCAATGCCGGCTTTCTGGGCGTCGATCGGGGTATGGAAGGCGACAGGCGCGCCCGCGCGAAAAAGCCCGCCTGCGGTCGGCGCAAGCTTGCCGCAGATAATGTTCATCAGCGTCGATTTGCCGGCGCCGTTCTCTCCGATAATGGCATGCACTTCGCCAGCCATCAGGCTGATGGTGACACGTTGCAGTGCGCGTACTGGCCCGAAGGTCTTCGAGATTTCGCGCACTTCGAACGCCGCGACCATGAAAGCCTCCCGGAAAGTGCGCGGCGCTGCCGGTCAGCGGCGCCGCGCGAAATGCCTGACATTAATTGCCGACGTTATCCTTGTTGATGATGCGCGAGCCGGTCTCGTGATCCATCGGGATTGTATGGCCCTGGATTTTGGCCACGGCGTAGATGACCGACCAATAGCCCTGTTCCCACTGGCGCTGGGCCATAACCGCCGTGATGACGCCTTCCTTGACGAATTGAATCGTCTCGGGGAGATCATCAAGGCCAACAATCTTGACCTTGCCGGACAAGTTCGCGTTCTTCACGGCGCGCGCGGCGCCAATCGGATTGGAGGCATTGCAGCCGAAAATGCCGACGAGGTTGGGGTGCGCCTGCAGCG
>JANLPP010000072.1:0-5212 GCA_031367295.1 Hyphomicrobiales bacterium | reverse complement strand
GCCGCTCGCGGCTGTCCTTGACGCAGGCGCGAACCAGCGCGACGATAGAGCATGCCGTCAAAGCCAGATCCTCCACCGCTCAGCGCCCCAAACTGCAAAAATTACAAAATTGCATTGACTCCCAACACGGGAGATGGCCGGGACAAGCCCGGCCAAGACGGCGAGACTGCCATTTGGCACCAAAGTTAGCGCCTATGGGCCGGAGGCCGGCGGTCCAGGTGCGTTTCAACCCTGAAACATCATGCTCTAGAGGCGCGATCATGAAAAGCGGAATGGTATCGGACCCGCTCGGGCAGCTGTCTTTCACCGGCATGCTCGACACTGCACAGGCAGCGGGCAACGCCAGCACAAAGCAGCGATTTTAAACCGCAGGCGATTTAAGCCCCGCCGCCGCACTGGCCGACATGTTACATGCGCCGGCCAAGCCAGTGCAAAATCCGCGCGGCGGCGGCTTCGCTGGGTGTGAGGCCAGTTTGCGATTCCACCAGAAAATCGAGCCGCGTGAAAGCCTCCAGCTGGGCATCGCGCTGCGGGCCGCCGCTGAGCAGGGCAACGACTGACGCAGCAAGATTCTGCTCCGTGCAGTCAGCCTGAATGAATTCCGGCACTGCCTGTTCACCCAATATCAGGTTTGGCAGCACAATTGTCGGCACCTCGATCAGCCGTCGCGCGATAGCCGCTTCCCACCGGGCGACCTTGTAGGCGATAACCATTGGCACATGCGCAAGGGCGAGTTCCAGCGACACTGTGCCAGAGGCCGCAAGCGCGGCGCGGGCGCAGCGGAACGCGGCATATTTGGTCGCCTCACCCTGCACGATGCGCGGCGCGACCGGCCAGCCGCGCGCCAGCGCCGTGATGCGGGCGGCGTGCTTGGCAACCGCCGGCAGCACCGCGTCCACCGGCCCGTGCATGCGGGTGATGCGCGCCAGCGCCTGCCCGAACACCGGCATCAGCCGGTCAATTTCGGAGCGGCGCGAGCCTGGCAGCAGCAAAAGCAGCGGCGGCACGCCGAGGCGGGCCTCCGCCTCCTGCGCATTGGGGCGCAGCCCGGCGAGACGCTCGATCAGCGGGTGGCCGACATAGGAGCAGAGCGGGCCGCCAAGGCGCAGATGGGCGTCAGGCTCAAATGGCAGCACCGCCAGCACTTCATCAATGTAGCCGCGCATGAGGCGCGCCCGGCCCGGCCGCCACGCCCAGACCGTCGGGCTGACATAATCGATAACCGGCAAGGCCGGAAGCGCGCGCCGCACCTTGCGGGCGACGCGGTGGGTGAAGTCGGGACTGTCAATGATGACGAGGACATCGGGCCGCGCCGCAATGCAGGCGCGAGCGGTCTGCGCAATGCGGGCCAGCAGCAACGGCAGGCGCCGGAGAATTGCGGCAAAGCCCATGACCGCTATGTCGGACATCGGAAACAGGCTTGCCAGCCCTTCCGCCTGCATCGCCGCGCCGCCAACGCCGCTGAAAATCACACCCTGCGGCAAGGCAGTCGTGAGCGCGCGCATCAGCTTGCAGCCAAGCTGGTCTCCCGACTCTTCGCCTGCAATGATAAACACGTGCCTTGGCGCCGCTTCGCTTGCTGTCATCACGCCTGCCCGCCCGCCGCCGGATCATGCCCGTGCAGGAACAGTCCGGCGCGGTCGGCCTGCGCCGCCAGTTCCGCCCGGTCGAGCATCAGCACCTGCCCGGCCGCCAGACTCAGGCCCTCCAGCTCTGCTTCGGCACAGAGTGCGATGGTGCGCGGGCCGACGGCGGGCAGATCAATGCGCAGATCCTGGCCTCGCTTCGGGGCCTTGACCAGCACACCCGCCCTGCCCTTGAGCCGCAGGCGTCCCTCACGCCGCATCTGCGTGACGCGGGCAATCATGGCGTCCGTTCCCTCCGCCGCCTCTACCGCGAGCACCCGCCCGGCGTGCACAATGACCGCCTGCCCCACATCAAACGGCGAGGCTGCGGCGATGAAGGCGCGCCCAAGGCCGATATCCTGCCGCGCATCCTTGCCGGGTGCCGCCTGCGTCACCAGACCCGACGGCGCAAGCAGTCCGGGCGCAATCTCCTGCACGCCCACGATGGTCAGGCCTTCCCGCTCCAGAATTTTCAGAAATCCCGACAGCAGATGATTGTCGCCGCCCAGAAACAGTCCGGCAATCTCCGGCAGCTTCTTGAGGCCACCAAAATCGAGGCGCAGGTCAGAGAAGGCCGGGCGCGTCATGCCGCCGGCAATCGCCAGATGGCGGATGCCTCGCTGGCGCAGCGTATCGAGAAAACCGCCAAGCTCGCCAAGGCCAAGCCAGACATGCGGGAAGGCTTCGATGCCAGGGCCGGCGACCCCGCGAATGCCAACCAGCAGCACCGGACGCCCCGCCGCAACCACGCATTGCGCCGCCCGCAGCGGAAACTCGCCCTGCCCGCAGAGTATGGCGACAGGCGGCGGGTGCGCAGCCGGCGTGCGGGCAGCCGCCGTGCCAGCGCTCACGCAGACGCGTCCTTCAGGTCGCGCGGCACGCAGATCGAGCGGTCTGCCGCCTCGCGGATAAAGTCGAGGATGAAATGCACCTCGGGATGGCTGGAGAATTCCTGGGCCACGTCCTCAACCCGCTCTTTCAGGGTGCCTTCGGGCGCAAACAGCAGTCGGTAGGCGCGGCGCAGGTCATGGATCTGCTCGCGCGAAAAACCGCGCCGCTTCAGGCCGATGAGATTGAGACCGGCCAGATAGGCGCGGTTGCCCGCCGCCATGCCATAGGGGATGACATCCTCCCCCACCGCCGCAAGGCCCTGAACAATGGCCTGCGGGCCAATGCGGACATATTGGTGAATGCCGCAGCCGCCGCCAAGAATGGCGTAGTCGCCAATCTGGCAATGCCCGGCCAGCATCACGTTGTTGGAGAAGATGACGTTGTTGCCGACCTTGCAGTCATGCGCCACATGCGAATTGGCGAGGAAGGCGCATTTATTGCCGATGGTGGTGTTGAGACCGCCCGCCTCGGTGCCGGGGTTCATGGTGACACCCTCGCGGATGACGCAGTCAGCGCCAATGCTGAGCACAGAGGCCTCGCCATGGTATTTCAGGTCCTGCGGCTGGTGGCCGATCGAGGCGAAGGGGAAAATCCGCGTGCGCGCGCCAATGCTCGTGCGCCCGGCGATGGCCACGTGCGAAATCAGCTCAACGCCCTCGCCCAGCACGGCCTGCGGCCCGACATGGCAGAACGGCCCGACCCGGGTGCCCGCGCCAAGCTGCGCGCCATCTTCCACGACCGCAGAGGGATGAATTTGGGTCAAGTGGTGGTGCTCCTGACAGCCTGCCTCTGGGGTCACTCAATGACCAGCATGGCGCTGATTTCGGCCTCGCAGACCAGAACGCCATCAACCTTGGCCTCACCCCGGTACCACCAGAAATTGCGCTTGTTGTTCAGCTTGGTCATGTGGAATTCCACCCGGTCCCCCGGTGTAACGATCTTGCGGAACTTGCATTTGTCGACGGTCATGAAATAGACGGTCCGCGCGCTGCCGGTGCCAAGCTTGGCATGCACGACAAGCGCGCCGGCTGTCTGGGCCATGCCCTCAATCAGCAGCACGCCTGGCATGACCGGGCGTCCGGGAAAATGGCCCTGGAACTGCGGCTCGTTAAAGGTGACGTTTTTGATGCCGATGCAGCTGTCATCGCCGCGCGCATGGGTGATGCGGTCCACCATGAGAAAGGGATAGCGATGCGGCAGATACTCCAGCAGTTTCAGAATATCCACAGTATCAAGCGTCGCCGCAGCGGCGTCAGTCATACGACACTCTCCCTCATTGCCGCGCCCATAGTCGGGCCTGCCCTAGGCCTCGTCAACCGGACTTTTGTAACGCCGCGCCAGTTTTGACAAAGTGGCAACCTCGCGGAAATGGGCCTTGCCGGGTTTGGCTGGATTGCCGGCCCAGCGCGCGCCGGGCGGCATGTCGTTCATCAGCCCGGAGGCCGCCGCCAGCTGTGCGCCCATGCCGAGCTTGAGATGGCCGGTGATGCCGGCCTGGCCGCCGATCACGACATAATCACCCAGCGTGGTTGAGCCGGAAATGCCAACCTGCGCGACGATGACGCAATGGCGGCCAATGACGACATTGTGGCCGATCTGGACCAGATTGTCGATTTTCGTGCCTTCGCCGATCACCGTGTCACGGTTGGCGCCGCGGTCAATCGCGGTGTTGGCACCAATCTCGACATCGTCCTGAATGATGACGCGGCCCATCTGCGGCACTTTGAGGTGGCCGCGCGGCCCCATGGCAAAACCAAAACCGTCCTGCCCCAGCCGCGCGCCGCCGTGGATAATGACGCGGTTGCCGACCAGGGTGTTGCTGAGTGTGGCCCCGGGCCCGATGGAACAGCCGCGCCCGATGCGGACATTGTCGCCGATGACGCAATTTGCCCCGATGATGCTGCCCGAGCCGATCTCGGCGCCCCTGCCGATGACCGCGCCCGGATCAATGGTGACATCGGCCTCCAGCCGCGCTTCGGGATGGACATGGCAGTGGTCTGAAACGCCAGCGGTGGCGAAAACGGACTGCGGGCGCACTGCCTGCGGATAAAGTTTTGCCGCGACGGTGGCGAAGGCGCGGTAGGGATCGGGCGTGACCAGCGCGGCTGTGCCCGGCGGCGTTTTATCCGCAAAGCGCGCCGAGACGAGGCAGGCGGCGGCGCGGGTGTTTGCGAGGTCGCGCGCATAGCGCGGGTTATCGAGAAACACGAGATCGCGCGGCCCGGCACGATCGAGCGCGGCAAGGCCTTCGATGCGGCGCTCGCTGGCTGACGCATCGGACAAGGCCGCGCCGGTCCAGCTGGCGATCTCCGCGAGCGTTGGCGTTGCCGCCCGCGCGAAAAAAATGGGATCACTCATGCGGGGTCCGGTGCATCAGGTGTTTTGGCGCGTCTCAACAAACAACCGCGCGCCAGCCTCTCCCAAAGAGAGGGGCGCGCGCAAGCCAATACGCGCGGCGCGAGACACACATCCGGCGCGGCAAGATTTCTTGCGCGCGCCGGAAAATTTCAGCCTGCATGCCTCAGGCAGCCAGCATCAACTCAGAACGATCCGCCGCCACTGAAGCGGAACGCCTGGGTGCGGTCATATTTGCCCTTGGCCAGCGGGAAGGCATAGTCAAAGCGGATCGGCCCCAGCGGCGACTGCCACAGCAGGCTCGCGCCGACCGAGGCGCGGATCTTGCGGTCGTCATAGGG